>NZ_JABMIT010000004.1:0-508087 GCF_013186635.1 Brevibacillus sp. HB1.3 | reverse complement strand
TCTTAGCGTCCACCTCTGAGACGCTCCCAGAATGGACAACTTTGGACGCGGGTTTCGCTTTTTTTCATGGAGCTGGGCAGTCAATCCCACAGCGGGTGGCCCTAGAATCTGAGCGTTTTCTCCTGTTTCCTCCCCAGCACTACAGCAACGTACCAAAAAGTTTTTTATAAATCTCTGAAACTAGCATGAAAAGAGCAGGACCACTCATAGATATAGAAGAGAAAGAAGAAGAAAGGGTGACTACCTGGATGAGATTGGTGCACAATAGTCTTCTATTTCTTGCGGGAGTGGTCCTCTATTCACTAGGTGGTATCGCTTTTCCAGACGGTGGGGCCTGGTATGATTCCCTTGCCAAGCCCGATGGAACACCGCCAATCTACTTGTTTCGCATCATCTGGCTCATTTTATACGCACTCATAGCGTGGTCATTCCTGATCTTAATTCGAACAAAACAGATAGACCGCGAGCTTTTGCTCCTCTATGGGATCAATTGGTTTTTTCATCAACTTTTTTTCGTGTTGTTTATCGGCTATCAATTGCTCGTGTTGGCTGCGCTGGATACCATTCTAGTGATGTATTCCACATGGGTACTCATTCGCGCCATTCGTCCCCACCACAAAATCGCATCCTCGCTACTCATTCCCTATTTCATGTGGAGCGTGTTTTTTATGTGTCTCGCAATTGGCTTCTGCCTGCTCAACCTGTGAGTACATAAGTAATTACAGGCCCTCGACGAGTCGGCTGGCTCGGGCTGTCGCTTCTCGCTTTATTTCCTCCCAATGAAGGGTTTGGAATTGGCGCTGATGCATCAAAATTTCTCCGTTCACAATGGTTGTGTCCACATCGGCTCCCGTTGCGCTGTATGCAAGCAGGGCATGGATGTCATGGACAGGCAACAGGTGAGGTTTATCCAGATCGATTAGGATGAGATCAGCTCGCTTCCCGACTTCCAGGGTTCCGACCTCGTGATCGATCGCAAGCAGCTTCGCACTTTCGATGGTAGCCATACGCAAGGCCGCTTCGGCAGGCAGTACGGTCGGATCGCCGTGCTTGAGCTTTTGCATCCAAGTCGCGGCTTTGATCTCAGCAAACATATCGAGGGTCGTAGCACTGCCGGCACCGTCTGTTCCCATCCCGACAGTGACCCCGGCCTCGATCAGCTCTCTGACAGGGGCGATGCCGCAGCCGAGCTTCAAATTGCTGACAGGATTATGTGCAACACCGCCTCTCATCCCGGAAAGAAGCGCGACATCGGATTCATTCAGATGAACAGCATGCGCGAGCAAGACGTGCGTATCGTAAAACATGCCCAGTTCATGCAAATACGCCGTGGGTGTTTGATCATACTTGGCCCGGATTTTCTCTCCTTCCTCAATCGTTTCAGCCAGATGGATGTGGAGCGGGATTTGGCGCTTGCGGGCAAGCTCGATGACTCCTTGCAAAGGCTTCGGCGGGCACGTATAAGGAGCGTGCGGACCGAGCATCGTCGTGATTCTGCCATCGCCAGCGCCCGTCCAGTTGTCGATAAGGTCTAAGGCTTCAGCCATTCGTCGTCCTCCGTCATCCTCAAGAAAGACCATTCCGCGTGTTAAAGAAGCGCGTATCCCGGAATCAACTACCGCTTGGGCAACCGCATCCATATGCACATACATATCGGCGAAAGCGGTCGTGCCAGAAGCGATCATTTCTGCAATATTGAGTGTCGTTCCCCAGTAGACATCTTCTCTTGTCATCCGGGCTTCAGCCGGGAGCATCTTTTTGTCCAACCAATCCATCAGCTTGAGATCATCGGAAAAAGCACGCAGCAAGGACATACTGGCATGGTTGTGAGCGTTGATGAGACCGGGCATCGCTACCCTATTTTTAGCCAGTATGACACGGTCTGCCTCCTCTTCAAGGGATGGTCCAATTTTGGCGATTCGACCATCCACGATCCAAATATCCCCGAGAAATGGCTTCTCGCCCTCAACCATCGTCAATATCATGCAGTCTTTAATCAGTAACGTTTTCATGGGAAAATCCTCCTTTTTCTTCCTGGTAGCGATGCAAGCGTAAAGCTTGACGCCGCGAGAAAGTCAAGGAGGGAATTTTTGAAAAAGAGAGAACAAATTCAGAAGAGTTGTGCTGAGCTTTGTAATTTTGAAATATTGTTTATTAGATAACAATTGACGAGAGAAATAATGCTACATAAAATGTAGATAAGATTTGGGGGAAGAAAGTGATGTCACATATGTTAAATGGAGGGCTTGTCGGCCTACAAGCAATCTTGGATCAATTAAAGCCTTCGGAGCGAAAAGTCGCCGATTATATCCTGGCTCACCCGGAAGATGTCGTGAAGCTCTCTGTCCAAAAATTGGCGGAATATAGTGGGGTATCCGAGGCGACGATCATCCGTTTGGCTCGTTCTCTTAATATGAAGGGGTATCAGGAGCTAAAGCTGCGCGTCGCAGGAGATTTGACGAAACAGACGGCGATGGGCAGCTATCAGGAGATCATGATGGAGGGGTCAGTTGAATCGATTATGCAAGCGGTTAGCTGGAACAATATTCAATCCATTCAGGATACGCTCTCAGTCTTGTCCAATGAAGAAGTAAAGAAAGCAGTCGACGTACTGTCGGTAGCCAGGAAGATTGATGTTTACGGTGTCGGTGCTTCGGCGGTCATTGCTGACGATATCCGGCAAAAATTTTCGCGGATTAACTTGTGGTGTGAGGCTTATTCGGATTTTCACGCACAATTGACGTCGGCAGTCACTTTAACGGAAAAAGACGTGGTCATCGGCATATCTTATTCAGGACAAACCGAAGACATTATTCAATCGTTGACGGAGGCCAAGCAGCAGGGCGCGACCATCATTACCCTGACCAAATTTGGTCCCTCGCCAGTAGCCGAACTAGCCAACATTCGGTTGTTCACGAGCTCGGTAGAAAAAAGCATTCGTAGCGGAGCCATGGCTTCGCGCATTGCCCAATTGAACGTCATCGATATTTTGTTTATTACCATGATCAGCAGGATGCAAGAGCGAGTCATTCCCCTGTTGGAAAAATCAAGGCTTGCTGTTAGTCGAACGAAACGCTCATCGACGTAGGGAAAGGGAGGGTAGACATGGACGATCTGGAGTTGCTTTTGCAAGGATGGGTGGACGGCGGTTTGCTACCGGGAGCTGCCTTGCGAATCGTGCGTGATCGTCGTATCTGGTATGCGTGTGATGTCGGAACGACGAGTAATGCCAAAGACATGCCAGTAACGCCGAACACCATGTTTGACCTGGCGTCGCTCACCAAAGTGACGGCGACGCTACCTGCTATCCTCTTGCTCGTGCAGGAGGGAGCGGTAGCGCTGGATGATCAGATTGGTCAATTTTTTCCCGATTGTCCCGCTGACAAAAAGCGGATCACACTCGAACAGCTGCTTGCGCATACCTCAGGAATGCCGGCAGATTTGGCAGAGAGAAGGCGTGATAGCGAGATCCATTTGCCAGAGCTGTTGTATGCGCAACAATTGATTCACGAGCCTGGGGCCCAGGTCGTTTACAGTGATTTGGGCATGATCTGGTTGGGTCTCGTTATTGAGCAAGTAACAGGAGAGCGCTTAGACCAGTTTGTTACTCGGCGCATCTTCACCCCTTTGGGCATGACACATACTGTTTTCTGTCCGAACGAACATATTTATCGGAATATTGCGTCTACTGAATATTGTAGCCTGACCAACGCCTACATCACAGGAGAGGTTCATGATGAGAAAGCATTTGCGATGGGAGGGGTTGCAGGACATGCTGGACTGTTCTCAACAGCTGACGATCTGTGCCGATACGCGATGAGCTGGTTGTACCAAGATCCTCGAATACTTGCTGGCGAATGGTACGAACTGGCGATTCGCAATCATACAGAGCAAGCAGGGGGGAGTAGAGGGTATGGCTGGGAGATCAATCAAGCACCCAGCACCTTGAGCTGTGGAAGCGGCTTGCATCGTAGGAGCTTTGGGCATACGGGCTTTACTGGAACCAGTATGTGGATTGACCCAGAGCAGCAGTTTGCTGTCATTTTTCTCACAAACGCCGTTCATCTAGGCCGCAATCATCAGCTTCGGCAATTACGACCGATTTTGCACGATGCTGTTACGGCCCAGCTTTTGAAGAACTAAGGGAAGAAAAAGGGGAGGGTTTCGCATGAAGCAATTTCGTTTTCGCTATGTAGCTTTTCTCGTGTTGACTGCGGTTATGGTGGTGACAGGATGTAGCAGTGGAGGAACCGAAACAGAGTCAGTCGCCGGACAAGGTGGAGGACAACAGGTAACACTTTCCATGCATAGTTGGCGAGTAGAAGACACGGAGGGCTACAAAGCCATTATCAAAGCTTTTGAGGCAGACCATCCGAATATCAAGATCGAATTCAAACCATTCAAAGCAACGGAGTACAATACCATCCTAAACACGGCGCTCCAAAGTGACAGTGGCCCAGATATTTTGCAGCTGCGTCCCTATGCTCCGGGGATTGCCTTGGCTGAAGCTGGACATCTGGAGCCTCTCGACAATGTGTCAGGCATTTCTGCCATACCAAAAGACGTCCTCGCAGCGTCCACAGGTAAAGATGGCAAAGTCTACGGTGTCCCACTATCCCTGAACTCCACGCAATTTTACTACAACAAGAAAATCTTCGAGCAAAATGGCCTCCAGGTACCGAAAAGCTGGGATGAGCTGATTGCGACAGCCAAAACATTGAAAGAGAAAGGAATCGTCCCGATCTCATTCGGTGCAAAGGAAGGCTGGCTCCTCTCTCTTAGTCATGGTGTGATTGCTCCAGCTAGCTATAGCGGTACGGACTATCTCGACAAGCTGCTAAAAGGAGAAAGTGACTTAAAAAGCGCCGAGTTCCTCCAATCCGTGCAGCGTATGCAAGAACTTATCCCTTATTTCCCGGAAAATTATGTGGGTCTCGAATTAAATGATATGCGGACGTTGTTTGCCACGGAAAAAGCAGCAATGTTCATCAATGGCAGCTTTGAGCTGGAAGGTATCAAAAAGCTCAACCCTGATTTGCCGCTTGATTTCTTCCCGATGCCAACCGATGACGGAAAACAAGTCCTGACAACCTGGGTCGATGGCTCCTATGCCGTAAACGCCAAGTCCAAACACAAAGCAGAGGCATTGAAGTTCATGGAATTCATGGCGACGAAAAAGTTTGGGGAGCTATTCGCCAATCAGTTCAAACGAATTAGCGCGGTGCCAGGTGTATCGACTGACGATCCGTTGGTAAACAAGATGGCAGATCTTTCCCAATCAAGCGCCACACCCTATTTGATGGTCGTCAGCTTCGCGGAAGGAAAACCGACCACGAAGCAAACATTGGAAAACGCCCTCCAAGGCATGTATTTAGGCAAGCTCACCCCTGAGCAGGTTGTAGAAGAAGTACAAAAGTCGGCGGCTACTTGGTTCCCTCCCTTTAAAAAGTAGAAAGTAGCAGGACGGAAAGGGGGAGTGGACCTGAGTTGGGTTCACTCCCGGCTTCTGAACAGGCCGCGATGATTTTTGTAAAAAGGGGTGGGTATCATCGAGACGGTAAATCGAAAAAGTATTCGAACAAGGGGGCAGGTGCGCTGGTTGATTCACTTGTTTCCGCTGCCTGCGCTTGTTATTTATACGTTGTTTGTCGTGTACCCGATCTTCTCGGCATTCTTATACAGCCTGTACGACTGGAATGGCATCAAACGCGGGGTTTTTGTCGGACTGCAAAATTTCATTACGCTGTTTACAGTAGAGCCTTTCAACGAAATGTTCTGGAATGCTTTTCGGCATAACGTCTTCTACTTTGTGGTCGAAATGATTGTGCAAAATGGGATTGCCTTCGGTCTGGCTTTTCTCATCTATCGCAAAATACGAGGTTCCGGCTTTCTCAAAATCGCTTATTTCATGCCAAGGCTGTTATCTGTTATTGTAATTGGGTTTTTATGGAAGTTGATTTTGAATCCGAATTACGGTGCACTCAATAGTGTTTTGGCAAAAATCGGCCTAGAAGAATGGGCCAGACCATGGCTGGGTGACCCGGATACAGCGCTGCTCGCGATTATTTTGATTAACTGTTGGTTTGGCATAGGCTTTGCCATGCTGATCTTTTTGGCGGGACTTCAGTCGATCCCGGAGGATTTGATCGAGGCAGCGAGATTGGATGGGGCAACAGGCTTGCGGATGCTGTGGAAAATGATTTTGCCGCTGTGCATGCCAGCCATTACGATTATGACGATATTTACGTTCATTCAGGCGTTTGAAGCGTTCGAGCTCGTCTACGCTATGCAAGGCTCGATGGGTGAGCCGTTTTATTCGACGGATACGCTGGCTGTTTACTTTTATCGCATGGCGTTTAGTAGCGGAGCTGGGGATGTCACACTTGGACTCGGTTCGGCATTGGCTGTCGTGTTGTTTTTTATCGTCGGATCTGTGTCGGCGTTGTCGCTCTATTTGATGAGGAAACGAGAGGTCCAACACTAATTGCGTGTTCCTGAGTGGAAAGGAGGATGCGATGTGAAGATGACTGTGGGTGGGAGAGCTGTATCTTATGTGCTGGCGTATTTATTTGCGTTACTCGCGCTATATCCGATCGTACTGATGATATCTTCTTCCTTGAAAACGAATAGGGAGATATTTGCGAGTCCGCTCTCCCTTCCGAAGACGTTTAGTCTGGATACGTACAAACAGCTGTGGGAAGCCGTGCCGTTTGCCGACTTTTTATGGAACAGTGCATTCGTCAGCGCTCTGTCTGTCTTGCTCATTACGGTTTTTTCAGCGATGGCGGCCTTTTACTTGTCGCGTTTTTCCTTTACGTGGACAGCGGGGCTCTACTTCTTTTTCATTATTGGTCTGATGATTCCGATCAAGCTGGGGATCGTTCCCTTGTTTTTGCTCATGAAGAATCTCGGGCTCTTGAATTCACTGTGGTCGCTGATTCTGATTTATACGGCGAGTGGGATTCCGATCTCTGTTTTTATTTTGACGGGCTTCTTTCGGACGCTGCCGATTGAGCTGGAGGAAGCGGCGCGGATCGACGGATGCAGCCATTTTCAGGTGTTTTGGCGCGTGCTTTTGCCGCTGATTCGTCCGGCCTTGGCTACGGTGGTTATCATTAATTTCATCCATACGTGGAACGACTTTTTCTTCCCGTTGATTTTCATTCAGGAGGAAGCGCTCAAGACGATCCCGGTTGGCATGATGGTGCTGTTTGGAGAATATGAAACGGATTGGAGCCTGTTGTTTGCAGGGCTCACGTTGTCTGCTTTACCGATGATCATCGTGTTTTTGCTGGCATCGAGGCAGTTTATGGAGGGGTTGACGGCAGGTGCAGTCAAGTAATGGGGAAAAGTGGTTCATCGGGATCGATGGGGGCGGAAGCAAAACCAGAGCAGCCATCTGCAATGAGGCAGGACAGGTGGGGGCAATCGTGGTGGGGGAATCATCAAACCCGCTCTCCAGAAGCTGGGGGGATGTGGAAGATACACTACGCCAACTCATGGATGCTGTGAGAATAAAGGCAGGTGCCAAGGAAGAGGAAGTAGCCGGTCTGTTTATTGGGCTTGGCGGTGCAGATCGTCCGCAGATCAAGGAAAGAATTCAGTATGCCTTTGCCCATGAGTGGGGAGAACGGCTATTGATTGATAACGATGTCATTGCAGCCCTTTACGCGGGGACGTGGGGGCAGCCGGGCGTCGTACTCCTTGCTGGTACGGGCTCGATTGCCTGTGCCTTTTCAAACGAGGGGGCGCGGCACCGTGTAGGCGGATGGGGGTATCTGGTAGGCGATGAGGGCAGCGGATTTGATTTGGGCAAAAAAGCGGCAAGCGCCGTATTGCGCGAATACGATGGGCGCGGTGAATCGACAGTGCTGACACAACTGTTTATGGACCACTATGGCGTTGAGCGTCCTGATGAACTGATCAGCCTGATCTACGGGGGAAGCAATCCGCGAATGGAGCTGGCAAAAACGAGTCAGCTCGTAGAACAAGCCGCGACACTAGGCGATCCGGTCGCGAATACATTGATTATGCAAGCAGTAGAGGATTTGCTAGAATTGGCCGATACTTGCTTAAAAAAGGTTCAGGAGCCTGTACCAGTCGTTTTAGCGGGAGGGTTGTTAACGTCCAGCACGATCCTTCGCGAACAACTAATTGGGAGAGCTTCGTTTCAAACGATCATTCCCACCGTACCACCTGTTGTCGGAGCGCTGGTAGCGGCTTTCACAAAGCTGGGCTTCGTTGTTGACGAAGAAATGGCAGAGCAACTACAAGTCAGTGCAGAGGTACTGGAAGAGAAATCACACAATTAAATTTTCCGAGGGATGGAAACAGCAGAACGAATAGGGTAAAATTGGGTGAGAATAGGATTTGAGAACGTTGTAGGCTATTTCCGTAATTTGGAGTAGCCGTTTTCTCGTCCCAGGAGGGAGGGGCACGATGAAAAATTTATTGGACAGTGGATGGAGAAGTGGTCATCTCTATCGTTCCTTCTTTGATCAAATGATTCAGGCCACTTTTCTGCTCGATCAATTTGGTAGAGTTTTTAAAGGCAATCCTGCCTGCCAAGTGTTGACTGGCTACTCCGTAGAAGAGTGGGAAGGAGCCTCCTTTTGGAAGCTGGCTATTTCGGAAGAACAGGAGATGGTACGCCTTCAAACACAATTTGCAATGAATGGTGATCCGAGACCTTTTTTCACCGCTTTTCGTCATAAGGATGGCACTAGTATCCCCGTGCATATTACATATGGAGCTTTTGGGGAGGAAGGCACATCAATTGGGTATTATGCGATGGTGCAGAGGCTCCCGGCCCCGTTTGGTGACAGCTATGGTTCCAAACAGTGCAGAGTATTGGATATTTCCGGTGAAGGTGCGTTCATTTTCCGTGCTGGGGAGCTTCAATACGTCAACCAAGCAGGAATGCAACTGGTTGGGGCTTCCGGCTTGGACGAGCTGTTATGGTATCCATTTCAGTCGTTTTTCCATCCCCGTGATGTACCGAAGATCAAGGGCCTCATCCGCACTTTGGAAGAAGGGGAAACAGCCTCACCAATTGAGGTTGAGCTAATCCGTTTGGATGGCAGTCGGACGGAGGTAGAAGTGTGTGGAACATCCATGACGATGCTGGACCAGCTCTCCATGTACATACTGATCCGGGATATTACGGAACGCAAACGGGCGCAAGAATTTTTGCAAAACTCGGAAAAACTCGCACTGGTCGGGCAATTGGCGGCAGGGATCGCGCATGAAATACGCAATCCGCTCACCTCGTTAAAAGGCTTTGTGCAATTAATGCAAAAGGATGGCATGAGAAAGCCAGAGTATTTTTCGATCATGAGCTCGGAATTGGCGCGAATTGAGATGATTGTCTCAGAGCTGTTGGTCTTGGCGAAGCCGCATACGGCTGTGTTTGAAGCCCGCGATTTGTCCAACCTGATCACGCATGTGGTTACGCTTCTGGAGACGGAGGCGATTTTGAAAAAGGTCATGATTCAGGTCGTTTTCGAATCGGAAGTCCCCTTGATCCATTGCGATGAAAATCAGTTGAAGCAAGCTTTCATTAACTTTTTGAAAAATGGGATCGAAGCGACCGCAGGGAATGGAGAAATTGTGATTCGACTGCGATGTGAGGATGATCGAGTTGTCATTCGGTTTGAAGACAACGGAGTGGGGATCCCGGCCCATCAGATGGCGAGATTGGGAGAGGCTTTTTTCACGACGAAGGAAACGGGGACGGGCCTGGGATTGATGGTGAGCCGCAAAATCATCGAGAACCATCGGGGGACGCTGCGGTTGATAAGCACCCCAGGTAACGGAACGGCAGTCGAGGTATGCTTGCCGATCAGCAGCTAGGAGGACGACTGGATGAACAAAAATACGGTACTGACAGCAGGTTTCGCCCAAATCCCCAAGGGAACTACCTTGTACGAGGTTTCAACCATGGTAGGCTGTGTACTCATCATTGATGTAGACGCCGAAGTGATTTGCGACGCCAGCTTTACCTTTGTCATGGACAAGACGAGTGAGTTTTTGGTTAGCTTGCTTGTAGGCAAGACAGTTGCAGATGGCATGCAGGAGATCACGAAGGCGATCCAAGAACGTTTTTTAGCACCTGGTCAGGGAGCTGTCTTGCAAGCCATCCGTGCAGCTATTGAGCGATATCATGAAAAAAAAGCGTAAAGCTACCCAATAGCCGGAGGGTTGAATATGCATGAGAAGCACGACGTTAAAGAAGCGTATGCAAGACAGTTGTTGGAGCGTTATAGCCAATGGCTCGGCAACATAGAAGCAGTCGAGCTTGGCGAGGTTGAAGCGTTATCTCGTGAGGTAGATAGTATGCTGTCGGAACAGGACAGTGTCTTGCATGCAGAACTGCTGAAGCAGATTGTGGAGTTCCGAAATAAGGTAACCGAAATGATGTGGATCTCCGAGCACATGAAGATTTTACATGACCTCAGCCACATTTTTGCGAAAACGTTTGAGGAAAGCGAAATTTTGTGGAAAGCATTTGAGCTGGTCTCGCGCGTGATGCGTGCAGATGCTTTCTTTATTGCCTTTTATGATGAGGGCGACAGTGAGATCAAAATTCCGATCAGCATCGATAATGGGGTCAATTACGGTCCGCTCACGATTCCCTATGGGCAAGCGATGGTGTCCAAAGTGATTGATACACGGGAAACCATCCATATCAAGACGATGAAGAATGAGCCAAGCGAGCCAGAAATGTTCCGCTGGGGAAGCCCGGAAATGGATACGAATACATGCATTTTCGTTCCACTTATGCTGGGGAATCAGATCAAAGGCGTTGTTTCTGCCCAGTCTTATCGGGAATTCGCCTATAAAAAAGAGCACGAGGAACTACTGAAAATCATTGGTTTTCAGGTAGCAAGTGCTATTGAAACGGCGCGTTTGTATGAGCGAATGTACCAGATGTCATTTCAGGATGAGCTGACAGGGATTGCGAATTATCGTGCTTTCCATCGTGATTTGGAAAAGCTGCTGAGTGAAAAGGATGCGTCTGTCTCTTTGATCATGCTGGATTCAGACAGCTTAAAAACGGTGAACGACCATTATGGTCATCATGCAGGGGACGCATTGATTAAGCAAATTGCCGAAGCGATGAAAGAAGTAGCGGGACCAGAGGATACTGCGTATCGTTATGCGGGAGATGAATTCATGCTGCTCTGCCCGGGGGCGTCGATGGAGATGGCGGAGGAAAAAGCGAGTGCCATTCGGGAATATTTGCGCTTGCGCCCCTTAACACAGGACGATTGCTGCATCTTGATTGCGGTCAGTGTTGGCATTGCGCGCTACCCTCAAGACGCAAACACGGCAGATGGCTTGAAGCGGGCAGCAGATGAGGCACTGTACCGCTCCAAGCGCAAAGGGAAAAACTGTACGACCGTGTATGCAGCCGGCTAAGCTTTTTGCCGACGCATGGCGAATAGAAACGTCAAAACGGGCGAGATCCACAGGTAGATGACATAAGGCAAGTATTCCACTGTAGATACGTGCAAGGTAGCGGTAAAGAATGCACCACTTACCCCCCATGGAATGAGTGGGTTGACGAGTGTCCCGCAGTCTTCGAGAGTACGAGACAGTCGTCTGCCCGCCATTCCGCGAGCTGTGAATGCTTCACGAAACATCTGCCCAGGGAGCAGGATAGACAAATATTGTTCTCCTGTCAGCAGATTCACGAGAATAGAAGAAGATCCGGCAAGCCCGATCATCTCAGCGTCTCGTTTGATTCGATTGATGAATCCGGAAAAGAGTGCATGAAACACACCGCTGTATTGCAGGATGCCGCCTAACGACAAGGCAATCAAAATCAAGGCGAGGGACCAGGTCATCGACAACAGTCCACCGCGGTCCACAATCGATGCAACGGCTTCATTGGCGATATTGCTGGTGAAGCCTTTTTGCATGACAGTCATCCATTGGACCGGAGAGGTAACTCCTTCGGAAAGAGCAGCTGTGACAATTCCGCTCAAAATCCCGAATACCAATGTAGGCAAAATCGGTTTTCGCAGCGCTGAGCATAACAGGACGACGAATGCTGGCAGCAGCGATAAGAGGCTAAGCGAGAAATTTTGTTCCAAAGCATGCTGGATTTCTTGAATGGCGTCTAGATTCACATTGGCGCTTTGTCCTTGAATTCCGAAGAAAATCGCGGTGATGACAAGGGCAGGAAGGGCAGTGCGTGACATGAACTTGACGTGCTCCGACAAGGAAACGCCTGCAATGGCTGCTGCAAAGTTGGTCGTGTCGGAGAGCGGCGACATTTTATCCCCAAAGCAAGCTCCACAAATAATGGCTCCAGCTGTAATCAACGGATCAAGTCCGAGTGCTGTCGAGACTCCCATCATAGCGACCCCTACCGTACTAATCGTGGTGAAAGAGCTCCCTGTAACAGTGGAGACGATCACCGTCAGAAACAGGGCAGAGAGTGTGAAGTACTCCGGTGAGATCAGCGAAATGCCGAGGTGCAGAATCATCGGAACAGTTCCACTCATCATCCATACCCCGATCAAAATTCCAATTAAGGAAAGAATCAGCATAGGGGCGATCGCAGTTTGAATTCCTTTGATCAAGCCCTCCTCCATTTGCTTCCACGGAACGCCGAACAGGAAGAGAAGAGTGGCAGCCCCTATGGTTGCGAGGAAGAGCGGCATATGCGGCTCCACTTTGCCCCAAAAAAGGGCAGGAAACAAGATTCCGAATACGGTGACAAGCACCCAAATACTTTGCGAAAAAGATAATGGCTTGTTCATAATGGCAACTCCTTGTTAAATCAGCCTAAAGCAGTGAGAAAGTATATTTCGCTTTCGCACTTTTGTGCTTTCTTGCTTCTTTGCTTTTGTGCGTTCAAGTGTTAGTGGTACTTTATCCTGAATTACTTGTTTCGTCAACGAAATTGGTTGAATTCGGAATCGTAAAATAATACAGACAAGTATGCGGGTGATGAGTGAGATGAATCTTACTGGCCTTATTTAAAATTATTATAAAAAAATATTGACTTTAAAGTTATATCAAGTACAATGATAATTGTTCCTAGTTGATAATAATTATAATCTGATAATAAGTAAGGGGGGCCATTCATGTATGATGTCATCATCATCGGCGGAGGACCAGCTGGTGCTTCTGCTGCCATATATACAGCTCGTGGAAATCTAAAGACGCTCGTCATTGATAAGGCACCCGGAACTGGTGCGCTTGCCCTGACACATAAAATCGCCAACTACCCAGGGGTAGAAGGCGAGATGACAGGGAAAGAACTATTGGATAAAATGCGCAGACAAGCGGAGGGCTTCGGTGCAGAATTCATCCAGACTACGATTTCTGCGGTAGATGTGGAGGATGAGGAAAAAAGCATCTTCACGGCTCATGGTACTTTCCAAGCGAAGGCCGTGGTCGTAGCGACTGGTTCCAAAGGACGTAACCGTATGCTTCCAGGTGAAGAGCAATTGCTCGGACGAGGCGTGAGCACTTGCGCGACATGCGACGGAGCTTTTTATGAAGGCAAGCATGTGGCGGTCATCGGTGACACGGAGGAAGCATTGGAAGAAGCGCATGCACTGACCAAATTTACGGACAAAATCACTTTCTTGGTGCCGCGCGCTGATCTTCAAGGGGTAGATGAACTACCCGAGCTGCCGAACACGGAAATACATTTTCGTACCCGCCCATTAGAAATTGTGGGAGAGAAATCGGTAGAAGGGTTGCGCATTCGCACAGCAGAAGGAACGGAAGAAATGCTGTCTGTAGACGGGGTTTTCGTCTTCCTGTCTGGCAGCAAGCCGGGTACCGATTTCTTGGATGGGCAAGTTCCCCTCGATGAGGAAGGATTTATGATTTTAGATGAGTTCATGCAGTCTTCTGTTCCAGGCGTATTTGGAGCGGGTGAGGTGCGCAAAACACCTGTGAAGCAAGCAGTAGTCGCTGCGGCAGACGGTGCCATTGCGGCTATGGCTGTAGACAAATACATCAACAAACGCTCTAAAGTTGTTCCACAGTACAAATAGAAGAAAAAGGAGAGAAACAAACATGGCTCAAGCAATCGTATACTCCAGCACACATTGCAACTTCTGCAAGGAATTAAAGACGTATTTGACAGAACAAAACATTTCTTTCGAAGAGCGAAACATCGATGAAAAAGAGGAGTACTTCCAGGAACTGAACCGTTTAGGCGTGATGTCTGTTCCCTTGACAGTCATTGGCGAGAAGCAAGTTTTGGGCTTCAACCCGACCCGTATCAAAAAAGCACTGGCAGTGTTGGAAGAGGCTGCGAAGTAAATTTCATCAGGTACCATATAAAAGGAGAGATGTATCATGACAACGATGACAACACAGCAAACTGTACAACTTCAAGTAGGAAAACCGGCACCTGACTTTAACATGCTCACAACTAAAAACCTCGAGACACTGGAGGAACGTGTGTCGCTGGCTGATTACAAAGGAAAATGGCTGATTTTGTTCTTCTGGCCGTTCGACTTCACATTCGTTTGCCCGACAGAGGTGACTTCGTTTAGCGACAACATGGAAGAGTTCGAAGATTTGGATTGCGAAGTATTGGGTGTATCCACAGATAGCGTACATACGCACCGGGCATGGATCAAAACACCGCGCGATGAAAACGGCATCGGTGAAGTAAACGGCATCGGTGAAGTAAACTTCCCGCTCGCGAGCGACTTTAAAAAAGAGACGGCACAAGCTTATGGTGTTCTTGATGAAGAGACCGGTGCAGCTCACCGTGGCTTGTTCATCATCGATCCAGACGGCATTCTGCGCTACCAAGTGGTAACTGACATGAACGTGGGCCGCAGCGTGACAGAGACAACTCGTATTTTGCAAGCCCTGCAAGCAGGCGGTCTGTGCCCGGCGAATTGGAAGCCAGGACAGAAGACGCTGTAATCAAAGAAAGAGCATTGCTTCTATTATAAAGAAGAGGGACAATCCCACCCGTCTATTGCAGTCGGAGGGATTGTCCTTTTTTATGGAAGGAACGCGGAGGGATAGAGCTAGCTTTCTAGCTTTGCCGATTCCATGCCTCTACAAGCAGTTCGTTGTTGATGCTCATTCCAGCCGCAGAGCCTAGAGCAGCAGCAGTTATCACTTGGTATTGTGTAGTTGCTGCATCGCCTGCACTGTAGACACCCGGTACGCTCGTTTTCCCAAAGTTGTCGACGATAACCGTTCCGGCTTCCGTTACATGGCAGCCTAATGCTTGTGGCAAGTCAGATCCAGCAACGAGTTTTGGGGCAAAAAAGATCCCTGTGCACGCGATGCTATTGCCATCTGTAAGCTCAACATGTTGCACCATCCCATCGATAGATACAATCCGTTCGATCGGGGAGTCAAAGACAGGAACGCGATGCTGCAACAGCTCCAACCTTTGTTCTTCCGTGAATTCATCTGGTCCATTGGTGCAGAGGGTGTAATGATTGGTCCAACCAGATAGCACTTTTGCCAAGTGCAATGCTTTCTCTCCGTTTGCTATCAAGACAAGTGGTTGGTCGCGTAATTCCCATCCATCGCAATAAGGGCAGACAAAAGCACTTTTTCCATACACTTCTGCTAATCCGTTAACAGGCAATGGGAGATCCTTCATTCCCACTGCGAACAGTAGCTTTTTGCTTTGATAAGTCATTCCCTGTGCAGTCGTTATGAGAAAATTTCCATCTTGTCCCGTGATCGTGACCGCTGTATCCTCCACAAAGTGAACGGAAGGGTAGGCGCTGATTTGCTCTCTTGCAATGCGACGAAACTCGCTCGGAGTGATGCCGTCTCTCGTAAGAAAGCCATGCGATTCACGTGTAACGCGATTGCGCGGACGGCCTTCATCGATAACGACGACACTTTTTCTTGCCCTGCCAAGTGCGAGAGCGGCGCTCATACCTGCTGGTCCTCCACCAATAATCCCTACATCGATAAGTTGATTCATGTTCATTTACCACCTTTATAGACCTTTTATATCTATTATAAACGAACCCTCCTCAGAATCAAGCGGCGAAACACTTTGTATTCTTTTTGTAAATAATCCCTTATATCGGAAAAATCCAATGCCTTTCAAATAGTAGCAACCTACCATTTTTACGAGCGAAAAGGAAAAAAAAGGAAGGAGCAATTGTACCTAGTTGGCAAAAAATGTGGGCCAGAAGACCGTCCCGGTTGCAGGACTTCCCTCCAAAAAACGTAGGACAATGGAGGCGAATACGTCCTAACATTACATTTTCATGACAAATCTGAAAAAGACACAATAGTGAATATTGTCTATGGGAACGATTTGCTCCCTATGTTTACAATGACTGTGACGTGGCAACATATCGGAGGTTGACGAGGAATGGAGCCAACAAAAAAGAAAAGATGGCGCTGGATGAGCTTGACCATGCTGATCGTGGTGGGGGCAAGTGCCTTCTGGTGGTTTTGGGCAGCAGATCGTGTCGAAAGCATGGAGACGACTACAGGTGCTCAATTAAAATTTCGCACGAATGGTGAGCTGTTCGAAGTCTATCAGAATCAGAAATGGCAGCCCTTTTTTGCGAAAGGTGTCAATCTGGGGGCATCGTTACCGGGTCATTATCCGGGTGAGCTTCCCATAACGAGAGAGGATTACATGCGCTGGTTCGCGATGATCGACGAGATGGGAGCGAACGTCATTCGTGTGTATACGATCCATTCTCCGGTCTTCTATGAAGCTCTGGTCGATTACAATCGGCGAAAAGAAGGGGACCCTCTCTATTTGATGCAGGGCATTTGGAGTCCAGAAGAGCTGTTGATTGAAAAGAAAGACGCCTATTTGCCAGAGATTCGTGAGGAGTTTCGACAGGAAATCAAGGATGCAGTCGGCGCTGTCTACGGAGACATCACCCTACCAGAAAAACCGGGAAAGGCAAGTGGTACATACCGTGCCAATGCGGGCAAATACTTGATTGGCTGGCACACAGGGACCGAGTGGGACCCTGTAATGGTAAAAAACACCAACCGCCTGCATCAAAAAGTTGCACCTTATCAAGGGAAGTACTTCCACGCGACACCGAATGCAACCGCTTTTGAGACATGGATTGCTGAAATGGTGGATACTGTCGCAACGGAGGAGAGCAAATACGGTTGGCAGCATCCGATGACCTTCACCAATTGGGTGACAACAGACCCCTTATCGCATCCGGGAGAGCCGATCCATCATGAAGATTTGGTCAGTGTCGATCCTACCCATATAGAGCCAACACAGTGGGAGGCAGGCTACTTCGCTTCCTATCACGTGTACCCGTATTATCCGGATTTTTTCCGCTACGACACTACCCTGCAACAGTTGAAGAACGATGCAGGGCAAATCGATACGTACAAAGCGTATTTGCGACAACTGAAGCAGTATCACAAAAACATGCCGATCATGGTGACGGAATTCGGGGTCCCGGCATCGGTGGGAGTCGCCCATCTGGGAAATTTGGGGCGCAATCAGGGTGGTCATTCAGAAAAGCAGCAGGGAGAGATTGACGCAGAGATTTTGCAAGAAATCCATCAAGAAGGGTATGCGGGAGCAATCGTATTTGTCTGGCAGGACGAGTGGTTCAAAAAAACATGGAACACGATGCGCTTTGAGTTTCCGGAAGATCGGCGCTCCCTGTGGATCAACGTATTGACCAACGAGTCTCTGTTTGGAGTCCTCGGCATGTACCCGAACAAAGAAGGCGTGCTGACCATCGATGGGAATCGCACAGATTGGGATCAGCTCGTGCCTGAAGAGAAGCAACGTCTCGATGTTCAAGTTCCGGGTGTCGACGAAATCTGGATGACACATGATGAAGGGTACGTCTATCTCCTTGCTCAGTTGAAGGAAGAGTTTGACCCGGCTAAACAACAGCTCTATGTAGGCGTTGATACGCTTCCTGGCGGGAACAAGCATGCTGTGCAGCTTCCCGGCCTAACGCTGGACGAGGGGCTAGAGACGTTGATCGCGTTGGGCAAAGCAGACGAGAGCCAGATTCAAATCGCTGCCAATTACGACTTTCATGCACGCTTATACGGAAAACGCTACGGCATGCTTGCAGTCAAGGAAGAGGAGAAAAAAGACGATTCCGGGATATTCAAGCCGTGGAAGCTGGCCGTTAGCCTGGAGATGGAGCCGCCAGACAGCAAGAAGTACTATCCGTTGGAGGAAGTCGAGGTCGGCAAGCTGATCCGGGGAACGACAGATGCCCAAGACCCGCAGTACGACTCACGAACCGCGTGGCAAGCGAAGGGCAAAGTGGTAGAGCTGAGAGTACCGTGGATGCTGCTTGGATTTACAGACCCGAGCTCCTTGTCCGTCATGAGCTATGAGGATGATGGCAAAAGCTTCACGACGAAGACGACGAAAGGCATACGCATTCTGCCGTTCCTCGTGGATACGGCGACGAAACAAATCGTCGGACAAAACGCTTATGCAGTGACAAAGCTCCCGATGTATACATGGCAAGGCTGGGAGCAGGTCGGTTATCACGAACGCAAAAAACAGAGCTATTCCATACTAAAAAAAGCATTCCACAAGATTGAGGCTCCGGTGAAGACCGGGACTCAGCCTTGATTGGATAGGAGAGTGGCAAACGTGCAAACACCATTGGCGACGGCAATTGTTTTTCTGTACGCGCTATGTGGATTGACAGTACTAGGCTTGCTTGTCTTGTTCGCACTGAAGCTACGCAACATTTCGGTGGAGAAACAGACCATGCACTGTCTGGAAAAATATCGCGATTACTTCGTTTACCTGCAAGCACACGGGGAAGAAGAGGAGCGCTTGCAAGTGCCTTATGGCGATGTGACGCAAAAAGAAAAGCAAATCATTCAGAAAAAGCTGTTTGAGCTGATGGAGTGCTTCACAGGTATTCATCGGGACAAGCTGATCTGGCTCTGCGAGGATCTGGGACTCGTAGAGCTGGATATGCAAAGACTAAATGGCTGGTGGAAATGGACGAGAGTGGATGCCGCTTACAATTTGGGGATCATGCGCTCCAAGCTCGCCGTACCAGCTCTCATGACCCTCCTGCAAAAAAACACAAAAGACATCAGTGTTTTTATCATTGCACGCTCCGTCGCCAAATGTGCTCGCAATACAGAAGATTTGCGGGAAATGACGACCCACGTTGTCGGAGCGAAGAAAAATGTCCACCAGCTTATCGTGGATATCATCAGTGATTCGCAGGTGGATACGGCACCGCTTTTCGCACAGTTTTTACAAGATTCCGATGCTGAACTGGTCAAAATCGGACTGATTGGCTACGCCGTACATGCCCAGCCCGGCATTGAGCCTGCGCTATACGCGCTCATTCAATCACCTGACAAGGAAGTCCGAATCAAGGCAGTCAAGCTCATGTGTCGGGATATCCGCTATATGAATGAGCAGACACTCACAGATTTTATGAATCACAAGGATTGGGAAATTCGGGCAATGGCAGCGAAGGCAATCGGCTCACTGAAATTGCATACGTACATTCCCGCGCTAAAAAAGGCGGTTGGCGATTCGAACTGGTGGGTTCGTCATCACAGTGCACGCAGCCTGGCGCAGCTGGAGGTCGAAGGCTTTGCTGCCCTGTGTGAAATTTTGCAGGAAGAGAGAAACGGTCATAAGAGCGAGATGGCTCATCAAGTGATCCAGGAGGAGCTGGAAAAAGAGAAGCTGGTTCTACAGGGTGCAACAGCAACCGCGACAGAGAAGCTCGTGCAATACAACGAAAAGCTGCATCTGTACCGCAAGTCGTATCGCAAAACGATCTCCACGGTTCAGGCGCTGGAAAGATAGAGCGAAAGGAGGCTGCCATGAGAGATTTTCTACTTTACTACGGGGTGTTTGCGGTCTATTACGTCATCGCGATCAACTCTTTGTACTTCATCATCATGCTGTTCTCGTTCAAGAGCATCATGGGAATTTTAAAAAGCTCCATCTATTCGAGATTCCAGACACTTTCAGGCTCTGAGCACGTTCCGCCGATTTCGATTCTCGTGCCAGCGTACAACGAGGAGCTGACGATTATTGAAAATGTAAGGTCGCTCTTATCCTTGAACTATCCGCGCTACGAGGTGCTCGTGGTCAACGATGGATCGAAGGATGCTACCTTGCAGGTATTGATTGACGAGTTTTCGCTGGTTTACTCCGAGCATATGCCAGTGCAGCCGCTTTTGCATACGTCGAACATCAGGGGAATCTACCACAATCCGGCTTTTCCGAATCTGTATTTGATCGACAAAGAGAACGGAGGGAAAGCTGACTCGCTCAATGCGGGGATCAATCTCTCCCACTATCCGTTGATCGCATCCATTGATGCAGATTCCCTGCTGGAAAAAGACGCGCTGATTCGCATTGCGAAGGTGTATATGGAAAACCCTGATGAAACAGTGGCTATCGGCGGAGATATCCGCATTGCCAACGGCTGCAAGATCGAAGACGGTGTCGTGAAAGACATTCGTTTGCCAGACAAGTTTTTGCCGATGATGCAATCTGTCGAATACCTCAAGGCGTTTCTCGGGGGACGGATCGGCTGGAGTGCAATCAACGGATTAATTATCGTCTCAGGTGCGTTCGGTGTTTTTCGCAAGGATTACATCATCAAGGTAGGCGGCTATCGCGAGGGGTATCCGGGTGAAGACATGAACATCATCATCAAGCTGCACAAGTACATGCTGGAAAACAAGCTGCCGTACCGAGTGGCATTCTGCCCCGATGCGGTCTGCTGGACGCAAGCGCCGGATACACTCAAAATCTTGGGCAGTCAACGGCGCAGATGGGGACGAGGCAACCTGAAAAACATGATTGAGTACGGCAGACACATGGCGTTTCGCCCCAGGTACAAGCTGTTCGGGATGCTCACGCTACCGTTCAATATCCTGTTTGAAACCTTGAATCCGTACTTCCGCATCACGGGTCTATTGGCCCTCATCGGATACACCTTGCTGGATATGACCAACGGCTACGTCCTGTTACTCTACGGCTTGCTCAATGTACTGTATGGCATGCTGCTTGGCATTGGCTCCTTATTGCTGGAGGAAATCGCGTTTCGACGGTATCCACGCTTTCAGGACATCGTCAAAATGCTTTTCTATACGATTCTGATGTTCTTCGGCTATCGGCAAATCGGCGTCATCTGGAGATTCCTCGGTCATATTGAATACTTGCGCAACAACAACTCCTGGGGAACGATGACGCGGACGAGCTGGCAGACGAAGGGCAGCGAAAACATTTCAAGTTTGGAGGCTAGATCATGAGTAATCTCGTACCTGTTTTTTACGAGCATCTAAGCAAGATGGAAGAGAAACAATTGGCGTGTGGGGTTATTCTGGCGGCTTGCAAAAACCTCACAAAAGAGTCAATGGAGCTGATCAAGCAAGACCTGGGCACCAGTTCAGGAGACGGCTCCGAAATTGCTTTGCACTACGCGTATGACAAAAACAAGCAGCTCTTCGGAATCCTGCTTGAAGGACAGAAGCTTTCGAACACTCATTTCTATGCTTTGCGGGTCAAAGACTATTTGCAAGAGCACAAACTGCTTGCGGGCAGCCTGTTGATTGCGAGTTTTCCCGAAAGCTCCCGCTCGTCCGGTCAAATGCTGATGCGGATGATCCAAGAGATGAGAGAGCCAGGCGTTCACGGGGAGATCAAGATTTACGAGCAGAATCCCGCTCAAAGAGAAGAACCCGCAAGTATTTTGCTGGTTAACCATGATGAGACTGTCAACGAGTTTTTGAGCATCTATTTTCAGCGAAAAGGGTATCTCGTTACGGTAGCCAATGACGGGATGGATGGCATGGAAAAATATCAGGAGGTCGCCCCTGATCTCGTGATTACCGACCTGAATCTCCCTATTCTCAATGGATACCAGCTCATGGAAAAAATCAAGCATATCAGCGCTTCCATGAGCAAGATTATGGTGCTTACAGACAAACGTCTGGAAGAAGATGTGCAAAAATCGTTTGCGATGGGAGCATCTGACTACATTACAAAACCATTCTCCCCGGTAGAACTGGAAGCCAGGGTGAAAAGGCTGATTTCATAATTCTAGAAAGAGAAAGGGAGAGAAACGAGGATGGCGAGATACGAGGAACTGCAACAGAAGATTCAACGAAAGACAGCGAGAGTGGGTGTCATTGGGCTTGGGTATGTAGGGCTACCGCTTGCCGTAGAGACGATCAAGAGCGGTTATACCGTAGTCGGAATCGATCTGCATGCTGGAAAAATTGAGAGCCTGAAAAGAGGAGAATCTTACGTCCAGGATATTTCTAATGAAACCTTGCAGGAATGCCTCGCGACCAACCGCTTTTTTCCGACGACTGATTATAGCGTAATCGAACAGCTGGATGCGATCAGCATCTGCGTTCCGACACCGCTCAGTCCCAATCAGGACCCGGACACCTCTTACATTATAAACGTTGTCGAGCAAATCAAGCGATTCATGAAAAGAGGAATGCTCATTACACTCGAGAGCACAACCTATCCGGGAACAACGGAGGAGCTGATCCAGCGCGAATTTGAAAAGCTGGGTTATCAGGCTGGCATCGATTTTTTCCTCTGCTACTCGCCAGAGAGGGTCGATCCGGGCAATCGTAAATACAGTACGTACAATACGCCAAAGGTGATCGGCGGGACGACAGAACGTTGCATGGAGTTAGGCACACTCTTGTATGGCAGTCTGGTCAAAACCGTCGTACCGGTCTCCTCGCCAAAGGTGGCGGAGATGTCCAAGCTTTTGGAAAACACCTTCCGTAGCGTCAATATTGCCTTCATGAATGAGATGGCGATGATGTGCGACAGAATGGGCATCAATGTTTGGGAAGTAATCAAGGCCGCATCGACCAAGCCTTTCGGGTTCATGCCGTTTTACCCGGGACCCGGAATCGGTGGGCATTGCATACCGCTCGATCCGATGTATTTGTCGTGGAAGGCCAAGGGCTTTCGTTTTCACAGTCAATTTATTGAGATCGCCCAGTCGATTAACGACAACATGCCGGACTATGTGCGAAACAAGACTGCACAGGTACTCAATATTTACGCCAAGGCGATTAACAGCTCGCGCATCTTGATTCTTGGCATGGCCTACAAGCCGGAAGTCGATGACTTGCGGGAATCACCTGGGCTGGAGATTTACGAGCTATTCACCAATAGCGGAGCAACGGTTGACTATTACGACCCGTATGCGCAGAGCTTTGTGAATAAACAAGGGGAGATCGTCCACTCCATTGCCAATGACTACGAGGCGTTCAAGACTTACGATTGCATGGTGCTCATTACGAATCACCAATGCTTTGCCTATCAGGAGCTGGCGGATTTGGGAGTGGCCATTATCGATACACGAAATGCGTTTGAGGGCATCACGAATCCGAATGTGTATCGCATCGGAACCTCCGTGGCTATCAAGCAGGAGAAGGAAGTCGTCAGCTTGCTCGCATAATACAAAGTCGGAACATGATACGCAACAAGGGAGGAACCAAAGACATGTGCGGAATTATGGGATATATCGGGAACAGGGAAGCGCAGCCGATTCTAATCAATGGGCTGCGAAAGCTGGAATACAGAGGCTACGATTCCGCTGGTATTGCGATTTGTGACGGAGCAACGATTGGCATTCGCAAGGCAAAAGGCAGAATTGACGTACTGGAGAGCCAAACCCAAAAGTCCGGCTTGCAGGGCTCCATCGGCATTGGTCATACGCGCTGGGCGACACACGGACGACCGTCTGACGAAAACTCTCATCCTCACTTTGATCAGTCCGGCAAGTTCACGATTGTGCATAACGGCATTATCGAAAACTATCTGGATCTCAAGCAGGAGTTGATCGAAAAAGGTGTGATGTTTACTTCGGAGACGGACACGGAGGTCATCGTGCATCTTTTGGCGCAGGAATACGATAGCAACCTGGTTGCGGCAGTGCAGAAGGTCGCTGGCAAAATTCGCGGAGCCTTTGCCCTCGGTGTGATGACGGAGCATGAGCCTGACAAGCTGATTGCGGTTCGCATGGCGAGCCCGTTGATTATCGGGGTAGGGGAGAATGAGAATTTCATTGGCTCTGATATTCCGGCAATCCTGGAGCATACGCGTGATGTATACGTTTTGGAAGACGGAGACCTGGCGATTCTGACCAAAGATTCTGTTCACGTCATGCGTCTGGATACGACGGAACCAATCGAGCGAGAGCTGGTGCGGATTGAGTGGGACAAGGAACAAGCGGAAAAAGACGGCTTTGCGCATTATATGCAAAAGGAAATTTACGAGCAGCCGCGTGCCCTGCGCAATACAATGACAGGCCGAATCGATCCTACCGGGCAAAAGGTTATTTTCCCTACTCTTCAGTTATCAGAAGCGAGTGCCAAGCGTGTGGAGAAAATCTACATTGTCGCATGCGGTACCGCTTATCATGCGGGCTTGATCGGGAAGCATGTGATCGAGCGACTGGCACAAATTCCGGTAGAAGTAGATGTAGCGTCGGAGTTTCGTTACCGTCGCCCACTCTTTCAGCCCCATACGCTCACGATTGCCGTCAGCCAATCAGGGGAGACAGCAGATACATTGGCAGCCATGCGTGAAGCCAAACGAAATGGCTCAGCAGTACTCGCGATTACCAATGTAGTCGGAAGCTCGATTGCCCGTGACGCCGATGACGTGATTACGACAAATGCAGGTCCGGAAATCGCGGTTGCTTCGACGAAGGCATATACCTCGCAGCTGATTGCGTTTTACTTGCTTGGCATCTATTTGGCGCAAGCGAAGGGTACACTGGATGCTGACACCCGTGCCTCACTGCTTCAACAACTGACCGCACTCCCGGATCAAGTCGAGCATATTCTCCAACATGCGGATGAGATTCGTCATTTCGCTGAATCGATCAAGGACGAGCAGCATCTGTTTTTCATTGGAAGAGGACTCGATCATGCCGTATCGATGGAAGGCTCGCTCAAGCTGAAGGAAATCTCGTACATTCACTCGGAGGCGTATGCAGCAGGAGAGCTGAAGCACGGCACGCTGGCGCTGATCGAAGAGGGAACGAGAGTCATCGCCTTGGCTACACAGGATGAGCTGCATGAGAAAATGATCAGCAATATTACAGAAGTGAAAGCCCGAGGAGCAAAGGTTCTCGGTATTACCCTAGATGGACATGTAGAGCTGCATCGCTCGGTTGATGACGTATGCCTGATTCCGCAGACAGATGCCTTGTTTACACCGGTGTTAGGCGTGATCCCCCTCCAGCTCATTTCCTATTACACTTCTGTTGCGCTCGGCAATGACGTAGATCGTCCACGAAATTTGGCCAAAAGTGTAACAGTTGAGTAAACACAAACGTCTGTCGTAAGGAAGGTAGAGACATTCAAATAAGGGGGAAAGATGAATGAACACCTCGAAGCGGACGTTGAATCAGGAGAAATTACTGGAGATTATGCTTCAGGCCTATCAGCTGGGCGTGCAGAGGAAAGACATTAATTTGAGCATGATGATTGACACACTGACCTATGAATTGAAACCATACTTCGATCAGCAAATCCAACAAGGTCAGCTTGCAAAAGGGGAACTGACCAAGACGGAGGCGATAGGATGAACATACATGCAGTAGTACTCGCAGCAGGAAAAGGAACCAGAATGAACTCTTCGCTCTACAAGGTCATGCATCCAATCTGCGGGAAGCCAATGATTGAGCATGTCGTAGAGACATTGGAACCATTATCACTTCGCCACTTGGTCGTCGTTGTCGGTCACGGAGCCGAAGTGGTCAAAGAGCAGCTGAAAAACCGTGTTCAGTATGCGTATCAACCGGAACAGCTGGGGACCGCTCATGCTGTTTGGATGAGCCACGAAATTCTCGGGGCGCAGGATGGCATAACGATTGTCATGAATGGCGATACACCGCTCGTACAAGAACAGACGCTGCGAAGCTTGCTCGAGTATCACCAGCTCAAACAAGCAGCAGCTACGGTTTTGACCTCCATTGTGGACGAGCCTACAGGCTATGGCAGGATCATTCGCGACGAGAACGGCGATGTCCGGAAAATCATCGAGGAAAAAGACGCGACCTTGGGCCAAAAAAAGGTGAACGAGATCAGCACCGGAATCTTTTGCTTTGACAATCAAAAGCTGTTTTCTATGCTGCCGATGGTCTCAAACGAAAACGCGCAAGGGGAGTTTTACTTGCCGGACGTTCTGGGGCTATTGCAAGAGCAAGGTCATTTGGTAGCGGCGTTTGCAACGGATGATCCCGAAGAAGGCAATGGCGTCAATGATCGTGTGCAGCTCGCAGATTTGGAACAGCTGATGCGCAAGCGAATCAACGATTTCCATATGCGAAACGGAGTGACGATGATAGACCCGAGCTCGACGTACATCGATTCGGGCGTAATGATCGGGCGTGATACAGTGCTCTATCCGGGAACCTGCCTTTTTGGCGACACACAGATCGGTGAAGGCTGCCAGATCGGGCCGAACGCGTTGGTCAAAAACAAGAGCATCGAGGATTACACGAGAATTCCGCCGTTTTCAGCGGTTGACGGTAGTACGTTTGGTGAGCGGGCTTTTGCTTGCGTGGGAGCGACGACACAACAGTATGGTATCGACCAGCGCTGATGCAGGTACTTCGCCGATATAGCTGGCTTTGGATAGCATTGCTTCTTGTGACAGTGACTTCGATCATCATGCTGTCGTTGGCAAGCACCCGCTCCGCCCTGACAAAAGCAACCTGGATATGGGATGCCAAGCAAATGAAGACCCAAACCGATGAAATGATCGAGTTTGCCGAGAAAAATCACATCAACCTGATCTATCTTCACGTTGAACCAGCAGCAGTTGCGCCAGAGACGTATCGTACCTTCATTGAAAAAGCCAACCAGGCAGGCATCAAGGTAGAGGCGCTTGGCGGTGACCCAAATTGGGCGTTAACAGCGAATCGACAGAGTATCGACGATCTCATCTCCTGGGTGAAAGCATTCAATCGAAGTGCCAAGCCAAATGAACAATTTTCGGGGATTCACGTCGATATCGAGCCGTATTTGTTGCCTGCATGGAAGGAAGACCAGACAGAAATCGTCCGGCAATGGCTGAAGAATGTCAGTTATTTGGCAGCGGAGACGAAGAAGGATACGGATCTTGCTGTCGGTGCCGACTTGCCTTTTTGGATCGACTCCGTAAACGTTCCTGACAGTGATGAAAAAGTGAGCAACTGGATGGTGCAGAGACTCGACAGTATTACATTAATGGCCTACCGTAATCAAGCCCTTGGGCAAAATGGGATCGTCGAAATCGTAGAAAAGATCGTCGATGATGCCAATGTACGCAAAAAAGGGTCGGTCATCATAGGCGTCAACATCATGGAAACGATGGAAGGCGCTCATGTGAGCTTTTATGAAGAAGGCACAAAAGAGATGAACAACCAGTTGGCTATTTTACAGGAGGAGCTGTCAAACAATCCGGCGTTTGCAGGAAGTGCGATCCATGATTACGAGAGCTGGAAGCACGCAAGTCAACGAGAGGAGCAACTTTGACGAATGAAAGCTGCGCGCATCTATTTGAGTGTTCTCTGCCTGACGGTCGGCTTTCTGTTCGGCTTTTCCCCCGCGGAGAAGAAGAGTAAAGCAACGTGGATCTGGCAATCCGAAATGATCGGGAGAGAGAAACAAGAGATTCTCGATTTCTGCAAAAGGAACGATATTAATCTCGTCTACTTGCGAATCGAAATGAACAAGCCCTATGAATACTACCGCGATTTTATCCGCGAAGCGACAGAGATGGGAATCGAGGTACATGCGGTTGCTGGTCATCCCGCATGGGCACTCAAAAGCAATGAAGGGCGGATGATGAACATCGTCCACTGGGTAAAAAGCTACAATCGTGAAGCCCAGAAGAATGAGCGAATTCGCGGGATTCAGCTAGACATCGAGCCGTATCTCCTGCCGTTTTGGGAGAGCGATCAGATGCGGATTATTCGGGAATGGCAAGCCAATGTGCAGGCGTTTTCAGCCGAGGTATCAAAAGATCAGGAATTGATTGCAAGTGCAGCCATTCCATTTTGGCTGGACGATATTCCCGTTCCGGGACAAGAGGAGATGTCTCTGTCCAAATGGATGATAGGTCAGTTTGATACGGTATGTATCATGGCGTATCGAGACACACTGTCAGGTCAAAACGGCATCCTGAATTTAATTGATCAGGAAATGAAGGAAGCGGATGAGCTAGAGAAGCGTGTCTTGGTTGCTGTGAATATGAAGCCGCTTGATGAAGACCATGCTTCTTTTGCAGAGGAAGGCCCCGCTCTCATGAAAAAGCAATTAGAGCAATTACCTGCACATTTGGCACAGCATCCGTCCTTCTCTGGCGTCGCGATCCACGATTATCGCTACTGGAAGGAGGCAGCTCCATTGCCCCCGGCAACGAAGCAACGCTACAAAGGCACCTACATATGGCGTGCAGAATTGATTGACACGGAAAAGGAGGAAATTCTCTCCTTTGCAGAACAAAACGGGCTGAATCTCCTCTATGTGCGTCTGGATTTGGAGCAGCCGATTTCCTATTATCGCGATTTCGTGAAAGAGGCTCGTGAAGCGGGTATCGAGGTTCATGCGATGGGGGGCCATCCGATTTGGGCTCTGTCTGAAAGTCGGAGCAAGATCATGAAGCTCGTGAATTGGGTGAAAGCCTACAATGAGGCTGTCTCGGCAGAAGAGCAGTTTCACGGGATTCACTTAGACATTGAGCCGTATGTCCTTCCTGTCTGGCGCGAGGATAAAGAGGCAGTTTTACGCCAATGGATGGGTAACATCGAAGCATTTGTCGAAGAGACCAAGAAAGAAACATCCTTGGAAGCAAGCGTCGATCTCGCCGCATGGCTGGACAAGACACCGACACCGGGTCAGCCGGAATTGCCGTTTTCGCATTGGATGATCAAACAGCTTGATCATACGACCTTGATGGCCTTTCGCGATCGCGCACCTGGCATCATCGGCTTGGTTGAAAATCAGATGAAGTACGCAGAGAGCCTCCAGAAAAAGCTGGTCGTTGCCGTGGAAACGAAAGAGAGCCACGAAGGGAACGGGATTACCTTTCACGAGGAAGGCATGGGCGAAATGGACCGACAACTGGATCTGGTGACAAAAGTGTTGGATCGATACTCCTCGTATTGGGGGCTCGCTATTCATGCCTATGACTACTGGAAAAACGGGAAAGAGTAGGCTGCCAATATCGTGGGTCATTGTTATTGTTGTACAATAGAAGAAAACGAGCGTCGGAAAGAGGAGAAAAAGCCATGCGAGATGTGCAAAACCGACATCGAAATCTTCCGCCGCGTACACCAGAGATGTTGTACAACGTGGTGCGCAAGTTTTACCGTGGAGCAGTCAGTCATTTTGATCTGATTCAGGAGAAAAAGCAGGAAGCACGTGCAGCCTTGGAAACGGGTGACCATGACAAAATCCGTGCAGCTGTGCACACATTATTTTTGGAGTTCCATTTTTATGTGACCTGCTGGCTCCAGATTGAGCTTGCCCTGTATCGGCTGGCGCGTCAGGATGAACGGCTTGCGCAAGTGATGGAAGACTATCGGCCATCGTTGGAAAAGCATGTAGCGGTACGGCAACTGCTGGATCAGACCGAGGCGTGTTTGGAGGCCCAGTTTCAACCACCCGGGGATGGATGGTCCTGCGTGCAGAAGGATGCCTACGTGTTTGGCAGCATCATTTTTACAGTGGATGAACAAAGTTTGCAAGATTTGCACGCCTTGTATCAGGCAATTTGGGAAAAGGTAGACCGCTGAACCATCTCCCATAATAAAAAGCGTGACCGTCGCGATGGATGGTCACGCTTTTCTCATTTAGAATGTGCCAGGGAAAATGGAGCCTGTGTGAGGAGCCATTTGGCCTGGGGTGTTCAATTGTTGAACCTCTTGCGTATTCGTGCCTGCAAAGCCAGGAGAGAAAATTGCTTGTGCTCCTGCGCCAGCCTGATTGCTGTACCCCTGATTGGCATATGCCTGTGGTTGCAGCTGTGATTGTTGCAGCTGACCTTGCTGAGCATGCATGCCATAGCCAGTGTTATTCAACTGGCGAACTTCCTGGACATTGGTATTGGCAAAGCCAGGTGAAAAAATACTGCCAGTCATCGCTGGCGGATAGGCTGCTTGATTCGTATAGCCAGCTTGTCCACCGTAGCCGCTATAGCCAACTTGATTGCGGGCTTGAACCTCTTGAACATTCGTGCCGGCAAAGCCCGGAGAGAAAATGGAGCCTTGTCCAACCGATTGCTGATACGAAGGTTGTGCTTGTATGTAGCCAGCTTGCTGGCCTTGTGCATAGCCAGTGGATTGGTTTTGCAAGGAGTGAAGTGCTGGATTTTGAGCATAGCCGAAATTCTGTTGCTGTTGTGGATAGCCAGTGTTATTTAGCTGTCTCACTTCTTGGACATTCGTATTGGCAAAACCTGGGGAGAAAATCGCTTGTGCCCCACCGGAGGACATCCCCAATGAAGGCGCTCCGAGCGATTGTGCATGGCCGCCTTGGTTCCAATATTGTACTTCTTGTACATTGGTTCCGGCGAAGCCTGGTTGGAACATCGAACCTGCAGGGCCTACTGCTCCAAAAAATTGCGGTTGTTGCTGGGATTGCATCATATTGTTATTTGTGTAGGTCATGGTTAAGACCACCTCCATGGAGTATTTTTTCCAAGGTTGATCAGGTCATGCATTCGAAACGAAAAAAACATGCCGGAGTCTAGACGGCATGTTCCTTTAGATCAAAATGTGAGACTTGCCTCATTGTTCAGTGCTACCCGCACGTGCAGCCAGCATGCCGATTCACTTATTGCGGTAGCGTTTATCTACAACCAGGAAGGATTGACCCATGATGAGCCAACAGCCTGGGGGTCAATCGCGTCAGTGGGTGACGCGCTGTTCCCCTTCCTGACGGGCAAATCGCACCAAGGTCGTCTGTGAATCAGCTAGTGCTGTTCTCGACGCCCTTATCCTGCGGCACTCCCTCGCTTGCTTTGCAAGTGGGAGACATGCTGTGCGTAGTGGATTAAATTCGCTAACGACAATTGTCGAATCGATGGTTCATCGAATTTCTCCGGCTTTGCATTTGCTTCAAAGAGCCATAGCTTTCCTTCTTCTGTCAAGCCAAGGTCCATCGACATCTCAGCCAAATCCGTCCATTCTGCATTTAATGATCGTGCGATGGCGAGCGCCGTATCGTGAATGTGGCTTTCCATTTGCTCGTGATTATTATGAAACAAGGCTTGCATAACTGTTGATAACGAGTGGATCGAGCCACCGCGTGGCACATGAGTAGTGATACTTTGCGAGCCAGACCTTCTGATGCCAACTCCGGTTACACTCCACTCGCCCTCACCATCTTTTTGTACGAGGACGCGCACATCAAAAGGTTTGCCGTTGTAGCGGGCACGACGGATGCCTTGCTGCATGATGTACTTCTGCTGTTTGACATGAAGTCTAATATGCCTCCATACGTCATTCAAATTGGAAAAGCGGCGAGTAATGGCCTTATGCTCCTTTAACCGTTGCAGGAACCACTTATCGTTTTTGAAATCAATGCGCATGATTCCCTGACCAGCTTTGCCGCGCACCGGTTTCAAGTAGACAAAGCGATGTTCGGTGCAAAAGCTTCGAAAGCGGGCCAAGGTATCCAGCTGTTTCGTCTCCGGCAGAAAAGCTTGCACTTCCAGATGGGACTCAAGCATCGTAAACAACTGTTGCTTGTCAAAAAAGCTGCGATTAAACAATGTGACATTTGGCATCTCATGGATGCGGTTCAATGTTCTTCTGACTTCAGGTCGCCGTTCTGCTTTTCTCGTCGGAATTCGGTTGTAAACCACATGGGGGAAAGGCAGAATCACCTCTTGCCACGAGTTTAGACGATTGTTGTACAAATAGCCACGCACCTTTTTCTTCTCCCAATTGATTCCTTGTGGAGTGAACACATATACGAGTGCACCCCATTGCTTTCCCGATTGAGAAATATCCTTGAAGTTTTCGCGATTTCCTAAAAATGTTGCCCCTTCACCAACGGTCAATATGCCAAATAGTGGGCCAAGCTTCAGGGAGTCGTCCGCCATTTTCCAGTTAATGCGTGTACGAATACGGCTTGCTTGCACGCGGGGTAAACCAGCGTATATCCGTTTCGTATGAGAAAAGGGTCCGAGACTGGCGACCAGTGGCTTTGGCGAGCGTTTAAGGACTAGCCGAGGTAACTGTACGAACCATCTACCGTTAGGGAGGATCGTCAGCCACCCGGAGCGCTGCTGAAGCATGGTGTTCCTCCTTCCTGAAAAACGGTACAGATCGCGTGCGACTAGAAATTGGCCAAGTAACAGCTATAATCGACGAGCAACTTGCGTGATTCCTGATCAGCCTGCTTGAGACGAGCGTGCTTGAATATAGAACGGCCAGGCTTGGAATTCGCTTCGAACATCCAGACATGGCCTTGTGTATCAATCCCCATGTCCAGCCCCAATTCTCCTAAATCAATCCCTTTTGCCAGTTCAATTGCAGTAGCGAGTCGGATTGACGCGTCAGAAATGCGCTGAGTCATGAGGGGTTTTTGTTTGCCAAACAGGTGCTGCAACAGGTCATCGCCAGGGATGACAGTTCCACCTGTGCGTACGTGGGTAGTTACGCTGCCAGAACCGGCAACTTTGGCTGCCGTGCAGGAGACAACCCATTCGTTTTGTTGATTTTTATGCAAGTGAACACGGAAATCAAACGGTCGTCCATGGAATGTCATGAGTGAAATGCCCTGTTGTGCCAGATACGAACTGACGCGACGACTGCGGAAGACATGCTGATAAAGGCTGGACAGCTTGGAGAATTGTTTTTTTACATTGCCGCTGCCTGTATGATAGGAGGCAGTAAAGCCACCGCCTGCCTGGCGAACAACTTTGACAATGCCATACCCGAGACTTCCATTTTTGGGTTTTAAATAAACGATAGGGTATTTACGCAGCAAGTCTCGAACTGTTGTAAGGGAAGGAGAGGTATAAGTCTCCGGGATATGCTCATTCACTTCTGGATTCGGATACAGCAGTTGGTGCACGCCCCATTTGTTGAAAAAGCCCTGATTGAACATCGGTAAATTGGGGTAACTGGCGAGTCGATACTTGAATTCCTGAACGGCTTCATGTTTTTCTGCTGAGCGAGAGGGAATACGATCATAGACGACATCGGGCATGGCGGTAACATGCTTTTTCCAAAAGTAGCTGCCTGATTTGTTTCTGCGCAAAAACCACGCTTTGACCGTATTCGATTCCCAGTCTACATCGGTTGGGGAAAATATATAGTAGAAAACGCCCTTCCCTTCTTGTGCCTGTAACAAATTGTAAAAAAACGAGGTGCGTGAGCCAATTGGCTGCTTGGGATCGCGTCTGATGCCAGTTGTAACGATCCCGATGGAAGGACCGATCCGGAGTGCGGAGCCCTCTAGTTTGAGCTGGATCAAGCCAGGATGAGGAATGCCCAGCTCCGTTTGCAAGAGCGTCGTCACTTTCATGACGTTCGTATCCGGATTGCGTTTATCTTGTAAGACAGTTGCGACTACTTCCTTTTTACCCAGTAAGACTTTAATTTTCTGGCGTTGCCGGAGCTGTAGCTTTTGGAAGAGACTAGCTGGCAGGATAATCCCACTGATACGTGGGTTGGAAAGGAAGCGAAGCCGCATTCTGAACGTTTCCATGCTTTAACCTCCTACACGCTCTTTCATGAGATAGTGGGCGTAGCGAACAGGCTGAGTAATCGAATGTCGTTGTGCAGTTGGATCGTCAATCATTCGAAAAACTGTTCGCCCTGGTCTGCTGTTTACCTCGATGATCCAAACATTACCTGCGGTGTCGATGCCAATATCGATTCCCAGCTCAACGAGTCTGCCGTGTGACTCTTCCAAAAAACGGGGAAGTTCTTCCGCCACTCGGTTGATTGTTTGCTCGATGCGTGCCGCTTTTGCGGATTTGAAGTGAAGGGGCAGGAAAGAGGCCAGAGGTGTTGCTTTCCCTCCTCCGTGCAAATTGGAGGTGATGCTGCGTTTGTCTCCCAGGCGCACAGCTTTGCCAGTTGTCGCCCATTTACCTAGTCCGTTTTTTTGAACCAGAACACGGACATCGAATGGGGTGCCATCCGGGGTATGCAACTCCAAATAGGGCTGTACCAGGAACTTGCGGCCGGCTGTAAAGACAGACACAAAACTTTTTAATCCCGCAGTGTCACGAATTCGCCTGGTGAAAGGTTGATTGTCCCGGTTTCGTCCAGAAGCTTCATAGCCACTGCGCATTTCTTTGATTCTCACGACGCCAATACCGTGAGTTCCCGCCATTGGTTTGATGATGGCTGCCCCGTATTTTTCCAAGGTTGCTTGAAGCACAGGATATGAGAATATTTCAGTAGGTGGTAGCAGCGGGGCGAGAAGAGGAGACTTAGCGAGCATCTGGTGCACCTGCCATTTTCCAGACAGACCATGCCCCAAAAACGTAATGTTGCGATCGTTTTGCAACTTTTCCACAAATGGTTTATAGTGGCGATAAGATGGGCCCACAAAGCAACGATCATAGATAAAGGCGGGGATTGGGAATTCTTTCGCGTGCCAGGACCCATTGCGATATTCGAAGCCTTTTACCATACGGGTGGAAAAGTTAACCTGACGTGGTGAAAAAACGAAGACGCGTATGCCGTGCTTGCGTCCATAGAGCGTAAGCTTTTTGTAGTACCCTTTGTCTACAAAGTGGGAGCCTTGGCACCGGGCCATGATGCCAAGACTTCTCTCGGATGCTGTCATGTAGGTCACCTTCGCCTGTTATTGTTGCGCTTCGGTTTTCTTTTTATGGGCTTTTGTGGTTGAATGGTCCGGGGAAAACCACTTAGAAAGGCGGAATAATCCAGCATGCGAACGACAGAAGGGCGAGCACGCCGAGGCAGCTCTTCGGCACCCTCAGGCAACGGAACTGTTTTGGCTGACTTGGATGGCTTACTGTTGACCTCCAATAGCCACACCCGTCCATGGACATCGACTCCCAAATCAATTCCGAATTCTCCGTAATGCCCGGGCAGTGATTCTTCTAAAAGGATCGCGAGCTTAAGTGCTACTGTGTGTAATGTTTGAGGGGATGGTCGTATCGCGCTCGCCCGTGGTCCACATACTCGCAGCGCCTGAAGGGGAGTCATCATTTGCCCGCCTCTGGATATATTGGAAACAATGCGGTTTAATCCCAGACGAGCGACCATGGAAGTGACGGACCATTCGCCTTTTCGGTCTTTTTGTACCAATACACGAAAGTCTGTCGGTCGTCCTTGGATGCCGATTAACGGTAACCCTTGCTGCAGCAAATAGGATGTGCCTTTTGTCCTTTTTTGCAAATACTGATGTAAGCTCTGAATGCTAGCAAATGATTTGCGCAATCCTCCGGGGAACGCGAGCTGGTATCCTGCGGGTGAACTGCGAACTCGAATGATCCCGCGCCCCATGCTGCCGTTAGCTGGTTTTGCATAAATAATGCGATAGGTAGATAGCATTTGTCGCAGATCTTCTTGATTCAAATAACGAACCATGCTGGGAAGATGCTCGGAGGCTGTCGGTTGATTCTCGAGAGCGGCGTGTACATGCCACTTATTCAAAAAACGCTCGTTAAAAAAGGGAATGGAAGCTTCCTTGCAGCGTTGAACCCAGTCGGCCATCTGTTCACTTCGTTCGCGTTGGCGGGACACGAGTCGGTTGTAAATGCATTGTGGAAGCGGAAGTAAGGTTTGTCTCCAAACGCCTCCTTTTCTAACGAGGCCGCGCACAGTTCCTGCATCCCAGTTGACATCCTGAAGTCGAAATGCGCAAAGGATCCCTCCGCGTTTACGGGTGATATCGGACATCTCGTGAAAGAAATTGTTTAGGTGTCCAAACGGTCCTTGCGAGGACGCTGCATTGTAGCCTGAAACAAGAACACCTACATACGGTCCGAAAACGATTGTTTTCTGATTCGTATCATAACGGACTAAGAGTGGAACGCCTTTGGGTAGATAGAGTGATTGAGCTAAAGAGGGTCGAATGAAGGTTTTGCCCGAGGTTTTGCCTCCCCGTTCCCAACTGCCTACGCGTGCGGAAACGGTTTTGTTCCCAAATTGGACCGAAATGGTGGACGGTGTTGAAAGATTCCATTTGCGCAAGTGCGCCTGGGGCAGGTAAAGGTCTACTTCCGATATTATCTCGTTTTCGACAACGATTGTTGGAACGTAGGACATGAGTATCCCCTTCCCATCAGGCAAAGTTAGTCTATGGTATGAGCATCCAAAACGTTTGGTGCCATGTAGAGAAGAGAGGTTGTTAGGATTTATGAACGCATGGATACTATTAGTGAACATTGCAGTAGGCTCTGTCATCGGTGGAGTGACGAATGAGTTAGCCATCCGAATGCTGTTTAAACCAGTAAAACCGTGGTATATAGGCAAATGGAAAGTGCCTTTTACTCCGGGATTGATCCCAAGAAGACGGGACGATATCGCGATACAAATGGGCAGACTCGTCGAAGAACATTTGCTGACGACAGAGGGGGTCAAGCGTGCGCTGAACCAGAGTGGTTTGGAGAGTACACTGACAGGATGGATGAACACCATCGCTCGCGATTGGATGACAGATGAGCGTAGTCTACGTCAAGCATTGCTCACAGTGATGCCACAGTTATTTAAGGAAGACGGAACGTGGAGTGAGGGTGTCCGCGCGCCTATCGAGGCGAAATGGGGTGCCTTTGTCGATCAGGTTCTGGCACAATATGAAGAGAAAAAACTGCGAGAGTTGGTTACGGACAACGGACGCGAGCGTCTGGATGCTGCACTTGGCAGTGTGAGCGAACTGCTCTTGAAACGTTTTCGTGAATATTTGCATTCCCCGGAAGGTCAGCAAACCTTGCAAAACATGGTTCGCGGATTGCTCGGCGGAGGCGGAGGCATGTTTGGTGGTTTGGTCGGGATGTTTCTTGGGGATGACAAGATTTTGGGCAAGATTCTCCCGTATCTCGATGAGCTTTTGCAGAGTAGGGAGCTTTCGGAACGCGTGCACTACTTTTTGCATAAGGAAGCGGACAAGCTCTTGGACAAAAATGTGGGCGAAGTGGTTGCCTGGATTGGGCGAGATCAAGTGGACGATTGGGCGCGAAAGCTTTTTGCCAAGCTGGAGGAGCAAAGCCTGCGTATCGTGGACGAACCTCTGTCTCGTTTGACGGCGCCTATTTCCGAGACGGTGACAACGGAATTCGTTCCTCGTTTAGCCAAGTGGATGGTGGACACGCTGCAACAAAATATAGAGAGAATATTTTCCCGCCTGGCCATCCGGGATATTGTTACCCGGCAAGTAGAGGGTTTCCCGATTGAAAGAATTGAAGAGATGGTAGTCGGAATCTCAGGCAAGGAATTCCGCATGATCACCGTGCTTGGATTTATTCTTGGCGGGATTATTGGGCTTGTCCAAGGTATATTGGCAAATTTACTTAGTTAAACAAAACTGAAAAGAAACTGTAACTGTGTTGTAATAATCCTGTAATATTCCTTGGGTATGATAAAAGCACGATGAAAACCCCCTTAATGATATACTTTCTGGTCGGTAGCTTTCGAAAAAGCTACCCTTTTTTTTTGCCCCGCCTTCGGGTATATTGGTCGAAGGAGCGCACGTACATGGAACGGGTGGGAGAAAAGGAAGGGGGAATAGCAATATGGCAACGAAGCATGAACAAATCTTGCAACATATTGATCGCCTTCCGATCGGTTCGAAGATTTCCGTGCGGCAGATCGCGAAAGACCTGGATGTGAGTGAAGGGACTGCATACCGCGCGATCAAGGAAGCGGAAACGCAAGGATACGTCAGCACGATTGAGCGTGTCGGTACGGTGAGAATCGAGAAGAAGCAGAAGGAAAATATTGAACGTTTGACCTTTGCGGAGGTTGTGAACATCGTCGATGGTCATGTGCAGGCTGGACGTGAAGGCTTACACAAGACCTTGAATAAATTTGTAATAGGAGCCATGCAGCTCGAAGCCATGATGCGCTATATCGATGCCGGGAGTCTCTTGATTGTCGGTAACCGCTATCAGGCACATAAAATCGCTTTGCAGCAAGGGGCTGCTGTATTAATTACCGGAGGATTCGATACAAGTGAGGAAATCAAGCAGCTTGCGGACCGCTTAGCGCTGCCAATCATCTCCTCCAGCTACGACTCCTTTACGGTAGCTTCGATGATTAACCGAGCCATTTACGATCGCCTGATCAAAAAAGAAATCGTAATGGTAGAGGATATTTTGAAGCCGCTTGCAGAAACGCCTGTCTTATTGACATCAGATTCTGTTGCCAAGTGGCATCAGTATACGGAGCTGTATCAGGACACGAGATTCCCGGTTGTTGACGAGCAGATGCGCCTGATCGGGATTGTTACCTCCAAAGACATCATCGGTCATGAGGAGACGGCTATAATCGACAAGGTCATGACGAAGAACCCGATTACGACCTCGCCGCGGGTATCCGTAGCGTCATCTGCGCACACCATGGTGTGGGAAGGAATCGAGCTATTGCCTGTCGTAGACAATCATCGCAAGCTCGTAGGGGTCTTGAGCCGCAACGACGTATTAAAAGCGCTGCAATTTACAGCAAAGCAACCGCAGATGAGTGAGACGTTCCCGAATCTGATCATGTCCCATTTCCGTGAGGAGCGACAGGCAGATGAGATGGTCTATCTGGGTGATGTGAGCCCACAAATGACCAACCATCTCGGTACGATTGCCAGCGGAATCATGACGACGGTTATGGTCGAGGCTGCTTGTAACCTGTTGCGCCACCATCGCCGAGGAGACATGGTACCAGAAAATATCACTGTCTATTTCCTAAAGCCAGTCCAGATGGAAAGCCATATCGAAGTAAAGCCTCGCCTATTAGACATCAGCCGCCGCTTCGGAAAAGTCGAAGTATCCGTATTCCACGGCGAACAGCTCGTGGGGCAGGCCATGATTACTGCGCAAATTATTGAGCGTTAAAAGAAAGGAACAGTCTTTCGGGACTGTTCCTTTTTTAGTCGGTAAGCAACTATAAACCGTCATTCATTTTTTGCGTTGAGTTGGGGCAAGAGGCGCGCCTCCTTTTTTCTATGCGCATAAAAGGGATGTGAATGAAGATTTTAGCCAGCATGCCTACGCCCAAAACAAATACTGCATAAACCAATTCAGTTGAGTCAAACAGCGCTCCGTATAGTTGAAAACCGATCAGCCTGCCCACAGCAAACAGCATGACCATGACGGAAATAAACCGCCCCAGCATATGTGATTCGATGGTTTGCTGATAGAAGGTACGGAAAAAAACACCGTAGATATTAAACATGGAAAACAGAAAATAGCTTACCAATGAATAAAATAGGACTACGGCAAAAGGAGAGGTTTGCAAGTGCTGTAAAAAAGAATGACTGCCCAAGAGCAGGAGGGGAAAGACCGCTGCAACGATCCCGATCAGACCGATACCAATACTATGGGAGACGGAAAAGCGTTTCTTTAAAAGGATCACCCCAATAATCGAGGAGACGGAGCCCATAGTTTGTGCACTTTCGACCAGTCCGAAATCGATGTCCGATCCACCAAATACCTGTTTGATCATGTATGGGAAGCCTATCATGACAAAAGGAAAGAGAAAGATATGGGTAAAAAGACCGTTTAGTACAAGTGAACTAATTCGAAGATCCGTGGTGAAAATCTGTAAACCTTCCTGTAGTTCCTTTATAATCGAAGAAGAACTGGATGCTCTTGGAATCGAAGGAAGTCTCATGAAATACGTGGATGCTGCTGAGCTCAAGGAAAGTACCGCGTTTAGTAAAAAGACGGCTCCAATTCCGCTCATCGTATACAGTAGTGTGCCAATGAGTGGAGCGAGGACACGAACGCTCTCCACGATAGTACTATCCAGAGCGATAGCGTCAGTCAATTCTGTTTTCTTCACCACATGCTGCAAGAGTGTAGTATACGCGGGAACTGCCAGTAGATTGCATACAGAAAAAAATAGAACGGCCACATAAATTATCGTCTCTTTGATGGGCTGAAACAGCGAGAAAAAGAACAGCGAAAGCAGAAAGATACCGTAAATGAGATCGATGCTGCAAAGCAGCTTTCGCTTGTCCAGTCGGTCAGCCCATACACCTGCAAATGGACCGAACAGGATTTGCGGGATTACCCCCAGCGCCAGTATGGAAGCAAATTTTCCTGCTGATCCTGTGAGTGCCAGGATGTACAGGGCAAAGGCAACGTTCAGGCAGATCGTACCAAACTCGCTGGTAGAATGGCGAAACAAAAACAATGAGAAATTCGGGTTGGCAAACAAATGAAATTTCAAAGCTGATCCCTCCAAGTGCCCTAGGCAAAACACATAGGTTGATTGTAGAGGGATCAGGAAAAAAAGCTCGGCAAATTTTGCTATTTAGGATGAGCAATTATTGACATCGGAAGGTGGGATGAGAATGATGAGCCAGATTACCAAGCCGTTATCCTTAAAGAATGTGAACAGCGCTATTACCATCTATCAGATAGAGGCAGGCGGTTCTGATGAGCTACATCAGCATGATAGTTGTTTTCAAATCAGCATGTTGCTTCAGGGCAATCCGCTGGTGCAATGTGAACAGCAATTTCGCAAGTTGGCAGGACGTCAGCGTCTGGTTGCATCACCTGGGTGTCAGCACCGTCATTTTTCTGAAGCTGAGGCTATGCGGTTATTGCTCTTCTTTCTCAGCCCAAGCCTTCTGGAGAGCGTCTATGCTGACAAAATGGAAGCTGTTAGCGGACCGATTGAATTTGTCCCATGGTCGGAGGATGAAACGGATGGTTTTCAAAGAATCGCGGAAACAGTCTGTACACAGATGATTACTCAGCAGATGGAAAGGCTTGCGCTTGAACAGCTAGAATGGGAGTTGGCCAGCTTGTTGTTAACCGTGCAGGAAGGATCGCACACGCAAAAATGGCGGGGCAAGCATCTAGCCGCTTATCCCGCCATCCCTGTATCGATCCATCCTGTCCTGAAAAGGGTGACTGATTTGATCCAGGATGATGTAACCGTAGATTGTTCACTGGATACACTGGCGGGGGTTGCGGGTATCAGCAAATTTCATCTGATTCGTCTATTCCGTGAGCAGATTGGTCGCACCCCGGCGCAATATGTGACAGATCAACGTGTAACCCGGGCGGCCTGGTTGCTCCGACACAGTAAGCTCGCCGTTACGGCCATTGCCTTTGAAGCGGGTTTTGGCAGTATAAGCACATTTGAGAGGGCATTTAGAAAAAAATATAGCGTAAGTCCACTTCATTACCGCAATAGCATGTAGGTGCGTACGAATATCGAAAAGTTGGGTTTGCGATGAGGTTATGGGGCCAACCAGCACTCCCTTTTCCATGGAGCTTTGTCACCCATGAATTGACAGGGGAAGGAATGTACCTTATCATCTAATTAGAATGTTATCTAATTAGAATGAGTAAACAAAGAAAGGAGTGTCCCACTTGCAATTAGACCAGCTCGTCACCTTTTACAAAGCACTCGGAGACCCTACACGCGTACGCATTCTCGCGATTTTGGCAAACGGCCCCCTGCATGGACAGGCGTTGGCAGGCAAGCTCGGCGTGACACCTCCGACCATCACACATCATATGGCAAAGCTTCGAGAAGCAGGTGTCGTTTACGAACGTCGCGATAAAAACACCATCTATTTCTATTTACATGATGCAAATGTAAAACGACAGTCGCAGGCAATCGTGAATGTCATGGAAAAAGCAAAGGATACGTCAGTAGAGGAGTTATTTGCAGAAGACACCTTACATGTTCAGAGGAGGCACCAGATGGCAGCCGAAAAAATGCAGGTTATTCGCAGCTTCATTACTCCAGATGGCAAGCTGAAACAAATCCCGTCCCAGCGTAAGAAAAAGCTGATCGTCTTTGAATACATGGTGCGCGGTTTAGAAAAAGGGCGCAAGTACAAAGAACCGGAGATCAACGAGTATATCCGTCAGTTCCATGAGGATTACGCTACGATTCGCCGGGAATTCATTATGAATCATTATATGTATCGGGAAGAGGGGATCTACGAGCTGAACCCAGAGGAAATGTGGGCAAAAGCCGAGGACCTGCAATGATGGGAATTGTTTCCTCCTGACTTGAACAGAAAAAAGGACAACCTTCGGCACTGCCGCTCAGGTTGTCGAAGCAATAGAATGTCACACAAATTCATTATAGCGAGAGCTCTAGCAGGTTTGTATGATAAACAGCTGGGAATAGAGGAAAAGTATTTCCAATCATCCTTTTCCCCAAAATGAAAAAGGCATGCGGAACGTAAAGCTGTTCCCATGCCTTTTTTTATACTCCTTTTTTCAATTCTGCCTGCCAAGCTGTACGATAACGGAAATAATTGCGAGTTCCCAAAAATAAATTCATAACCCCTACAATCAGCATGATCAACGCAACGACAATACGGAGCGTATCGAGAGAATCAAAAGTAAACTGATTGATACCGAACAAAGAGACGAGTATCCCCAATGAAACATTCATTTTCCCCAGCAACATACGGGATTCAAGCGGATGGATGCCTCGCCTCCGAGCATGGATACTATAGTAGACACTGGCTACTAGGGAGGCGAGAACACCGGTCATGTAAAAGGCAGACCACATAGATGGATTCATCCTTTCTAGCCATTCTGGTATTACCCATCCTACCAAAATCAGGGGATAACGGTCAAATATAGATAGGAACATTTGTTCTTATCGTCCGTATGCGCTATACTTCCGGTATAATGTAAGGAAGAAAGTTTCAATCGTGAAAAGTGAGAGGGGTAATATCATGACCTCCTTTGTCCATTTGCATGTTCATACGGAGTACAGTCTGCTGGATGGAGCAGCACGTATCGATACACTAGTGAAGCGAGCCAGCGAATTGGGCATGCATGCACTGGCAATGACAGACCATGCCAATTTGTACGGGGCAATCCCGTTTTATAAAGCTTGTCTGGAGGCAGGCATCCGACCGATTATCGGGATGGAATTATACGTAATAGAGGGGAATCTTCAAGATCGCGTGCGAAATGCACCACCGCCTAGTCATCTGATCGTTCTCGCTGAAAATGAAACAGGCTACCGCAATCTCCTGAGGTTGGCAACAATCGCGAATACAGATGGCAACTACATCCTTCCACGTCTCAACAAAGAGGTGTTGGCAAAGCATACGGACGGCCTCATTGCACTGAGCGGCTGTCAGCAAGGGGAAGTAGCCAAGCTGTTACTGGCTGGAGAAGCGGACGCTGCGAAAGAAGCAGCCCTCCGGTATCGGCGAATGTTTGGTGAGCAGCATTTTTATTTGGAACTGGCTGATCACGGACTGGAAGTGGAGCGCAGGCTGAATACTCGTCTCGTGAAACTAAGCCAGGAGACGGGGATTCCGTTGATTGCGACGAACAACGTTCACTACATCTACAGGGAGGATCACCAGCAGCATGATATCTTGTTGGCGATCAAAGAAGGCAAGACCATTGGCGAAGAAAATCGTTTTCGTTACGAGACGGATCAGTACTATCTGAAAAGCGCTGAGGAAATGGCGGCGCTCTTTGCTTTTGCTCCCCAGGCGTTAGCGAATACGGTGGCTGTTGCAGACAGGTGCAAGCTGGACCTTACCTTTGGCGCGCATATTTTGCCGGAATTCCCCTTAGCAGAGGGGCAAGATTCGACGCAGTATTTGCGTGAACTGTGTGAAAAGGGCTGCCTGGAGCGATACGGTGAGATTACGCCAGAGGCACAAGCGCGTCTGGATCACGAGCTGGAGATCATTACAGGAACGGGCTTCACCGATTACTTCCTGATTGTTTGGGATTTCATGCGGTACGCTCACGAAAACGGGATTCCGACCGGACCTGGACGGGGATCTGCGGCAGGTAGTCTGGTCGCGTACGTTTTGAAAATCACGAATGTCGATCCGCTTCGCTTTCAGTTGCTCTTTGAACGCTTTCTCAACCCAGAGCGGGTGACGATGCCCGATATTGATATCGATTTTTCCGTAGAGCGCCGTGACGAAGTCATTCACTATGTAGCGAGCAAGTACGGTCATGATCGCGTCGCCCAGATCATTACCTTTGGTACGATGGCGGCTCGTGCAGCAGTGCGAGATGTTGGGCGAGCGCTCGGCTTGTCTTTGGGCATCGTGGATCGCGTTGCCAAAATGATTCCGCAATCGCCAGGTATGACGATTGAACGAGCCATGCAGATCAACCCGGATATCGGCAAGCTATGCGCGGAAAACAAACAGGCAGCGCAACTGATCGAAACGGCAAGGGGCGTAGAAGGTTTGCCGCGTCACGCCTCTACGCATGCGGCGGGTGTCGTCATTTCGCGTGAACCGCTGACGAATTACGTCCCATTACAGACGGGTAATGAAGGCTTGGCGCTTACTCAATATCCGATGGAAATTCTCGAAGAAGTCGGTCTGTTGAAGATGGACTTCCTCGGCTTGCGCAATTTGACAATCATTCAGGAGACGTTGCGTCATTTGCAGGAGCAGGGAATATCGATTGATCTGGATAAGCTGCCGACAGACGATGAGAAAACATTCCGCATGCTCTCCCGTGGGGAGACAACTGGCATTTTCCAACTGGAATCCTCAGGGATGCGGAATGTGCTGCGAGATTTGAAGCCGAGCAGCCTTGATGACATCATTGCGGTTCTCGCATTGTATCGTCCGGGGCCGATGGAGATCATCCCGCAGTATATCGCCGCCAAACACGGGACTAGCAAAGTACAGTACGCTCATCCTGTTCTCGAGCCGATTTTGCGGGAGACACACGGCTTTATGATTTATCAGGAGCAAATCATGCAGATTTCCTCGACACTGGCGGGCTTCAGTCTTGGTGAGGCAGATATTTTGCGCCGAGCAGTCGGGAAAAAGAAGCGGGAGCTATTGGCGGAGCAGCGGGAGAAGTTCGTGGCTGGTTGTGTCCGGCAAGGGTACGGAGATGAGCTGGGCAATCAAGTTTACGATTTGATCGTGCGTTTTGCCGATTACGGCTTCAACAAAGCCCACTCGGTTGCTTATGCGATCATCGCCTATCAGATGGCCTATTTGAAAGCAACTTATCCGCTTGCGTTCATGGCAGCGCTGCTCTCCTTGTCCATTGGCAGCCAAACGAGAATTGCCGAATACACGGAGGAAGCGCGGCGACTGCAGCTTACCGTACTCGGACCTGACGTGAATAAGAGCTTGGCCTACTTTACAGTGGAGCAGGATGCGATTCGCTTTGGTTTGGCCGCAGTGAAAAACGTCGGCTACGGTGCCATTGAATCGATCGTGAAAGAGCGCAAAGGCAGACCGTATCGTGACGTCTTTGATTTTTGTGCGCGCGTGGATGCACGATTAGTCAATCGCAGAGTAGTAGAGTCGCTCACTTTATGTGGCGCGCTGGACTCGTTGCCAGGACATCGCAATCAGCTTTTGCTATTGCTGGATGAAGCGGTAGGGAAGGCAAACAGCAAGAGAATCGAGCGTGATGCCAACCAGCTCAATCTTTTTGCGGGAGAAGAAGATGCGGCACCTTTGCGGGAACCAGCAGAATATCCCGAGGTACCGCCACTCTCACATACGCAGCAATTAAAAGAGGAGCGGGATTTGATCGGGGTATACATCTCAGGTCACCCACTTGATCAGTTTGCCTATGTCGCAAGTCGCCCGGAAGTGTCAGTGATTTCTTCGCTGGGGGATGTGCCGCGCGACAAGACGGTAAAAGTATTTGGAATGATAACGGAAGCCAAACGCATCCAAACGAAAAAAGGGGACCCGATGGCATTTATTACGCTAGAGGACAAAACGGCACCAGTAGAGCTGGTCGTTTTCCCGCAGGTGTATGCAAAGTATGCGCCACTGCTCGAGCGCGAACAAATCATCGTGGCAGAAGCCCGAGTCGATCACCAGGAAGACATGGTTAAGCTCTTGGCTTCTCGTGTCTGGGATGCACAAACGCTGCCGCAGCCGAAGTCTGAGACTGTATTGTTTGTCAAAATATCGGCAGAGCAAGAGCACGATTCGACGCTGCAAAAACTTTCACGCTTGTTTGTCGAAAAAAAAGGAACGATTCCCGTTATCCTTTTCTACGAAGGAAAAAGACAGACAATTCGCCTACCAGAAGCAAATTGGGTAGACGTAGATGAGTCATTTTTGGAGCAAGCGCGAGAAATTGTGGGGCCTGACAGCGTAATTCGGAAAGAAATGCCTATAAATTGGGGAGGATGAGGAATGTCCTCCCTTTTTCGCCGTTTTCGGCAGGTTTACAGGAGAACAGATTTTTATTATATTGAGAGCATAACTCAATGAGTGGTCAGACCACTTGGAATAACCCAGGCATTTTTACTGCCTACAAGCCATCATAGAAACTATTATCGTGAAATGGAGTGGGATCTCATGTCCAACCTGAGAGAAGAAGCACTGGAGCTTCACAGAAAACATCAAGGAAAATTGGAGGCAGTGACCAAGGTACCCGTTCGTAATGCTTACGATCTGAGTCTTGCCTATTCTCCAGGGGTTGCTGAACCTTGCAAAGATATCTTTGATGACAAGTCCAAAGTCTACGATTACACGATGAAAGGCAATCTGGTTGCAGTAGTCAGCGACGGTACTGCTGTACTGGGTCTCGGAAACATTGGACCAGAAGCAGCAATGCCGGTTATGGAAGGGAAAGCAGTTTTGTTCAAATCCTTCGCAGGCGTAGATGCATTCCCGATCTGCTTGAATACAACAGATGTAGATAAAATCGTAGAGACAGTAAAATTGCTCGAGCCTACTTTTGGTGGCGTGAATTTGGAAGACATTGCAGCTCCTGCATGCTTCGAAATCGAAGAGCGTCTGAAGCGCGAAACAAACATCCCGATTTTCCACGATGACCAACACGGTACAGCAATCGTTACAGCGGCAGGTCTGATCAATGCTCTGCGCGTGGTGGACAAAAAGCTGGAAGATATCCGCGTAGTAGCAAACGGTGCAGGTGCAGCTGGTATCGCGATCATGAAGCTTTTGATTTCCATGGGCGTGAAAGAAGTGATCATGGTTGATACAAAAGGAATCGTGTACGAAGGCCGTCCGTTCGGTATGAACCCAGTGAAGGAACAAATGGCAAAAATTACAAACCGCAGCATGCTGCAAGGTGACTTGGCTGATGCCATGAAGGGCGCTGACGTATTCGTCGGTGTATCCGTAGCTGGTGCTGTTACACAGGACATGGTTCGTTCGATGAACCGCGATCCAATCATTTTCGCTATGGCAAACCCAGTACCAGAAATCATGCCGCAAGAGGCAAAAGAAGCAGGTGCGGCAGTAATCGGTACAGGCCGTTCCGACTTCCCGAACCAAGTAAACAACGTACTGGCATTCCCGGGAATCTTCCGTGGTGCTTTGGATGTACGTGCAACGGAGATCAACGAAGAAATGAAGCTGGCTGCTGTATATGCAATCGCAGACCTGATCACGCCTGAAGAGCTGACTGCGGATAAAGTAATTCCTTCCGCATTCGATCCACGTGTAGCGCCAAACGTAGCTGCGGCAGTAGCAAAAGCAGCGATGGAAACGGGTGTTGCTCGCATCACAGTTGATCCGGAAGAAGTAAAACAAAAAACAATGAAATTGACAGCTATCTCTTACCAAGAAGCGTAAAATACTCTTTATCGAGGCGCCGATGACACCCTCCGCGAAAAAACGTAGGTATTTTACAAACGTGGAGGGTGCTCCTCGTTGAAGGTACGAGTAAGGAGGATAATCGTGCTCGACTCTTCCCAAGATCGAAAGGTTTACGAAGGAATTCTCCTGCAACTTCATGAAATCATTCAGGAGCAAAACTTGCGGCCGGGGGACAAGCTGCCATCTGAGCGGGAGCTGTCCGAGCAACTGGGAGCAGGACGTTCCTCTGTACGCGAGGCTCTTCGGGCTCTGGAGCTGCTCGGACTCATTGAGACGCGTCGCGGGGAAGGCACCTTCCTCAAGCATTACCGACACAATCGGCTGATCGATATTCTTGGCTTTTTTATCCTACGGGATACGAAAACCAAGAAGGACTTGATCGAAATGCGGCGAATGCTAGAGCTGGACGCTGTCCGCCTAGCCTGTAGACGGGCGACTGACAAGCATTTTGATGAAATGGAACGCATCCTGGCCATTGCAGAGGAAAGAGTAGCAAGAGGCGAGGTACCTGCGGAGGAAGACTATCAGTTTCATCGTGTCATATGTCGCTCCAGCCGTAACTCGATTCTGCATCGCATCTGGACGCCTTTGGTTGAGTACAGCAACAGTATTCGTATTGAATCACTGTCGCGCGAAGGTAGAGCGAGTGCAGCACTCGTAGAGCATCGACAGATTATGGAAGCCATTCGCGAAGGCGATGTGAACGTGGCATTAGAGAGAATGAAAAAGCATTTGGAGAACAGTAAGCTATAGTTTTCCCCTCATTTGCGAGGGGCGCTGGCGCTGTGATATGATGATGCAGACCTGTATTGGACGATTGAGGAGGAAGCCAGCATGTGGACGGTCATCTACATCGCTCCTAGCGCTAGAATTGCAGAACGGATACAGCAACGTTTGACAGATGAAGGGTTTTTGGTAAAAATTCGCGAAGGCAAGGTTTCCAAGCAATACGAGATTCTCGTGCCTGAGAGCGAACTAAACGAAGTCCGGGATGTACTCGGCACGATCCTTCACTGAAGAGAAAGGTGGGTGTACCTGTGCTTAAAGATCTTTTTGGGAAAAAGCGCAAATTCGCTACAGTTCCTTCTGAGACACTAGCACGTGTCCCTGCTTCCACCGACATTAGCAAGGAAGCGGGTACGAAAGAAAAGGAAGTCCCTGAGGGATTGATGAATAAATGCCCACATTGTGGGACGATTCACTACTCGAAGGATTTGGAGAAGAACTTGCGCGTCTGCAAAGGCTGCCAGTTCCACTACTCCATGTCCGCTCCTGAGCGTCTGCAAGCGCTTCTGGATGATGGGGTTCTGAAAGAAGAATTTGATGCCAATTTGATAACAGCCAATCCACTCGGTTTCCCTGGTTATTTGGAAAAACTGGAGCAAGATATGGCCAACACCAATTTGAACGAGGCAATCATTACAGGCGAAGGTTTACTAGGTGGGAACCGCATTGTGATTGGGGTCATGGATTCTCGTTTCCGTATGGCGAGCATGGGCTCGGTCGTCGGGGAAAAAATCACGCGCGCAATTGAGCAAGCGATCGAACGGCGTTTGCCTTTCATTCTGTTCAGTGCATCTGGTGGAGCACGCATGCAAGAGGGCGTATTGAGCCTGATGCAAATGGCGAAAACCAGCGCAGCGTTGTCTCGATTGGATCGCGAACGCTTACTGTTTGTCTCGGTCATGACGAATCCTACATATGGTGGGGTATCAGCCAGCTTTTCTTCGTTGGGAGACTACAATATCGCAGAACCAGGAGCTATGATCGGTTTTGCTGGGCGTCGAGTCATTGAGCAAACGATCCGTCAGGAGTTGCCAAAAGACTTCCAAACAGCGGAATTCTTGTTAAAAAACGGGCAGCTCGATATGGTGGTACACCGTAAGGACATGCGAAATACGCTGTCTAAACTGGTAGAGATGCACACGTCTCGGGAAGGAGTAGAAACATGGCAGGCGAGCTCTCCTTTGAAAAGCCATTAGTAGAATTACAAGATAAGATTAAGGAATTGCGCCGTTTTACTGAAGAAAAGGGAATTGACTTCTCTGAAGAAGTACAGCGTCTCGAACAAAAATCAAAAGAGCTTGCTGAGCAAATCTACGGCAATTTGACTCCATGGCAACGCGTACAGCTGGCTCGTCATCCGGAACGGCCAACGACATTGGACTATATACAACTACTTTTTACTGATTTTATCGAGGTTCATGGAGACCGTCTGTTCGGAGACGACCATTCGATTGTGGGTGGGATTGCCAAGCTGGATGGACGTCCGGTTACGGTCATCGGTCACCAAAAAGGGAAAGACACAAAAGACAACATCAAGCGTAATTTCGGGATGGCTCATCCAGAAGGCTACCGGAAGGCATTGCGCATTATGCAGCAGGCGGATAAATTCGGTCGCCCGATCATCTGCTTTATTAATACATCAGGGGCCTATCCTGGAAAAGCGGCAGAAGAGCGCGGTCAGAGCGAAGCAATTGCCCGCAATCTGCGTGAAATGGCCACATTTGGCGTGCCAATTATTTGTATCGTCATTGGGGAAGGCGGAAGCGGCGGAGCCTTGGCGATCAGCGTAGGTAACCGCATCTATATGTTGGAGAATTCCTATTACTCCGTGATTGCACCAGAGAGTGCAGCAGCGATTCTCTGGAGAGATTCCAGCTTGGGTATGCGTGCAGCGGAGACGATGAAAATTACGGCACCTGATTTGTTGGAATTAGGAGTCATTGACGGAATTATTGATGAACCATTCGGAGGGGCCCATCGTGATTTGATCGCGCAGGCAGGAATGGTCAAGGCGGTCATCGCGGAACAACTAGAACAGCTGGGCCGTTTAACTCCAGATGAATTGATACAGGAACGTTACGAGAAGTTTAAACAGATCGGACAATTCGCCTCCCTGTAAGAAACAGGGGGCGTTTTTTTCTTTTTTCTCTGAGGAAAATCTGCTACAATCGAAGTCGAATGAAAGAGTTATCAGAGCTTTCAAAAAGTATGGCACATATCTTTTGAGTGTATAACAGATATGAGGATTTGAGTGATACAGCATGTTTCATACAAAGTATGGTACATACTGTTTCCGTTAAATGACATGCTAAAGACGATACGATTGGAGAGGTGGATTCCATGCGGAAACTTGCAGTTCTCACTAGCGGTGGAGATTCTCCTGGAATGAATGCCGCAGTCCGTGCGGCTGTACGTCGTGCTCATTTTCACGAGGTACAAATGTTTGGGGTTTACCACGGATACGAAGGGCTGATGAGGGGAGATATCAAAGAGATGTCTCTAGGCTCTGTTGGGGATATTATCCAACGGGGAGGAACCATTCTCTACTCCGCTCGCAGTGAGGCGTTCAAGACGGAAGCCGGACAGCAAAGAGCGGTGGAACAATTACGTGCTCATGAAATTGAGGGTCTGATTGTCATTGGGGGAGACGGATCGTTTCGCGGTGCACAGAAGCTAACCGAAAAAGGTTTCCCGACTATTGGCGTACCGGGTACGATTGATAATGATATTCCATGCACCGATTTCACGATCGGGTTTGATACGGCATTGAATACCGTTGTGGAAGCGATCGATAAAATCCGCGACACGGCCACCTCGCATGAACGCACGTACATTATTGAAGTAATGGGGCGAGATGCTGGCGATCTGGCATTGTGGGCAGGGCTTGCAGCTGGTGCCGAGTCCATTATTATCCCAGAAGCGTCACAGGATATGGACGACATTATTGAACGTTTGCATGCTGGACAACGCCGTGGTAAAAAGCATTCCATCATCATTGTGGCGGAAGGGGTAGGAAGTGCCGCTTCTTACGCCGAAGCGATCACGAAAGAGACAGGCTGGGAGACTCGCGTGACGGTACTGGGTCATATTCAACGTGGTGGTTCCCCTACTGCGATGGACCGAATGCTGGCGAGCCGAATGGGTGCCGCAGCTGTCGATTTGTTGCTGGAAGGCAAGCAGGATCGAATGGTTGGGGTTCAGAACAACCAGATCGTTGATGTTGATTTTCAGGAAGCATTGGCGAAAAAGCATCAATTGGATTTATCCATTTATCAATTGGCGCGCACGCTATCTATATAAAACTGACAGTTTTTACGAGTGTCGAGGAGGCCTACATCCTATGTTAAGGAAAGCAAAAATTGTATGTACCATCGGACCAGCGAGTGAATCGGTTGAAACGCTGAAGAAACTAATTGAAGCAGGAATGAACGTAGCGCGTTTGAATTTCTCGCACGGTTCCCACGAGGAGCATGCAGCGCGAATCGTAAACATTCGTCAGGCATCAAAAGAAACCGGGAAACCCGTTGCAATCCTGTTGGATACAAAAGGACCTGAAATTCGCACGGGTACGCTGGCAGTAGATGCAGTCGAGCTTGTAGAAGGAAACACGCTGATTCTCACCACGGAGGAAGTAGCGGGTACCGCAGAGCGCGTCTCCATTACGTATCCGGAATTGCCACGTGATGTGAAAATTGACGATACGATCTTGATCGACGACGGCTTGATCGGATTGACTGTGCAAGAAGTGCGTGGCACCGAAATCATCTGCTTGATCAAAAACGGTGGAACACTGAAGAGCAAAAAAGGCGTCAATGTTCCTGGTGTCAAAATCAACTTGCCGGGTATCACAGAAAAGGATGCGCAGGATATCGAATTCGGTATTGAACAAGGAGTCGATTTCATCGCGGCTTCCTTCGTCCGAAAAGCATCGGATATCTTGGAGATTCGCCAAATTCTGGAGCGCCATAACGTGCGTATCGATATTATCGCGAAAATTGAAAACCAGGAAGGCGTCGATAACGTAGACGAAATTCTGGTAGTAACAGATGGAATCATGGTTGCGCGTGGTGATTTGGGCGTAGAGATTCCGGCAGAAGAAGTACCGCTTGTTCAAAAGAAGCTGATCAAAAAATGTAACGAACTCGCGAAGCCAGTCATTACGGCGACACAAATGCTTGATTCTATGCAGCGCAACCCACGTCCAACGCGTGCGGAAGCAAGTGACGTTGCGAACGCCATTTTCGATGGGACAGACGCAATCATGCTCTCCGGAGAGACGGCTGCCGGTAAATACCCAGTTGAGTCTGTCGAGACCATGGTGCGGATCGCTGTACGTGCAGAGCAAGAGCTGAATTATCGTGAGATCTTGTATGCACAAGCACAGCTTAAACAAGTGACGATTACGGATGCGATCAGCCAAGCTGTATCCAATGCTGCATTGGATCTGGACGCTGCAGCAATTATTACAGCGACCGAAAGCGGACACACTGCTCGCATGGTATCAAAATTCCGTCCGAAAGCACCAATCGTGGCTGTAACGCCGCATGAAGCGATTATTCGCCGTCTGGCACTCGTAAATGGCGTGTATCCAGTGAAAGGCGAAATGGCGAATACAACCGATGAAATGCTGGAGATGTCTGTTCAAGAGGCGCTTGATACAGGCTTCGTTCGTCATGGCGATCTCGTTGTGATCACAGCAGGCGTGCCTGTGCGTGAAGTTGGGACAACGAACCTGATGAAAATCCACGTCATTGGCGATGTGGTAGCAAAAGGACAGGGTATCGGCCGCAAAGTTGTCACAAACAAGGTAGTGATTGCTAGATCAGCTGAAGAGGCACTGGCAAAGGTAGAAGAAGGAGCAATCCTGGTAACCATCGGTACGGACTCTGATATGATCGAAGCGTTTGGCAAGGCTGGAGCGGTGATTTGCGAAGAGGGTGGACTTACTTCTCACGCAGCTATCGTAGGCCTGAATCTCGGCGTTCCAGTCATCGTAGGAGTGCAATTCGCTACGGATGTATTGAAGGACGGACAAATCGTTACAGTGGATTCCGAGCGCGGGCATATTTACTCAGGACATACCCGGATTCTCTAGGTAAAACTACTCATCTTTAATGGAGAATGCCTGTGAAGGGTGACCAAAGGGTCACCCTTTTTGACTTGGTGTAAAAAGGATTAGCCGACGAACTACCTGATAAGTTTTACCAGATACCGGTGATTATTAGGTGATGCAAAGCGAGTGGGAATCTGTTAAAATCGGTCGGTGGCTTTGTGTCAGAACGGATGAAATCCATACGTTCGGGGTTTCCAAATCATGCCAGAATGGATGTTGTAGCGTTCACTCCCAGGAAAAGGCTGAACATAGAACTGCCTTTCTGTACGTCCAATGTTCGGGATTTTGTGTCAAGTGTTTTTTTAGGGTAAACACAACATCTAGTATTGTCGAAAATTATTTCGCACAATATATAGGTAAAACTATTGAGTTTTACAGATAAAGATAGTTAAACTAGAGAGGAAAGATTTGAAGGAGGAACGATATGCTGGCGACCGAAACCGTATCCCGAACTCAATTTTTGCGGGATGAATTCTTAGATCAATATCCTGATTTTCCGAACCATATGAGTCCTCTGGGACAATTTGTTTACTACCGTACTTATTCTCGCTTTGTACCGGAAAAAGGAAGACGGGAAACGTGGAAAGAAACTTGCCGCCGCTCGGTGGATTACAATATTAAGCTGGCTTATCAGCATTTGAACAAAATCGGAATGAACGCCGATTCCCGCGCAATGGAAAAAGAGGCAGAAGGCTTGTTTGACAACATGTTCAACCTTCGCCAGTTTTTGTCTGGCCGTACCTTGTGGGTTGGTGGAGCAGACAACGGTGTAGCGGATTTGTATCCGTTGGCGAACTTCAACTGCTCCTTCCTGAACATCAGGTCTTGGGATGACTTGGGCGATTTGTTCTACCTTCTCTTGGTAGGAACTGGCGTAGGCTTCAAATGTACGAAGGAAATGGCTGCTGGACTGGGCCCGATTCGCACGAATGTTTCGCTGCTTTCTTCTGAATATAGACCGCTGCCAAAGCATCAGCGCCTGGAGCGTTCTGAACTGAATGTACTGGATAACGGCTTTGCCAAAATTTATGTGGGCGATAGTAAAGAAGGCTGGGTAGAATCCCTCCGTCTCTACCTGCAAATTTTGACAGATTCCACTTACGAACACATTCACACCGTGAAAATCTCTTATAACAGCGTGCGTCCGAAAGGCGAGCGACTGAAGCGCTTTGGCGGTACGGCTAGTGGTCATGAGCCGCTTCGTGAAATGTTTGAAGGAATCGATAAAGTGTTGAAAAACCAAATCGACCAGCATTTGGCACCAATTGAGAGTGATGAAAAAGGATACGGTAAAATCCGTCCGATACATATCCTCGACATTGGAAACCTCATCGGAGCAAACGTCGTCGTAGGTGGCGTGCGCCGTACAGCGGAAATTTTCCTGTTTGATCACGATGACTACGAGTGCATGTTGGCAAAATACGGCATCAATGGCTTCTGGACGGAGGATCAGCTAAACCATCACCGTCGTGTAGGCGAGCTGTTGGGAGAGCACAAGCCTGTATGGTTTGACAGCATCCAAAATGTAGGGGACGGACGCGTTGGTCTGGATCACCGCCGCATGTCCAACAACTCCATCGCTTTTACCCAGCAACCAACCAAACCATTCTTGAACCTCGTGTTCACCTTGATGCAATTGGAAGGCGAACCAGGCTTCATCAACCTGGAAGAAGCAAACCGTCGTCGTCCAAATGCAGAGGGCTTGAACCCTTGTGCAGAAATCCTGCTCGATTCTTATGGCGTCTGCAACCTGACGACAGTCAATCTGGTTGAATTCGTGAAGGATCGCGGGGATGGTTCCAAGTATCTGGATCTCGATGGCTTGCTGGAAGCACAACGCAAATCTGCTCGTGCTGGACTGCGCATGACGCTGGTAACGTTGGAGCTACCGCATTGGGATACCGTTCAACAGCGTGACCGTTTGCTCGGAACCTCCCTTACTGGTGTGAAGGATGCGCTGGCATCCCTTGGCTATACAGAAGAGCAAGAGCTTGAACTGCTGCGCCAGCTGGGCGATGCTGCTCGTGACGAGGCGAACCGTTATGCGTATGAGCTGCGTGTGAACTCTCCACTCTTGGTAACGACTGTGAAGCCGGAAGGTACGCTGTCTCAAGTAGCTGGTGGTGTCTCCAGCGGTCTGCACTGGTCCCATTCGCCGTACTACATCCGCCGCATTCGTATCAATGCTGAGGATCCATTGGCAAAAGCGGTACAGAATCTTGGCTGGACAGTCAACCCAGAGGTAGGAACACCAGGCGAAACGTATGAAGAGCGCATGGCAAATGCACGTACACTCGTAATCGATTTCCCTGTAGCATCAGGCGCAGAAGAAACGAAGAACGAAGTAAGTGCAAAGCGCCAATTCGATACGTACTTCCGTTTCCAGAAAGAATATACGGAGCATAACTCTTCGAACACCATTACGGTACGCAAGGAAGAGTGGGCAGAAGTAGAAGACATCGTTTACGATAACTGGGATAATTTCGTAGGGGTATCCTTCTTGCAATTGGATGGCGGAAACTACCAACTGGCTCCATATGAAGAGTGCACCAAAGAACAGTACGAGGCATTGAAGCAATCCATGAAGCCGTTTGATCCTGCGATTTTGCAGCAGTATGAAACTGGCGGCGAGGCTGATCTGTCCACGGCTGAATCTTGCGAAGGCGGAGCTTGCCCGATTCGTTAAGGGATCTGAATCATAAGAGGCAGACTGAGAAATCAGTCTGCCCCTGTTTTTTTATGTGGCTGCGGTGGGGAGAAGAATATTTCCAGTCTAAGCTCCAGGCTCCGTCCTACTGGGGGCTGGGCCTGTCCGCTCCGAAGGGATTCGCGGGGAAACGCAAAAGTGGTAGCCGCTACGTCGTATGGGCACGGTTGCGTTTCTTTTGCCCGCGAATCCCTTCTCCGCTCGGTAGGACTCCACAAGTCGCTACGTCTGGAAATATTCTTCTCTGTCGTAACGGATGATATCTCTTCATTCTTTTAGGTCTTTAAAAACTCGTTTGCGAACGGAAAGCTCGTAGAGGAAACAGGAGAAAAAAGCGAAGATCTTTGGTACACCGACCGAGACGTAATGCAAAAAGCGAAACACGCTCTTAAGCGTCCACCTCTGAAATACTTCCTGAGTGGACCACTTTGGACGCGGTTTCGCTTTTTGCATGGAGGCGGGCAGTGAATCCCACAGCGGGTGGGACAAGAATCTGAGCGTTTTCTCCTGTTTCCTCCCCACCACCAAAGCCACGCATGTACTGTTCTTATATCAATAAGCCTTGATCAAGGGGACTATGGTACAATCATCCTATAGAGAAAGGAGCGATCCAAAATGACTCCCATTATTCATTCCCATCGATTGCGTGTCCGCTATGGCGAAACCGATCAGATGGGTGTGGTCTACCATACGAATTATTTGAACTGGTTTGAAGTAGGAAGAACAGAACTGATTCGCCATGCGGGGATCACCTATCGTGAGCTCGAGGAAAAAGGCGTACTTCTGCCTGTCACAGATGCGAACATCTCTTACAAACAGCCCGCCCGCTATGACGACGAGGTAGAAATACGGACACGTGTAAAAGAAATCAGTCCTGTCCGTCTCACATTTGCTTACGAGATTGTTAGAGTGCCTGACCAACAGCTGTTGGTGCTAGGTGAGACGATGCATGTATTTACCAATACAGCTTTGAAGCCGATTCGCTTGTCGCGAGCGGTACCTGACATCTATGATTGGTTGGACTCCCAGCATAAAGGAGGGGAATAGGCATGTTCCGCTTTTTTGTCATTCTATTTGTCGTTGCGTTTGGTTTAGAGCTTTGGGGGCTTATTACTATTGGATCATGGATCGGCGGCTGGAATACAGTCGTGCTGGTCATTCTCACGGGGATCTTGGGAGCTTGGCTTGCGAAGCAGCAGGGAATGCAAGTATTCCGCATGGTCCAACACCAGTTGTCGCGTGGCCAAATGCCTACAGATTCGCTCATCGATGGTGTTTTGATCCTAATCGGTGGTATTTTGCTCTTGTTGCCTGGATTTGTCACGGATGTGATTGGGCTGGTCTTCCTTATTCCGTACACACGGATGATCATTCGTCATCTATTAAAGCGCTGGCTGTGGAACCTTATCTCATCTGGTCGTGTTCAATTGTTTTTCCGCCGCTAATACAAATCTTCCTTATGAAAAAGAACCGCTCCGAGCTACGTACAAGCTGCTCGCAAGCGGTTCTTTTTACGTGAGGTCAGGTTTTCTTCCCACGGATGTAGCCCCATACATCTACGAAGACGTTGGCTTTTACCAAAGCGTTGATCAAGACGAGTGATACAGGTCCGATGATCAAGCCCAGGAATCCGAATAGCTGGAGACCAACAAACAGCGCGACTAGCGTGAGGAGCGGGTCGAGACCGACGTTTTCGGCAACGACTTTTGGTTCGATAATTTGACGGAAAATCAAGACGACCCCGTACAAAATGGATAAGCCAATGACCATCGTGTAATTGCCTTTGAAAAACATGTAGATGATCCAAGGAACAAAGACGGTCCCTGTCCCAAGATAAGGCAAGAGATCGACCAAGCCCGTGATCAAACCAATCGTAATCGCGTACTCGACACGCATGACCAACAGGCCAATGATGACGATGGCAGCGGTTAAGGAGATGAGGGTCAACTGCGCCTTGACGAATCCGAACAAGGCATTGCGCAAATCGATGAAAATTTGATCGAGACGGCTGTTTACCCCAGTTGGCAAAAGACGACGAGACCGCGCTTCCCAAAGGGCAAAATCTTTGGAGATAAAGAAGGCACCCATGATGGAAATAACGGAAACGGTTGCCATATTAGGGAGTGAGAGAAGCAGGTTTTTCAATCCATCCAGGAATTTGACGATCAAGTTCTGCCCGACATTCGTGATGGTCGAGATTGCACTGCCTACCGTACTGGTAAGCTTATCCTTATAACTTGGATCGAGCTGTTCGTAAAACCACTGAACCTGATTGTAAATACCCATCAAGAAATCTTGAGAAATCGTATTTTGCAAATAATGGGCTAGCTCCTGTGCAACGACTGGCAAGCGCTTGGCCAGCTCTCCGATTTCCACGACCGTTTCCGTGATGATCAGTGTGAGCACTCCGCCAGCGAGCAGTATCAAAACCAAGAGCGCGATAATGACGGAAAGCCAGCGTGGAATCCTGAACTTTCTGGTCATAAACGTAACGGGCTTGTTGATGATGATCGCAATGACTAAAGCGATTATAAATGGGTACAGTAAAGGTGTTGCGTGTTGGAATATCCAAATCCCTACATAGACAAGCAGGCAGACCCATAACAAGCGAATAATTTGAAAGAGGCGCTCTACCCAGTTTTCCTGATTCAAACGATTTCTCCTTTCCGCCGCGAAGGTGCGGACATAATACTGATGTTTCTATTATGCAGCATGCCTGATAGGTGGAGCAAGAACGCGAAAAAACAAAACTCCGTTTCACCCTTCGAAACATTTTTTCGCTAACCTTATTCACAAAATCGCAATAATCTTTTATAATTGGGTCGTCTTAGTGGATTCTTTTCTCTCGCCTCTCCCCTTACACGAGTGTCATTTTCATGTACGACCTTGTGAGGATTTGCGTGGATACATTCCCTGTCAAGAGTGGTGGATGAAAGAAACCGCTGCTTACAATTTCATAGATAGGATGTTCAAAAAGTCGTCTATTTTGAACTTGATCAGGCCGTTTATCAGTCATGGCGGACAAGCGAAGACTAGATAAGTACTACTACTTGAGTGGAAAAGGAGAGGGAGTTCTATGACAACTACTCGTGGACTTGAAGGCGTTGTTGCCGCTCAATCATCTATCTGTTCGATCGTCGATGGGGTTCTTTGCTATGGCGGGATCAACATCGATGAGCTGGCAGAACATGCAACTTTTGAAGAGGTTGTATATTTGCTCTGGCATGGAGCGTTACCGAAGCGTGATCAGCTGGACGCTTTGAAAAAACAATTGGGTGAAAATGCAGCAGTGGCCAAAGAAGTGCTGGAAAGCATTCGCCACTATCCAAAAGGCGTACACCCAATGGCGGCGTTGCGCACAGCTGTCTCTTCGTTAGCGCTCTACGACACAGAAGCGCAAGATATGTCTCCAGAAGCCAACTATCGGAAATCGATCCGTTTGATGGCACAAACTCCTACCTTGATCGCTGCTTACGAGCGTATGCGTAAAGGTTTGGAGCCAGTAGCTCCACGTGCAGATTTCACGATTGCACAAAACTTCCTCTACATGCTCACAGGCCAGGAGCCAACAGAAACAGCAGTAAAAGCGTTTGACGTTGCTCTGATTCTGCATGCTGACCATGAGTTTAACGCATCTACATTCTCTGCTCGCGTAACTGTTGCAACTCTGACTGATATTTATTCCGGTATCGTGTCTGCAATTGGTACGCTCAAAGGCCCTCTGCATGGTGGCGCTAATGAAGCAGTAGCGAAAATGCTGAACGAAATCGGTGGCATGGCTAATGTAGAATCCTACATCCGCACCAAGCTGGATAACAAGGATAAAATCATGGGCTTCGGACACCGTGTATACAAAGATGGTGACCCACGTGCGAAATGGCTGAAAGAAATGTCCAAAGCACTGACCGCGCAAATCGGTCGCCCTGAGCTGTTTGAGATGTCTGTGAAGATCGATGAAATGATTTCCGGTGAAAAAGGATTGAAGCCAAACGTTGACTTCTACTCCGCATCTGTATACATTTCGCTCGGCCTCGAAACGGACCTGTTCACACCGATTTTTGCTATCAGCCGTATGTCCGGTTGGACAGCACACATCATGGAACAGTATGAAAATAATCGCCTGATCCGTCCTCGCGCGGATTACACCGGTCCGGTCAACCAACACTACGTTCCAATTGACCGCCGCTAAGAACTCGCTATTTTCGAGCGTGGAGGGCAGGTGGTCAGCCAGGCTGATCGCTCCTGAGCGCAAGCTTGAGAACTACCACAAGTGAGTGGTAGTTCTCCTACGTCTGGAAATATTCATAATCACCAAATATATATAACACTGGAGGGATTTTTTGTGTTTAAAAACCTGACGCAACCAACTGTAGGCGAAAAAATTACTGTGGATAACGGTAAACTGGTAGTTCCAAACAATCCAGTCATTCCTTTCATCGAGGGTGACGGTACTGGCCCTGACATTTGGAAAGCTTCTGTTCGCGTTCTGGATGCAGCTGTAGAAAAAGCTTACAAAGGCGAGAAAAAAATCGCTTGGTTCGAAGTATTCGCAGGTGAAAAATCCTTCAACCAATACAGCGAGTGGCTGCCTGAAGATACACTGACTGCTGTTCGTGAATACCTGATCGCAATCAAAGGTCCTTTGACTACACCAGTAGGTGGCGGTATCCGTTCTATCAACGTAGCACTGCGTCAAGAGCTGGATCTGTATGCTTGCGTACGTCCTGTTCAATACTTCGATGGAGTTCCATCCCCAGTGAAACATCCTGAATTGACTGACATGGTAATCTTCCGTGAGAACACTGAAGACATCTACGCTGGCGTAGAGTGGGCTGAAGGTACTCCAGAAGTGAAAAAAGTAATCGACTTCCTGCAAAACGAAATGGGCGTGAAGAAAATCCGCTTCCCAGAAACTTCTGGTATCGGTATCAAGCCTGTTTCCAAAGATGGTACAGAGCGTCTGGTTCGTGCAGCGATCAACTATGCGATCGAGAACAACCGTAAATCCGTTACCCTCGTACACAAAGGTAACATCATGAAGTTCACGGAAGGTGCTTTCAAAACTTGGGGATATGCAGTAGCTGAAGCAGAATTCGGCGACAAAGTATTCACTTGGGCACAATACGATCGTATCAAAGCTGAAGGCGGCGACGCTGACAAAGCACAAAAAGAAGCAGAAGCAGCTGGCAAAATCATCGTGAAAGATGTAATTGCTGACGCGTTCCTGCAACAAATCCTGACTCGTCCAGCTGAGTACGATGTAGTAGCAACACTCAACCTGAACGGTGACTATGTATCTGATGCATTGGCTGCACAAGTAGGCGGTATCGGTATCGCTCCAGGTGCAAACATCAACTACCTGACTGGTCATGCGATCTTCGAAGCAACTCATGGTACAGCTCCGAAATACGCTGGTCTGGACAAAGTAAACCCATCCTCCGTGATCCTGTCCGGAGAAATGATGCTGCGTCACTTGGGCTGGAACGAAGCAGCTGATCTGATCATCAACTCCATGGAAAAAACCATCTCTGCGAAAACAGTAACATACGATTTCGCTCGTCTGATGGAAGGCGCTAAAGAACTGAAATGCTCCGAGTTTGCTGACGCTCTGATTCAAAACATGTAAGATAGATTTGGGTACAAATTTTTACACTTACATTTTTGGAGGGGAATAGTTCATGGCATTCAACCGTAAAAAAATCGCTGTTATCGGTAGTGGCTTCACTGGTGCAACAACTGCATTCATTTTGGGGCAAAAAGAACTGGGCGACATCGTATTGGTTGACATTCCGCAACTGGAAAACCCAACAAAAGGTAAAGCGCTCGACATGATGGAATCCTCGCCAGTATTAGGCTTTGATGCAAGCATCACAGGTACTGCCAACTATGAAGACATCAAAGATGCTGATCTCGTCATCATCACAGCTGGTATTGCCCGCAAGCCTGGCATGTCCCGCGATGACTTGGTTAACACGAATGCTGGCATTATGAAATCTGTTGCAGAGCAAGTAAAAACATATGCACCTAATTCTATCGTGCTCGTACTGTCCAACCCAGTTGACGCGATGACGTACACCTTCTTCAAAACGTCCGGCTTTCCGAAAGAGCGCGTAATCGGTCAATCCGGCGTTCTGGACACAGCTCGTTTCCGTACCTTCGTGGCTATGGAGTTGAACGTATCTGTAGAAGATGTAACGGGCTTCGTTCTGGGTGGTCACGGTGATGACATGGTTCCTTTGGTACGCTACTCTTATGCTGGTGGTATTCCATTGGAAAAATTAATCCCGAAAGACCGTCTGGATGCGATCGTGGAACGTACCCGCAAGGGCGGCGGCGAGATCGTAAACCTTTTGGGGAACGGGTCCGCTTACTATGCACCTGCGGCTTCCTTGGTACAAATGGCTGAAGCCATCATCAAGGACAAAAAACGCATTCTGCCATCCATCGCTCTTCTGCAAGGAGAATACGGCTACAACGATCTCTACCTGGGAGTACCGACTCTGCTCGGCACAAACGGGATCGAGAAAGTGATCGAACTGGATCTGACTGCCGAAGAGAAAGCAGCTCTCGACAACTCTGCTGACTCCGTACGCAGCGTAATGGCTGTTTTGAAATAAGATCAATACATGTAAGACGCCTTTCTTTGGGGAGGCGTCTTTTTTCTTGTTAAAGTGGCTCTAGTGGGGGGAAGAAGCGAATTTCCAGTCTTACGCTTCGGCCTCCGCCCCACAAGGGGAGATTGACTGTTCGCTTCGGAAAAAATGGCGGGAGCGCTTCAAACGTAGATGTTTCGAGGATGTTATTCATAAGTGAAGCTGAAATTCCCCGCCATTTTTTCCGAAGCTGAGATGGGCTCCAGAGGCGCTTGGACTGGAAATTCGCTTCTTCCACGTAGCTTTTAGTTTTTTAAAAAGCGCTCAATGAGAAAGGGATGTGATTTTAAACTCTAGAAAACTTCACTGAGCCCACTTGCAAAACGTTGTAAAAGCAATACATACATCGATAGCTGTCCGAAAGCACTGTCACATGTTTGGAAGGAGACCGCCCGAACGCAGAGAGGATACAGGCGACTGGAAAACATGTGGCAGGGCTTCTCCCGACGACTACAGTTTGAAGACATTTTTAATATAGTACCTTTACCTAAAAGAGGAATACTATTGCCAAGCAATTAAGTTCTATGTACGAACAGCATGTCTTTACAAAAAAATTACTTGTTTTCCGCAATCAGCATTGGCAGACTGAGTATTGTAGAGAGAAGTATTTTTCAGGGGACGTAGGATAGAAAATCGAGCGCAAGCATTGCAACGCTAGGGGGAAACAGACAGATGATCAAAGTATTAGTAGTGGATGACGAAGCTTCTATTGTAAAGCTATTGCAATTTAATCTTGAAAAATCAGGATTTCAGGTCGTAACTGCTTTTGACGGTAAACAGGCCTTGGAAGTAGTTAAGAGCGAGCAGCCTGATTTTATCATTCTTGATTTGATGCTTCCCAAGATGGATGGAATGGACGTATGCAAAACCTTGCGCCAAGAACGCAATAATACGCCGATCTTGATGCTTACAGCGAAAGATGATGAGCTCGACAAGATTTTGGGGCTTGAGCTTGGTGCCGATGATTATTTGACAAAGCCTTTTAGCCCGAGAGAAGTAATTGCCCGCGTGAAAGCCATTCTGCGGCGGTTTCAGAACACGCCAGAAGCGACTACAGGGCCTCAAGAGGTGTTGCTCCAATTCGGGGATATTCGCATTTACCCGGAGAAGTACGAGGTGTTCTGTAAAGACGTCAAGGTCGAGCTGACGCCAAAGGAATTCGAGCTGCTCAACTATTTAGCGAGCCACCAAGGGCGTGTACTGACGCGCGATCAATTGTTGAACGCTGTTTGGAACTACGATTTCATCGGGGACTCTCGAATTGTGGACGTGCATGTCAGTCATTTGCGCGAAAAGCTTGAGGATGACACGAAGAACCCGAAATACATTAAAACTGTTCGCGGATTAGGATACAAACTGGAAGGATAACGGAGGATTTACCTTGACTCGCTTTCGAATCAAACTCACTTTGACTATTTTGGGTTTAATTTCTCTCGTACTATTGGTGATGGGTATGTATTTTGCCAAAGTGCTTGAGAATTCCTACCTCCAATCACTGAATGAGCTATTGTCCCGCGAGTCGAAGCTCATCGCTCAGGCGGTCCGATTCCCGGAGGTCTTTTCTGATAAGGCGACGTTAGAGGATCGGGTCAAACAAGTAGCGCCAGCAGATGAAGTACGGATCACCATTATCGACAAGGATGGTCAGGTGATGTACGACAACTCCTCCCATTCGGAAGAGATGGAAAACCACCATGACCGACCAGAGATGAAGGCAGCGTTACAAGGAGAAACAGGGATTTCCCGTCGTTTCAGTGAGACGCTCGGCTATGACATGATGTACGTTGCAGTACCTGTTGAACTGAACAACGAAATATTCGGTGTTGTTCGTTCAGCGATGTCGATGAAAGATATTACCGATACGATCCACAAAATGTGGTACAGCTTGCTCACAGGTTTATTGGTTACTTTGGTAGTCGGATCGATTGTCGTTTCTCGCATTTCCTTTTCTATTATTCGTCCGATCGAGGAGATCACCCGGGTAGCCCGCAACATTACACAGCGCCAATATGAGAGCCGTGTGAGAATCAAAGCAAAGGATGAGATCGGTCAGCTTGCAGGCGCGATCAACTTCATGGCATCGAGCCTGGAGCAGCAGATGTACGAAATCTCGGAAAATCAGCAGCGCTTGGCAGGGGTGCTGACCAATATGACGAGTGGCGTGATCTTCATTTCAGAGCAACGTCGGATCATGCTGGTCAATCCAGCCGTTGAAAAGCTGTTGGGGACTGCTGGACATGAGATCGTAGGGAAGCTGCATATCGAGGCAGGCAAAAGCTTTGGGCTTAGCCAATACATCGACAGGTGCCTCGACAGAAGCGAGAAGTTCCGTCAAGAGGTACACATCTATTACCCGCAGGAACGCATCCTTGACGTGAATTTTGCCCCCTATATCAACTTCAAGGGGGAGTCGAGGGGTGTAGTCGTGGTACTGCATGACATCACCGACATTCGCCGCCTGGAAAAGATGCGCAGTGAATTCGTAGCAAACGTATCGCATGAGCTACGCACGCCGATTACCTCGATCAAGGGCTTCACGGAGACCTTGCTTGAAGGCGCGATGCAGGACGAGGAAACATGTCGCAATTTCCTGCAAATCATCTCAGATGAGAGCGAGCGGCTCTACCGGATGATACGCGATATCTTGGATCTCTCCAAAATCGAGCAAAAGCGAATCCCATTGCATCTGAGTCAGGTTCACTTACAGGATTTGATCAGTTCAGCAGTTGCCATCATGCATGACCAGGCACAGCGCAAGGAATTGACGATCACGCTCCCTTCACCGAAGCCAGATATTTGGCTAATGACGGATAAGGATTGTTTACAGCAGATCATCCTGAATCTGTTGACGAATGCGATCGCCTATACGCAAGAAGGTGGAAAAATCAGCATCAAGACAGAAGCAGATAGCGAAAACATCACTATTCAAGTCATGGATACCGGGATCGGCATTCCGGAAAAGGAGCTCACGCGTATCTTTGAGCGGTTTTATCGCGTAGACAAAGCCCGCAGCCGCGATTCAGGCGGAACAGGTTTGGGCCTCGCAATTGTGAAGCATCTCGTGGAAAATTTGCACGGGCATATCAGTGTGGAGAGCAAGGAAGGAAGAGGGACAACCTTCACAGTTACACTTCCCCTTACCTAAAAAACAACTGCAAAAAGATTTACACAAACAAAATAGTAGCTTTACTTCTACAATACAATCGCCTTGTACCATTTGACATGTCAGACACAAGAAGGGGGAAGAGGGAAATGTCACGGCATGCTTTTGAAGAACAGCAGGATGTACTGCACCGCAAGCTCATGACGATGGGCACATTGGTGGAAGAAGCCATTCATAAATCGATTAAGAGTCTGGTTGAGCGGGATGCCCAACTAGCTGAACAGGTTATCGCAAGCGATCCTGTAATCAATGAGTTGGAGCAAGAAATACAGAGCGATTGCTTCCGTCTCATTGCATTGCAGCAGCCAGTCGGTGGTGACTTGCGACGCTTGGGAACAATGTTGAAGCTGGTGACGGATTTGGAGCGAATGGGTGATCATGCCGTTTCCATTGCCAAGACGACCCGACGCTTGATGGCGGACCCATACGTGAAACCTCTCATCGATATTCCGATGATGGCTGATCACGTCAAGGCTATGGTGCGTGATTGTTTAAATGCCTATATTGCACGCAACAAAGAAGCGGCAGAAGAGATTGCCTCGCGCGACGACATTGTAGATAAACTGTACTCCACGATTTTCCATGATCTGATTGAATTGATGACGAAAAACAGTCAGGCCATTTCGCAAGGAACGCATTTGCTCTTGGTCGCGCAATATTTGGAACGGATTGCCGATCATGTTACGAACATCTGCGAATGGATTATTTATATGTCTACTGGAAAAATGACGGATTTGAATAAATAATACCCAAATGACAAAAAACCGCTGTGAGCTATGAATAGTAGCTGGCAGCGGTTTTTTCACGGTTGTAGACAGACGCCTATTCTCCCTTTTATGCATACAATACATCGATTCAATGGCAGCTAGAAGAAGTACAGGAGGGAAAGGCAATGACCACAAAAGTCCGCCATATATATGCCGCAGGGAATACTGCGCGAGGATACAAGACGTTTTACGACTCCGTATTGGAAGGCTTGGAACGTGTTTATATTTTGACAGGGACAGTGGAAGGAATTACTTCACCGCTTATAGAGGCGATTGGCAATCAAATAGCACGAGTGACAGATGAAGTGGAGTGGATTCATTCGCCTTTTGTGAATGGGCAGTTTGATGGTGTTATTTTTCCAAAGTATAAAGTGGCGATCATGGATGGAAGCTATCCCCGGATTTGGAGACCCGCTTCTCCGGGTGTAAAGGAAATTCAGGTCAATTTACAGTCGATGGTCAACATTGATCAGCTGGTGGATGAAAAAGACCAGATTGCCAGTTGGTACGAAGAGATTTTTAGGAAGAGTGAAGAGGCATACAAGGCTTTTGGCGAGGCGCTGCGCATCCACGATGAGTGGGAGGCTCCTTACATTGAGCACCTCAACAGAGAAGAAGCCAATAGCGTCACGGAAGAAGTAAAAGCCTTGTTCTTCGGCGAGGAGCAACTGGAAAAGAAAGCAAAGGTAAGGCGTATGTATTTGGGGGCAGCGACGCCGCAGGGGCCCGTAGATCATATCATGAAGCTGACTGACCATTTAAAGAAGCGCTACTTTATCAAGGGCAGACCAGGCTCAGGCAAGTCCACTATGCTGAAAAAGTTGGTGGAGGAAGCCAAAACACGCGGCTTTGACGTGGAAGTGTACCACTGTGGACTGGACCCGCACAGCCTTGATATGGTAATTGTTCCTGAGAAGGGCCTCGCTATTTTTGACAGCACCGCACCTCATGAGTATTTTCCAAGCAAAGAGACAGATGAGGTTATCGATATGTATGAACGGGCAATTGAACCTGGCACAGATGAGGTATATGAAGAAGAATTAATGGATATTCAGGTCAGATACAAGCAAAAAGTGAAGGAAGCAACGGCGAATCTCCTCGCTGCCAAGGAGCTGCGTGACCAGTTGAACAATGCTTACCAGGAAGCGGTGGATCAGCAGCGTCTCAGGGCAGTTACGCAAGCAATTGTCAGCAGACTGACGAAGATGAGCTAATCGTATTCAAGTCGTAGAATGAAACCCGTTCGACTGCTCATACTACAAGAACGGAAGAGGATCGTTGTTGGAGAATGGAGGTGAGCAGCCGGATGGGTTTTGCTATGACGATGGCTCTGTTCCTGTTAATCAATCCCCTCGACCCAACGAATTTTTTGCAGGTAGAGATCGAGGGTAAGACAGTAGCTATGCTCAATCGGGCTGATTATGCTCTGCCCCTTGATGGCGTTCCTTTGGTCGATGACAGAAAGGTTGCTCGAATGGTGGAAGAGTTGGCGAAAAAAACGTACATCGAGCCGATCAATGCAACGATTAATAACGCCGGGGCTATCGTTCCAGAAGCCAAGGGAAGAAAGCTAGATGATCTGGCATTTCACGCACGTTTTTACGATTATTTTTACGGTACGGGAGCCGCAAGCATGAATGTCAGCTACAAAGAGATATTCCCGAAGGTAGACAAGGCTCTCATGAGTCAGGTTCGGAAAAAAAGGATCGGACAATATGCGACTTATTTTAATGCAGGCAACCGGAATCGTGTACACAACATCAAGCTCGCCTCGCAGGCGATTAACAATTACGTGGTGTTACCAGGAGAAGTTTTTTCTTTTAATAAGGTAGTGGGCCAGCGTACGAAAGAAAAAGGGTACTTGCAGGCTCCTATCATTGTCAGAGGAGAGCTGTCGGAAGGCATCGGAGGAGGAATATGCCAAGTATCGTCTACGTTGTTCAATGCAGTAGACCAAGCAGGTCTGCACATTATTCAGCGCTATTCCCACAGTCGAAACGTAGCGTACGTACCTCCAGGTCGAGATGCAACCGTGAGCTGGTACGGCCCTGATTTTGTGTTTCAAAACAAATACGCTTATCCCGTCTTGATTCGTGCGATCGCGAGCAATGGAAGCATGTACGTGACGGTTCACTCTTTTCCAGAAATGGAGCATGAGCCACGAAATGTACCAAGCGTACGCCGCGCGACCCCTGAAGAAGCACCGGATGCTCCCTCTATTTTGAATGAAAATGGACCGACAATCCCTTAGAGATGAGAAGGGGGTGTCGGTTTTTTTGCTTTTTTAGTACGAGGCTGCGGTGGGGAGAAGAATATTTCCAGTCTAGGCTCCAGGCTCCGTCCCGCTGAGGGTTGAGACTGTCCGCTCCGAAGGGATTCGCGGGGAAACGCAAAAGTGGTAGCCGCTACGCCGCATGGGCACGGTTGCGTTTCTTTTGCCCGCGAATCCCTTCTCCGCTCGGTAGGACTCCACAAGTCGCTACGTCTGGAAATATTCTTCTCTGTCGTGACTGAGGAAATTTCTTCATTCTTTTAAATCTTTAAAAGCCCGTTTAAACAGGGAGAGCTCGTAGAGGAAACAGGAGAAATAAGCGAAGATCTTAGGGACACCGACCGAGACGCAATGCAAAAAGCGAAACACGCTCTTAAGCGTCCACCTCTGAGACGCATCCTGAAAGGACTACTTTGGACGCGGTTTCGCTTTTTGCATGGAGGCGGGCAGTCAATCCCACATCGGGTGGCCCTAGAATCTGAGCGTTTTCTCCTGTTTCCTCCCCGGCACAACCCCCCGACCAACGACCGCTTTTAAAAGCTTGCCTAGTTAAAGTTTCACCTAAAGAAATAGTTGCCACGGATAGAAAAACATCGTATAGTTTTCATGTGATAAATTTCGTATACGAAATATTACTTAAGAAAGGAGTGCGTTATGAATAAATCACTGCATATTCGGGACTTGTTAAAACGGTTGAACAAGACTTTTGGAACAATGGCCACAAAAGAACTGTCCCAATATGGTGTGACTGTCCCGCAGCTAATGGTCATTCGAGAAATACATCCTGATCCCAAAACGATCGGTCAGATAAGCAAAGCCGTAGACTTATCCTACAGCACCGTTTCTGGCATCATTGATCGTTTGGAACGAGAACAACTCGTAGAACGTGTACGTGATGAGAATGACCGACGTGTTGTCTGGATTCGTAAAACACCGAAGATTTCCGAGCTGTTCGCAAAGGTTGATTTTTTCTCAGAGAACTTTTACAAGCGTATTTTCCATGGATTTTCCGATGAGGATTTAGACATCATTATTCAGTCGATGGAAACATTGATTGCGAAACTAGAAGAACGAGAAAGTTGAGGAGAAACCATGAAGCGAAAACTGGTTTTGTATGTCATTTTGCTCCTGATCGTGGCAGGTGGTGGAGGAATCGGTTACTACTATTGGTATCAAGGTGCACATTATGTGACCACACAAGATGCCCGGATTGCGGGAGACATTTATCGGGTCATGCCCAAAATGACAGGCAAACTGACCGGACTCGCTGTCAAAGAAGGCGACACCGTTATAGCGGATCAAATCGTAGGGCAGCAAGATACAAGCAATGTAGCAACGACAATGCTGGAAAACAGCGTGTTGCGTTCCCCCATTACAGGTACGGTAATTAAAACGCAAGCCAAAGAGGGAGAGATTGTTTCAACAGGGCAATCGGTAGCTCTCGTGATTGACGAAAGCAAATTGTACATCTCCGCCAATTTGGAAGAGACTGAGATCGAACGCTTGAAACTCGGCCAAAAAGTCGATTTTACGATTGACGCTTACCCAGGTAAGAAATTGGGCGGTCATTTGATGGAGATCGGAAAGGCGACGAATTCTACATTTTCCTTGATGCCAGCGGCCAACACGAGCGGGAACTTCACCAAGGTAACCCAACGTATCCCGATCAAAATCGCCATAGATGACACAGCAGGTCTGGACCTCGTGGCCGGATTGAACGCCGAGATCAAAGTGCACGTGAAGGAGATGTAATGAAGCATGAAAAAGACAGCACAATGGAAAACAATCGCTGCAGTCATGGCAGCCGTTTCGCTTATTGCAGCGGGCTGTAGCGAGACATCTTCAGCAACGCAAACGAGTGAGACCGTCCCTGTTGTGAAGACATGGAAGGTGACTTCTGGCTCTACGGGTGTCATCGCCAATGGTAAAGTGGCAGCATCTGAGGAGATACAAGTCGTTTCTAAAGTTTCTGGAAAAGCAGCGAGCGTGAATGTAAAAGAAGGTGCAGTCGTCAAGCAAGGCGATGTTCTGGTCACGCTGGAGGCAGCCGATTATCAGCAGCAGATTAATCAGGCACAGGCAGCCATTGCAGGCGCTCAGGCAAAACTGCGAGATACAAAAGCAGGTGCACGCAATGAGCAACTGACGCAGCTTGGAAGTATTGTCACCCAGGCAGAAGCCAGCCTAAAGGTGGTAGAGAGCAACTACAATCGGATGAAAGCACTGTTTGATGCAGGCGCATTGTCCCAGGCTGAGTTGGAGAAATCTTCGCTGGAATTGGAAAAAGCGCGCACAGGTCTTGAACAGGCGCAAGCCCAATACGATCTGGCAAAAGCAGGTCCAACTGCCGACACGGTAGCAGCTATGCAAGCAGAAGTGAGCCGTTTGGGCTCCAGTCTCGAGCTGGCGAAAAGCAATTATGACAATACCATTATTCGTGCGCCAATCACGGGTATCGTCGCCAAGCGCGCGGTTGACCCAGGAGAAATGGCAGCAGCGGGGACACCTCTTATGGTGCTAGTGAATATGGCAGATGTCAAAGTAGAGGCAAGCGTACCCGAAAACGAAATCAACCAAGTGAAGGTCGGCTCCACTGTTGATGTGAAGGTAGGCAGTCTAGGTGGGAAAGTGCTGAAAGGTACCGTTGAGTTTGTCTCTCCGATTTCGGATACCAACAGCAGTTCATTCCCAATCAAAGTGAAGGTAAATAATCAGGACGGCTTGCTGCGCGCAGGTATGGTAGCAGAGGTTATGCTTCAAGGACAGGCAACACCAGGAACAAAATTGCCTACCTCAGCCGTGCTGGAAAAGGACAGCAAGCATTACATCTATACAGTAGATAACAACGTTGTGCACCAAGTGGAAGTTGCAGTAGAGAACGCAAGCGGCGACTGGACAACTGTCACGAATGGCGTCAAAGATAATGATCAAATTGTGCTGAACCCGACAGACAAACTGTCCGAGGGCAGCAAGGTGATCGCAAACTAACGGGGGTGTTGACACATGGCGGAAGCGGTGGCACACCGAGAGGAGAAAAGCGGGAACGGCGGCATGTGGCTGTCTCTTGTCGCAATCCTCTCAGGAACCTTCGTTGCGATTCTGAACAATAGCTTGATTAACGTTGCCCTGCCTGCCATGGTCAATATTTTTGGTTCGAGTACCGAGACCATGCAGTGGGTATTGACCGGATATATGCTGGCAAACGCCGTCATGATTCCCATGAGCGGCTCGTTGTCCGCTAAATTCGGAGCGAAAAAAATATTTGTCCTTTCCTTATCGGCATTTACTTGTTCGTCCATCCTTTGTGCCTTGGCGTGGAGCGACTCTTCGCTGATTGCTTTTCGCGTCGTGCAAGGGGTCAGCGGGGGGATGATCATGCCAATCGGGATGTCGATGATTTACATGATCGTTCCGCGTGAAAAGATCGGAATGGCATTGGGGATATTCGGGATTGCTTCCATGACAGCCCCTGCGCTTGGCCCGACATTGGGTGGGTATCTCATCGAATTTTTAAGCTGGCAATTTCTTTTTCTGGTCGGTGTACCCTTTGGTATTTTTGCAGTGATCATGAGTATCGTACTGCTCAAGGAAACGCCGAAAAAGCCAGAGTTAAAGTTCGACTTCTTGGGAGCCTTTCTTGCCATCGTCGGATTCGGGACGCTGTTGCTCGCTTTGAGTAAAGGGCAAGCAGAGGGCTGGACCTCCTTTTTCATCGTCAGTTTGTTTTTCATTGCGGTAATGAGCTTGATCCTGTTTGTCTGGGTCGAGCTGGGGAAGGAAAGTCCGCTGCTCGATCTGCGGCTTTTGAAGATTCCTACCTTCACCATCAGTATTTTGACTTCAGGCTTCGTCATGATGGGGATGATGGGCGGTATCTTCCTGATGCCGATTTTTCTCCAAAACATTCAGGGCTTGACGGCTATGGAGTCTGGAATCTTGCTGATGCCACAATCGATTGCCATGGCGATCATGATGCCAATCAGCGGAAAGCTGATGGATAAATATGGGGTCGGCCCGATTGGATTGGTCGGCTTGACCATTATGAGCATCACGACGTATGAATTGCACAATCTATCTGCTGACAGCATGCATTCGTGGATCGATATGATCCTGACCATTCGCGGGATTGGAATCGGATTGTGTATGATGACGCTGTCCACCGTAGGGATGAACGCCGTTCCGCGTACAAGTGTGGGGGATGCCTCTCCGCTGTCCAACGTATTGCGTCAGGTCATGAGTTCGTTTGCCATTGCGATTTTGACAGTGATCATGCAGGCACGCCAAAATTTCCATATGGCTTCAATCTCTGACAACTTGAATACGGATATGGCGACGCAGTTTATCAGTGGCATTTCAGGAATGTATGCACAAGTAGGGGTAGATGCAGCGAACGCGACAGGGGGAGCTAGCGCGATTTTGTACGGAATGATGGCAAAAGAATCGTTGGTCCAAGGCATCGGGGATACTTTCCTCGTCTCAGTGATCCCTATTGTCCTCTCGATTCCACTTCTGTACTTCCTGCATAAAAAGCCGAAAAAAACGCAGCAACAGGTGCCAGCAACCGAGAAGGCAACAGCCTAATAGTAAGGGGCAATTCCGCAAGTCTTATCGAAGACTTCTTTGGAATTGCCCCTTTTTCTGTTAGGACATCATTTTAAATAACCAGTACAAAATCCGTCCTACGATGTAGCCAAGCAGAATTGTCCAGCCAATCTTCGCCCAAATACTCAGTCCCTTGACGAATTCACGCAAGCTTTTTCGGTTCTCTGGTTGCTTGTTCAATGGAGGACACTCCTTTAGCAGGTTGGTTAAAACGAATGAACACATAAATGCCAGCGATAATGATCAAGCCGCCGATCCACTGCGGAGGCGTTACCACTTCACCCAAGATGAAGTAAGCGAGAATCGCAGTCCCGATCGGTTCTCCCAAAATCCCCATGGAGATCGTCGTCGTATTGAGCCATTTAATGATCCAGTTAAAAATAGAATGTCCAAGCAAGGTCGGGAACAGGGCGAGACAGAAGAACCAGCCCCAATCCGCTGCAGGGTAACCGACGAGCGAATACCCGAGAGCCAGATCATAGGCGACGAGAATCACGCTGGTTGCCGAATAGACGACGAGTGTATAGGCAAAGGAAGACATATGCTGGCGAACGTACTGCCCGACCAGCCAGTAGCCCGTTACGGTGACAGCTCCCATCAATGCGAGGAAATCCCCCCACAGAGCCATGTCGCCTACTTGAAAATCTCCCCAGCCAATCACAAAGCTACCTGCAATCGCCAGAAAGCCGCCGGTTAGAGCAAGAAATCGAACTTTTTCACCAAAAAAGAAGTAACCGCCGATGAAGGCAAATAATGGCTGTAACGTTACGAGCACAGTAGAACTGGCTACAGATGTGTAGTTCAATGATTCAAACCACAACAGAAAATGGCTTGCCAAAAAGGTTCCCGATAAAATGCAGAGTAGCCACACTTTCTTGGACATTGCTCCAATCTCTGCGAGGGCACCACGATTCCAGAATAAAAAAGGAAGCGTTAAGAGAACGGAAAAAATCAGGCGATACGTAGCAATAATCGGAGCAGGTGCATCCGATAGCTTTACAAAGATCGCAGAAGAGGAAATGGCGATCACCCCGATTAAGAGAGCCAAATACGGGGAAAATAAAGGTTTTTCCAAAGATTGGTTCATCAGTACACCTTCTTATGCGGGTAGGGTCATGGTTCATTCATTGTCATTGTACAGTCGGATTAAAAAATTCACAATGTTATGTGTACCTCGCCGCTTGAAAGGTTTCTTTTCAATCCGGTTATCCTACTGGCATGAGAAACTTACAGGCTTTTTTCCGTATAACTGCTTTCATGCTTATCCTCATCTGTATCCCGACGCGAAGTGAGGCATTGCCGCTCACCCCCTTTCATATTTTGATTGATGTTGGACATGGAGGTGTAGATTCGGGAACTTCATTTGGGGATTTGTACGAGAAGGACATCAATCTGCAAATTGCCAAACGACTCTACCAACAACTCACAGCTGCGGGTTACACCGTGGCTTTGAACCGCCACAAGGATGTTGCCCTGAGTGATGACAATCGTTGGTTGGACAACCGATCCCGCCATATACGTGACCTGGCTCAGCGCAAGAATTTGGCAAAAGAAATTGGCCCGCAGATGATGCTTAGCTTGCATGTAAACTGGTCACCGAGCCCTCGGCGCAGAGGGGCGATTATTTTGCATCAAAACACAGAGGAAAGCTACCTGTTGGCAGGGTTGCTGCAAAACTCGCTGAACAAGCTCACAGGGTCCAACGAAAAGCCAGTCAAGGGCAAGACGTACTACATGCTCCGTCATAACTACTGTCCGTCTGTCATCGTGGAGATGGGGTTTATCAGCAACGCGCAGGACCGCGAAATGTTAACGAATCCCAAAGCACAAGAAAAAATCGCTCAGGCCATTACAGAGGCCGTGAGCGAATACGTAAAGCTATCGGGAAATCTGAAAACGGAGGCTAGTGTGCAGGAGAGCTGGTGGAGAAAATTAATGAGTAGTTTGCTGGATAAGCTTTGAAATGGTTACAAATTCGGCCTCCTTCTGAATTCGCGGGATGTACTGGCGCAGAAGGGAGGCTGTTTTCTTGCCAGGAGGTCCAACATGACCAATTGCGATACATATGGGATGGTTGTGGATTTTTTTGCAGACGAGCTCCATCTGCTTTGTAATATGTGGGACCGAGTATACGTCATCCAGAAAAATTTGATTCACTGCATGGGGGACGCCCATTTCGGCTGCGACTTTCCCCGCCACACTTTTATCGGTAGTCTTGCTGTCCAGGTAAAAAAGGCCGCGTTCTTTGACGACTTTCATGATGATGCGCATGATTCGCTCGTCAGCTGTAATTTTTGAGCCCATATGGTTATTCATGCCAATTGCATGTGGCACATCGTCAATCGCTTTCTCCACGCGATTGCGGATCTCATCGTCGGACAGGTCAGCCGTAATGGCTCCAGGACCGAGCCAGGAGCGTTTTCCTTTCATTGGCTCCATCGGCATGTGAACGAGTACATCATGTCCTTTTTGATGAGCGAGCTCGGCATCCTGCTTCGTGCTGGGCATAAACGGCATGACGGCAACAGTTAGAGGGACTGGCATTGCTAATATTTCCTCCGTCCCTTGCATGTTGTTCCCAAAATCATCAATGACAAATGCCATCAGCTTTTTGACGACGGGTGCAGGGGCTGGGGTGGAGTTAGCAGTCACTGGAATCGCCCCGAGGGAAAGTAAAAGCGTGAGCAAGATCGGAATCAAATTTCTCCCATTCATAAGATCACCTTCCTTGTCCATTTTTTTCATAGTCTGTTCAATCATCTTGTGCTTTACCCGTCATATCTACGGCTTGGCTTTGATGTTTGCCCTATGTTACGATTAAAGATAGTAGTTTTGTAACGAGAGGGGTCGAATTCCTTGAGTCATTTTGTGTTGATTGATGGAAACAGTGTTGCGAACCGGGCGTTTTATGCGCTCCCTTTGTTGTCCACATCGGCAGGACTGCATACGAACGCAGTGCTGGGCTTTACGACTATGCTGTTAAAAGTGTTGGAGGAAATGAAGCCGACGCATATCATGGTTGCTTTTGACGCGGGAAAAGTCGTGTTTCGCCATAGCGAGTATGCCGAGTACAAAGGGGGACGCAGCAAAACTCCGCCGGAGCTGTCTGAACAGTTTCCACTGATTCGGGAGCTGTTGGATGCCTTCTCAATCAAACGCTTCGAGCTGGAAGGCTACGAGGCGGATGACATTATCGGTACGTTGACGAAGCAGGCAGATGAGCAAGCTTGGAAAACGACTGTTATTACCGGAGACAAAGATATGCTGCAGCTCGTGTCCGAGCATGTATCCGTTGCTTTGACGCGCAAGGGAGTTAGCGAAATCGAGATGTACACTCCGGAAGAAATTCACGAAAAGTACGGCCTTAAGCCGCTGCAAATAATTGATCTGAAGGGCTTGATGGGCGATTCGTCCGACAACATTCCAGGTGTTCCTGGTGTCGGGGAAAAAACAGCACTGAAGCTGCTGCACGAATACGGTTCTGTTGAGCAAGTACTGGAAAACATCGATAAAGTATCAGGTAAAAAGCTGCAAGAGAACCTGCGTGAGAATGTAGACAAGGCGAACATGAGTAAAGCCTTGGCAACCATTTTGCGTGAAGCGCCTGTGGAGCTGGATGTACAAGAGACTGGCTTTGAAGGCTATGATGGCCTACCTGTGAGCGAGTTCTTTAAAAAGATGGAGTTCAAGTCGCTCTTGTCCAAGATCAAAGTGGCACAGCCAGCAGATGGAAGCGGACAAGCAGACGCCAAGCCATTTTCATTTGAGATGATTTCAGAGGAAAACAAAGCGGCGTACGAGTCCAAGCTGACTTCGCCAATGGCTCTTTACATCGAAATGGACGGGGAAAACTATCATCATGCGCCTTTCCTCGGGATTGGACTGGCTGCGGAAGATACGGTGATGTTCGTGCCGTGGGATGTAGCCAAGGAATGGAAGGTGCTCTGTGAGTGGCTGGCTGATCCGGCAAAGGAAAAGTGGGTATTTGACGGCAAGCGAGATACGGTTGGACTCGCTTGGCATGATTTTGCGATAAAAGGCATCAGCTTTGATGTGTACCTCGCCTCTTACCTGCTGAATGCGGCTGAGAGCAACCCGACCTTGGATAGCATTGCGGCACAATACGCACAGACACGGGTATTGTCAGATGAAGAGGTGTACGGCAAGGGTGCCAAGCGTCTTGTTCCTGAGATGGACGTGCTGAGCGAGCATGTGGCACATAAAGCGGCAGCCATCTGGCAGAGCGTGCCTGTATTGCGCGAGCAGCTGGCGGAAAACGAAATGGAAAAGCTGCTCGGCGAATTGGAAGCACCACTGAGTATGGTATTGGCTCTCATGGAAAAGCAAGGCGTGAAGGTAAACAGTGAGCGTCTTGTGCAAATGGGGGAAGACTTGGATAAAAAGCTCGCGGGTCTGACTGATCAGATTTACGAGCTGGCGGGTGGGGCATTCAACATCAACTCGCCGAAGCAATTGGGTGAAATTTTGTTTGACCGCTTGTCTCTGCCTGTATTGAAAAAGACCAAAACCGGGCCTTCTACCAGTGCGGATGTATTGGAGAAGCTCGCCCCGTACCATCCGATCATCGATGCGATCCTGACCTTCCGTCAGCTCGGCAAGCTCCGTTCGACGTATATTGAAGGTTTGACCAAGGAAATCCACACGAAGACGAGCAAGGTGCATACGCTTTACAACCAAGCGACTACGGCGACAGGACGCCTGTCCAGCACAGACCCGAATCTGCAAAATATCCCGATCCGTATGGAAGAAGGACGCAAGATTCGCGAGGCGTTTATCCCATCAGAGGATGGCTGGTTCATGCTGGCGGCTGACTATTCCCAGATTGAGCTGCGGATTTTGGCCCATATTTCGCAAGACGAAAACTTGATTGACGCCTTCCAAAAAGGAATGGATATTCATACCCGCACCGCGATGGACGTATTTGGTGTAAGTGAGGAAGAAGTGACCTCGCTGATGCGCCGTCAGGCAAAAGCGGTCAACTTCGGGATCGTATACGGCATCAGCGACTATGGTCTGTCGCAAAACCTCAATATTACCCGTAAAGAAGCCGCGGACTTCATTGAGCGTTACTTTGATGTCTTCTCTGGAGTGAAGCGCTGGATGGATGAGATCGTCCAGCAGGCGAAGGCGGATGGCCATGTGACGACCTTGTTGAACCGCCGCCGCTACCTGCCTGATATTCGCAGCAGCAACTTTAACCTGCGTTCGTTTGCCGAGCGTACCGCGATGAACACGCCGATCCAGGGGACTGCTGCCGATGTGATCAAGCTGGCGATGATTCGCATGCAGGAAGCGCTCGAGGAGAAAGGTCTCGCTAGCCGCATGCTTTTGCAGGTGCACGATGAGCTTGTATTTGAAGTGCCGGAAAATGAGCTAGAGGTCATGCGCAAGCTGGTACCAGAAGTGATGGAGAGTGCGCTGTCCCTCGACGTGCCGCTCAAGGTGGACGTCAGTGACGGACGTACCTGGTACGATGCAAAGTAGGCATGCCTAGGACATAAGGATCGATAGACAGCGAGAGGAGGAGGGCATATGCCAGAATTGCCGGAGGTACAAACCGTCGTTAGGACTTTGCGTGGCTTGGTTATGGGAAAAACGATCGAGAGAGTAAGTGTCCATTTGGCGCGTATTGTACGCCAGCCAGATGACGTGGAAGCTTTTAAATCTCTCTTGGTGGGACAAACCATCCAGGATATCCAACGGCGGGCAAAATTCATTCAGTTTTTCTTAAACGAGGACGTGCTCGTGTCCCATCTGCGAATGGAAGGGCGCTATGGCGTGTATCAGGCGGATGATCCCGTTGAGAAGCATACCCATGTCGTCTTCCATTTTACAGACGGAACGGAGCTGCGTTATCGGGATGTTCGCCAGTTCGGGACGATGGATCTGTTCCCTAAGGGGAAGGAAACAACCGTCGGACCTTTGGCAAAACTGGGGGTAGAACCGCTAGATAAGAGTTTTACTCCTGAGGTTTTGGGGAAATTGTTAAAAGGACGGTCAACAAAAATTAAGCCGCTTCTCCTAAACCAGGAATGTATTGTAGGGCTGGGGAATATTTATGTGGACGAGTCACTCTTTAAAGCAGGCATTCATCCGGAGAAACCAGCAGGAAAGCTGACAGATAAAGAAGTTATTCGACTGCACGAAAGCATCGTCTCCACTTTGCAAGAAGCGGTAGAACAAGGTGGTAGCTCCATCAAGTCGTATGTGAACGGACAGGGCGAGATGGGAATGTTCCAGCAATCTCTATTAGTGTATGGACGAAAAGATGAGGCATGTACGAAGTGCGGAGCCGAAATCATTCGGTTTGTAGTCGGAGGCAGGGGGACGCATATTTGCCCGGACTGCCAAAAGAACCGGTAGTGACCGTTTCTTTTGGCGACCGCAAGCGGACTTTGTAATTTCATGAAAAACTTCGAGAAGTTTTTCACAAAGCAGTTATAACAGTTCGACCAAGGGAGGAGGATGGGCATGATACTAGGGTTAACAGGCGGAATTGCCACTGGGAAAAGCACGGTGACAGGTATGCTTCGTGAGCGTGGAATTCCTGTCATTGACGCTGACCAAATCGCCAGAGAGGTCGTAGAACCAGGTAAACTGGCCTATGAAGCGATCGTGCGCCATTTTGGAAGAGAAATCCTATTGGAAGATGGTCAAATTGATCGAAAAAAACTAGGTGAGATCGTGTTTTCGGACGAGTCCGAGCGTCAAAAGCTGAACGCCATCGTCCATCCCGAGGTACGCCGCGTCATGCGGGAAGAGGCCGAATCAGCGGAAGCGAATGGAGCCGAGATTGTCTTTATGGACATTCCTCTGCTGTATGAGAGCAAGCTTACGCATATGGTAGAAAAAATCGTGGTCGTCTATGCGCCCTACGAGATGCAACTGGCGAGAATGCTGGAGCGCGACGAATTGGAAGAAGAACAAGCACGAAAAAGACTGCGGGCACAGTTTCCCATTGATCAGAAGAAGCAGGGCGCAGACTTTTTGATCGATAATTCTGGTTCGCGTGAAGAAACCGAGCGTCAAGTGGAGGCTGTATTAGCTGCGATTCGATCGGAGCGTCAATCATGAGTTTTGGCAAACGTGCAGCATTGATTATGCTCGTTTTGGCGAGTGTATTTTTGCTGCTAAACACGCCAGTGGTGTGGAAATGGATGTACCCGATCAAATATGAGCAACAGATTGTGACGGCTGCACTGAAATATGAGGTGGACCCTCATTTGGTATTGGCCATCATTCGTTCCGAGAGTGGGTTTGCGACAGATCGCGTTTCGAAAAAAGGTGCGGTCGGGCTCATGCAAATCATGCCGGAAACAGCGCAATGGATTGTCAATGAGGCAGGCTTCCGTCCAAAGGACAGTCAATACTTGTACGACCCTGTCATGAACATCGAGATTGGGACATGGTATCTCGATTTTTTGCTGTCCCGCTATGATGGTGATATCGTCAAAGTCATTGCCGCCTACAACGCCGGTCCGGGAAAAGTAAATGGATGGCTGGCGAGTGAGCAATGGAACGGAACTCGAGACACGGTTGAGGACATTCCCTATGGGGAGACCCGTCAATATGTCCAGCGAGTGCTTTATTATCATGATCGTTACAAAAATATATACGACTTTCAATTACGTTAAAAATCATGAAAAGCCGCTTCTCTTACGGGTTAGAGAGCGGCTTTTTCTCTTTTTTGGGGTAGGGTAAATCGTCCAAATATTTATTTTTCAGTAAAACACATTGATAATTGTGTCATACTTATTATAATAAAAGTATCAGATAAGCGTAACTCAATTCGAAAGGGGTTTCTATATATGACAATTAAAATCGGTATTAATGGTTTCGGACGTATTGGCCGCATGGTATTCCGCCGCGCTATCCAGGACCCCAACATTGAAATCGTTGCAATCAACGCCAGCTATCCAGCGGAGACGCTTGCACATTTGTTGAAATATGACACGATCCACGGACGCCTGCAAAATAAAGTGGAAGTCCAAGACAACAAGATTATCGTAGATGGAAAAGCAACAGTTGTACTGTCTGACCGTGATCCGCTGAAGCTGCCTTGGGGTGACCTCGGAGTAGAGATCGTTGTAGAAGCTACAGGTAAGTTCAACAACCGTGAAGGCGCTGGCAAGCACCTGCAAAGCGGTGCGAAAAAAGTTGTGATTACAGCACCAGCGAAAGAAGAAGACGTGACGATTGTAATGGGTGTAAACGAAGGCACCTACGACCACGCCAATCACCACATTATCTCCAATGCTTCCTGCACAACCAACTGTCTTGCACCTGTGGCAAAAGTGCTCAACGATTCATTCGGTATCGAACAAGGTCTCATGACTACCATTCACTCGTTCACAAACGATCAGGTGAATCTCGACAATCCGCATAAAGACCTGCGTCGTGCACGTGCAGCTAGCGAGTCCATCATCCCAACGACGACAGGAGCTGCTCGTGCAGTAGGAATCGTTTTGCCAGAATTGAATGGCAAGCTGAACGGTTTTTCCTTGCGCGTACCGACTCCAAACGTTTCTGTAGTAGACTTGGTGGTCAACACGAAGAAGCCAGTTACATTGGACGAAGTAAACCGCGTCCTGCGTGAAGCGAGCGAAGGCAGCATGAAAGGCTACCTCGAGTTCTGCGACGAGCCGCTCGTATCCACCGATTTCAATGGTAACGATCACTCCTCGATCATCGACGGTCTGTCTACGATGGTAATGGGAGACAATCAAGTAAAAGTAATTGCTTGGTACGATAATGAGTGGGGCTACTCCTGCCGTGTCGTAGACTTGGTTCGCCACGTATCCGAGCAACACAATCAAGCTGCAACCAAAGAAGCTGCTGCTGTTGGTGTAAAATAAGTAGCATATACAAAACCCCTTTGCCGATATTTCGAGCAAAGGGGTTTTTCGTTGCTTCGTATTTACGATGAGGTAGGAGAATCTTCTAATGAGTTCACGTTAAATAGGTCATCATCTTCAAAGCCGACAATAAACAGCCGGATGTTCGCTTTTAGATCGAGGTCATAAGGGCTAGGGACGTCGTTTCCTCGGCCGTCTTTTATCACACGTACAGTAGGACGATGCGAATAATCCGGATCAACCCGACTCACTACCCCAATTTCTCCGGTATTCAAAACGACGCTGCTTCCAATCGGGAAGATAGCAATGTGCTTGATAAAGGCATTTACGAGATGATGCTCGAATAGCGTACCGCCAGACCCAAAAAGGTATTCCACAGCATCCTGTGGCATGTACCGCTTGCGCCATGGACGTGGGGAAGTCAATGAATCATAAATATCGCAGAGACCGACGATTTGCGCGAATTCGTGAATTTGCTTGCCGGATAATCCCTGTGGATAGCCACTTCCATTTAGCCGTTCATGGTGCTGCAAGCAGACGTGGGCTGACAAAAGCGAGATGTCATGCTGCTTTCGCAACAAATTAAAGCCAAGCATCGTATGCTGTTTGGCGATTTCCTTCTCTTCGTCCGTCCAACGCTCTGTTTTTTGCAACATCTCTTCAGGCAGGCTCACTTTGCCGATATCGTGCAGCATGGCCCCTATCCCCAAATTGATGAGCTGTGTGCGATTGTAGCCTAGTGACATGCCGACAGCAGTCGCCAGCACGGCAACATTCACGGAGTGATGGTATAAGGATGGCGAATGAGAAGAGATCGTCGTCAAATGTCCAACCATTTGCTTGTTTTGCATCAGGTCGTCCAAGATCGAACTAAAGGCACGCTGAAAATGAAGGCCCATTTCTTTTAAGGAAATTTTCCGGGCCAGCTTGTTTGAGTTTGTAATTTGTTTGATCGTCTTCTCGATGGCTTCCACAGCTACTTGTCTGGTTTGTGGGCGAATCACTTCTTCCACAACGATGTCATTGGTACGGGGATCATCGATATACACCGAATCAACACCAGTTCGCTCTAATCCGGAAATGAGTCGTTCCGTTAATTGCATACCGGTTCCAAGCAGCACCTTTCCATCTTCTGTGAAGACCGTACGTCCCAATTTCATTCCAGGCTGTAGGTGTTTTAAAGATACTAAACGCATGACTATCCCTCCAACAGTACTATAATTGTACTCCATTCGACTTATGCTTTAAATAGGTACAAGGATTGACTTGACTTCTGACAGGAATATGAGGGACACTGTAGACAAGTATTGTCAGTATTGGAGTTGATTCTGATATGCGTTGTCCATTTTGCGAATATAATGGGACTAGAGTCCTGGATTCACGTCCTTTCAATCATAATAAATCCATTCGTCGCCGCCGTGAGTGCGAAGCCTGCGAGCGCCGTTTTACTACCTTTGAAATGGTAGAAGAAACACCTTTGTTAATTGTGAAAAAGGACGGAACGCGCGAGGAATTCAGTCGAGACAAGATATTGCGCGGGTTGGTGCGTGCTTGCGAAAAGCGTCCCGTCCCGTTGGAAGTGCTTGAAAATGTAGTGAACGACATTGAAAAAGAATTGCGCAGCTGCGGGCAAGCAGAGATCCCGAGCAATGATGTTGGGGAGAAGGTCATGGAGCGTTTATACCATGTTGATGAGGTCGCCTATGTGCGCTTCGCCTCTGTATACCGTCAATTCAAAGATATCAATGTATTTATGAAAGAGCTGGAGGAGCTATTGGCTCAAGCGCGAAACAGCTCGTTTCCGAAAGAATAGATAAGCTTTTTCTGCCAGACTGGCAACTTCTTTCTCGCTCTTGCGGCCAATCCGCCAGGGCTTCTTTGGTTTTCCAACTCATTTTTCCGCGAATGAATGGGTTGTCATGCTATAATAAAAGAATCGAATTTTGTCAGGAAGGAAAGATCTGATGCGTCGTTTAGTTTGGAACGAGTTGTTGCCGAAGGATCGTTATCTGGTGCGGATGGCAAGACCGATTGGCTTTGCCGAAATGGGCTTTGTTACGCAGCTATACTTGCCGATCATCGGTGTCGAATCGTACGCTCTCTACCAACTGCTCGTCCATGGCGTGCAGGAGGTGAGCGGAGCCTCTTCGGAGGGGACCCATCGCAGTTTGATGCTGACGACTTCGCTTTCTCTGGATCGGCTATTGGATGCGCGTGAACGTTTGGAGGCAATCGGGCTAGTTGAGGTGCGCCGCAGGGAAAATCAGCAGCGTGACTATTATTACGAGTATTTGATCAAACCGCCGCTTAGTCCGGCTGAGTTTTTTGCAGACTATGTACTGTCGTTGATGTTGTTAAACAAAATCGAAAACGTTCGCTTTTCGCAACTGCGCCAGCATTATGCAGACACACTTGGCAGTCAGTTGGATCAAGAATACTCCATTGTGGAAAACGTCACGAAAGACTTCCATGATGTGTTCCAGTCGTTGAAACCATCGGAGCTGGAAGTGAAAAAAGGATCGGAGCGGGACCAGTTTTTAACCGAGATGGAGACTAGCTTCCCGCAAGCGCCGATGAAATCTGGCTACGAGGCACAGGTCAACCATTCGCTGAGTGTATCGTCCTTGCGACTGTACTTGCCAGATAATGCCGACTCGGTCAAAGTGTTGGAAGGCAAGAGCATGGAGCTGTTATTCTCGCTGTGCCATTTCTATCAGCTGGACAGCTGGGGGATGGGGCAGGAGCTGCGTGATTGGACGCTGTACAAATCGGATCGGAGTTTGGACGGAGAAGTTTTGCGCAAGCGTTTGGTACAACGTTACACGGAAGACAAGCTGTATCGTAATACGCCTGCAACTGACCCGACAGAGGATGGATGGGGACCCGGCCGCTTGCCTGAGCCTGGCAGCGAAGCCTTTATTCGCGCATGTCGTCAGCTATCTCCGGTGACCCTGTTGGAAAAGGTCGTCGGTGGCAGAATTAGCAAGGTGTTTTTGGAACGGGCTGAGACGCTTGTCTTTGCGGATGGGATGCAGCCGGATGTCGTCAATGCGCTGCTGCTCCATACGCTAGCCAGCATGCAAATGGAGCTGCCAAAAGCGTACATGGAGACGATTCGTGATAGCTGGAAAGCGAAGCGGATTGCGACAGTGGACGAGGCAGTCAAGCAGATCCTCGAACGTGCGGATCAACGGGCACAAACAGCCGAGAAGGCAAAAACGAGCAAGAAGGAATCGGCTCCGGTCAGACGCAACGGTAGAGCCATCTTGCAGGACAAGCTACCGGCATCTGTAGAGTGGCAGCTGTCGCAGGAGAAAACCACATCGGACGCTGAAAAGAAACAGTCCATTCAGGATTTTCCAGACTTGCAGAAAAGACTGGAAACCTTGCGAAAACGGAAATAAGGAGTGTGAGGGAACGTGGAATCTATCAGTGAGTTTATGCAAGAGCTCGCCAAACGAACACCGCGTCAGTTGCTGACACCGGATCAGCAGTTAGATAAAATGTTCCGTTCGTCAGCGTATTTAAAAGCATTTCAACAAGAGCATCCCGCATTGACCAGAGACGATTACCTTCGCTCGCTCTCCAATATCTATACGGCAGTCAAGGAGCAGTATTGGTGTGAGCGTTGTCCGGGTCTTGGCGAATGCCCGAATTTGGTCAAGGGACATAGCACTCAATTGGAGCTTGCTCACCAGCATATTATCAGCTCGATGACGCCCTGTTCCAAACAACTGTCGCACGAGGAAGAGATTCGCCGCCGTCGACTGATGCGCAGCTATTATGTTTCCGAAGAGACCTTGAACGCGAGCTTTGAGGGCTTGGTCATTGACTCCGGGAATTTGGCTACCGTAGATGCCGCGATTCAGTTCTGTGAAAAAGTTGGAACAGGCGAGCGGGTAAAAGGGCTTTATTTGCACGGTCCGTTTGGTGTTGGGAAAAGCTACATCATGGGAGCAATCGGTCGCGAGCTCTCGGAGCGCAACGTCGCTTCCTTGCTGGTTTATGTGCCAGACTTTATCCGGGAGATGAAGGATTCTATCTCGGATCAATCGTACGCAGGAAAGCTGGAGCTGCTGAAAGAAGTACCTGTACTGATCCTCGATGATATCGGCGCGGAGAACCTGACGCCATGGGTTCGCGACGAGATTTTGGGTGTTATACTGAATCAGCGGGCAAACAACCATTTGCCTACGCTGTTTACTTCAAACTACGCGCTGAATGAACTGCAAGAGCATATGTCTATCTCCAACGGAAATCGGATCGAACAAACAAAAGCGGCTCGCATCATGGAGCGAATCCGCCATTTTGTCGATGTGTATGAAATTTTACGCGAGAACCACCGTTCCTAGCACTTGTGTAAAGAGGCGAGAGAGCTCCCAATACGTGAGGGCGAGTACTTCTCTCGCCTTATGATACGGTCCAAACAGGACGTGTGACGTCGTTCCTACAGGAGAAGCGACAATTCCCAGTGAATCAGCCATGATCATGGCACGGGCCAAATGATAGTCGTGGCTGATGATCAGGGCGTCTTGAATATGATGTTCCTCCAAGACCTGCTGGCCGTACAGCAGGTTTTCGTATGTGCTGGTAGACTTGCTTTCTAGCAAAATGTCCTCTTCGGGAATTCCTTTGGCCACTAAGTAATTTCTGCTTACAGCAGCTTCCGTGATCGTTTTGCCTTCACCAAGGCCGCCAGTGACCAGCAGCTTCGATACATAGCCTTCTTTATACAGGATCGCTGCCTGTTCCAGACGCTCGCGCAGACCAGGACTAGGTCCCTCACCCCAGACCGCTGCACCAAGGACAATGCCGACGGTTGCGTGTCGTGCGTAGGCCTTCTCAATCGTCTGTTCGATGCGGTACCAGTTGTAGCCAGACCATAGTAGACCGAGAAGGATGACAAGCTCCAACATGATCCATATCCTGCGCCAGTAAGGACGCTGTGCGTTTATCGTTCGATTTTTCATTCTTCGAAATCTCCCTCGTAGTCTCTCTCTATTTAGACGTTTGAAATAAGGTCTAGTTACAAGGTTTGACATATGCCTGACACGAAAAACTAGTAAATTCTTTCTTGCACTTTGCCGATATAGTAATGGTGGAATGGTTTCGAAGAACAGCAAATTTCATACTTGCGAGGGAGGCTAGCAATGTTCTGGAAAAAAACGATGCTCTTGTTTCTGGCCGTCTTTCTATTAGTGGGGACTGGAAACGCAGGGGTAGGATTGGCTGCCGATGAAATCAGCCGACTTGTTCTGTCCAAGAACGAGGTAACACTGGAAAACGGAGATTCTACTAACCTGACGGCTACCGCTATTTACGTGAGCGGAAAAACGGAAGACGTCACTGTCAAGACAGAATGGACGACACAGGATGCGAATATCGCTTCTGTTTATGCCGGACAGATCACAGCCAAATCGGTCGGGAAATCTACCATTACAGCTACTTACATGGGTAAACCTGTCGTAGTGGGTGTGAATGTAACCAAAAAGGTAAAGGCACTGACGACAGAAGATCAAACGTTGAACGTAAGGATCGGCAACACAGCAAACGTAAAGCTGACAGCTGTATACAGCGATGGGACAACAGAAGACGTAACAACTAAAGCAGACTGGTCCATCGATAATCCTGCGATTGCGACAGTAGTAAATGGAGCAATCAAAGGTCTGAATTCAGGATCAGGTACAGTGACAGCAAAATTCGGTAGCCAGTCGACAACGATCTCTGTAAACGTCGAGATCGCCCACAGACTGGAGCCAAACAAAAACCAGGTTTCACTCTTGCTGAACGGCGAAGAAACAATCAAGCTCAAGGCTATTTTCCCCGATGGAAGTGTAACGGAAGACGTCTCCGACAAGGCTGAATGGTCTTCCGACAATACCGCTGTAGCCGATGCGCTCAAGGGCACGATCAAGGCTTATGGCGCGGGTTCAGCAATCATTACGGCGAAGTATGGAACTAAAACAGCGACGATCAAAGTCGATGTGGATACAACGCAAAAGCTGGAACTCAACAAGCAAAACATTTTCATGAATGTAGGCAAGGAAGAAGACATCGAGCTGAAGGCAACCTATGCCAATAATGGCGGTTCCACAGTAGTGAACGATAAGGCCGAATGGTCCTCGGATCGCGAGGATGTTGCTTACTACAGCAACGGAAAAATCCATGCTGTGAAGTCCGGTGAAGCGGTGATTACTGCGAAATACGGAAACAAATCCGTTCAGGTACGTGTAGATGTAGAAGTACCCCGTTCCTTGTATATCAATCCTGCTTTCTTGACGATGAAAAGCGGGGATAAGAAAGACGTAACTGTAAACGCGTCCTTCGCAAACGGTACAAGTGAAGAGGTTACTTCAAAAGTAGAATGGTCTTCGGATAATGCAGATGTCGTATTTGCAAATGGCAAGACCGTATCCGCGTACAAGGCTGGAACAGCGAATGTAACAGCTAAATACGGCGGAAAAACAGCGACACTGGTTGTCGATGTAGATGTACCGCAAAACTTGACCGCAGATATCACGACAGTAGCAATCCCTGTGGGTGGCGCGAAGCAAGTAACGGTAAAGGCTGCGTATCCAGGTGGAGGCTCTGCTGAAGATGTCACACAAAAAGTCGTTTGGTCATCGAGTGCACCTAACGTAGCAAGCGTGCGTCAAGGCTTGATCACGGGTGTGTCCACAGGTTCAGCGACCGTGACCGCTACATACGGAACACGCACAGTGAACATTTCCGTATCGGTTGGCGTCATGCAGACATTGACCGTAGACAAGAAAAAGATCGTGCTCGCCAATGGAAAGTCGGAAACTGTTAAGCTGACGGCAGCTTACGCAGATGGAACGAACAAGGATGTAACAGATACAGCGACATGGAGCACAGCTTCTGCTGCTGTAGCAGAAGTAATGAACGGAAAGATCACAGCGACAGGAGCAGGGAAAACGACCGTAACAGGTACCTTCGATGGCAAGTCGGTTTCAATTGCAGTAGAAGTAGACCAAGCGACGAATCTCTCTGTTGATCCTCGCATGCTGATCTTGAACGTCAATGAATCAAAAGACATCAAGCTGAGCGCAACAGACTCTGCTGGCAATTCGGACAATGTGACCAAAGATGCAGAATGGTCCTCGACCTCGGTAAAAGTAGCGGATGTGGTAAACGGCCGCGTAACAGGTCTCTCAAACGGACGTGCGACGATCACCGCGAAATACGGCGGCAAATCGATCAGCATCCCGGTAGAAGTCGGAATCGTGAGCAAGCTGGAAGCAGACAAGCGCTTTGTATCTACGAAGTCGAACAGCAACGTACAAGTAACCTTGACAGCTACCTTCTCCGATGGCCGCACCATGGATGTTACCAATCTGGCTGACTGGAAGACGAGCAACTACAAGGTAGCTGACGTATCCAAAGGCCTCGTTTCAGGACGTGCTTACGGCAAAACGACAGTTACAGCTAGGTACAACGACAAGAGCGTGTCCATCCCAGTCGATGTTGATATGTTGAAATACTTGAAGACAGATGTCGTTCAGCTCGTGATGAACAAAGGTGAAACGAAGCAAGTGAGCGCCATTGCGACGTACATGGATGGCTCCGAGCAAAATGTCTCCAAGCCAGCTCTCTGGACCACTACTCGCTTGTTGGTGGCCGATGTGAAAGACGGCGTCATCAAGGCGACAGGATCGGGTAAAGCGACGATTTATGTGCAATATGGTGGGAAGAAGACACCGATTGTGGTGACGGTGAGATAGTGGAGTGTTAGGGAAAAAGAGGAAAGCCAACCGGTTGGGATCGGTTGGCTTTTTTCGTTGAGTTTTTTCAGCAGGGACGGGGATTTATCTGATTTTTTCGCTTGCAGTGTACGGCTGGCGTATGCTATACTGATTTCACTGAGGCGGTAAAGGCTGGAAGTACCATACATATGGGGCATTAGCTCAGCTGGGAGAGCGCTACACTGGCAGTGTAGAGGTCAGCGGTTCGATCCCGCTATGCTCCACCATATAACGACTACGGAAACGGCAGAGATGCCGTTTTTTTGTTTTTTAATCGATTTAATCGGGTTCGGCTTACGCTCCTGCTCGTGAGCTGGCTACTATACTCGACCTACAAGTTGAGCGGGACGATCCCAACAGAACTGTAAAGCTGAGCGGAGCTGTTAAATCATGAAAGACTTTCTGAAAAAGCATAAGAAATCTGTGTTGCTGATTATTACGGGAGTGTTAGCTGTTGCGGGTACTTATGTTGGTATCAGCGAGGAAGCAAAGCAAAAAACGGAGACAATGAAGCATTACTCAAAGTCTTGCTGGAAATGCAACCTGAAATTGACTCTTTTGCTGGTTTTCTAAAGCTTCCGAAAGAAGAGGGGATTCAGAAGATTACAGCACAGTTCATCGAGAGAATCAGGGGATGAAAATCTTTTTTAAAATTTTTTAGAAAAGCTGTTCCGTTTTGTCCCTGATTTTTTCCTAGATAGGTGAAAGCGACGAGAACCGGTCAGAAAGTCGTTTATCAATTACATTCAAAAAGGAGAAATGTAGAATGGCATATCCATACGGGGAACCATTGGAGAACAAGGGAGATAAAAAAGACGAATGGGATTTTAAAGAATTTGAAGGACGAGATAGTTGTAGATTTGCTTGCAAGAATGATTTATAGCGAGGCCGAAGACCAAGAGTATGAAGGCAAACAAGGAGTTGCGCATGTAGCTAAAAATAGAAAAGCTTATAACAATGGCAAGACTTATGGTAAAACATATGAAGAGGTATTGTTAAAAAGAGGTCAATTTCAAGGTATGACAACGTCAAGGGCACGGAAACCAAAATTAAATTCGCAGGCATGGGAGGATGCACTTTATATCGCGTCGAATTTGGGTAATGAGGATAACCCGATTGGTAATCGGCGATATTTCTTGCCTAATAAACCTAAATCTTCGAAAGCAATAGATATCCTTCAGTTGGGTGACCATTGGTTTTTCAATTATAAATAAAGATAAACACGAGGGAGTGCCCCATACTACTTTTTGTAGTCTGGTGGCACTCCCTTATTGGTTCATATACAGTTGTTTAATTCGTTTGCCATGCTAATTTTGTGAAAATGAAATATTCTTCATTTTGTATTTGCCATCTTTAAAATAATATTCAATCGTTATATACCCTATATATTGCAAATAATCACCTTCCACACCAACAGTGGCCTTTATTGTATCATTAAAGATTTCATAATCAATGAAATTTTCATAACTGATTTCAGAAATTTTCTCAGGAGAAGGGGCATTCTTTAAATTTATAGTTGAAATTGTTTCACCTATTTTTATTTCCACTTCGGTATCAGATATTATTTTTGTTGTAACATGGTTTTTTATTATATCTAATGGATTTTCTATGGGATACTCAGTAAAGTTCTCAGGATTTACAATATGAATGGTTTCGCTAGAAAAACCTGTCCCATGACCTTTACTTAAAAGAATAGCCAATTCTTTTTTTTGATCATTATTTAAATCTAAATAAAACAATTCGGGTAAATCTGTAATCATTGCAATGGTTTCCCAATCAAAAACTTTTTTAACCCCATTGATGCTTACAATTAAATCCTTATACATGTTTGTATCTTTATCTTTATTTAAAGCATATAAGTAAATTTCTTCTTCTGGAATAGAAGCGATCATTTTGATATCAGTGTTGATATCAACTGTCTGTTTCTTGTCAACCCAACTTACTTTAGAACCTAGAGATTCCGCCATTAACTTAACTGGTACATACACGCGCCCGTTTATGAATTGGGGATCCCAATCGGTCTTTTGTTTACCATTCAGATAAATAGCTATTTTTTGTTGTACGGCACTACTATCATTCATCCAAAAACTAAAGAAAACGATTGAGAAAAGCGATAAAGCAATAATGAACTTTGTTTTTTTAGGTAACATTCTAGTCCTCCTCTTATTTCTTATTTCTTTGTTCGACTCGGGTGAATAGGTTTGGAATAATTATAAAAAAACTAGTACTGGGGGGCTGGGAAAGAGGATGTCACATTAATATTTGATAAGGGGTTAAATGTTGTTGCAGGAGCATCTGATCTCGCTTCTATGAAAAAGGAGCGAAAAGATCCTATCTCCTCGCTCCGTCTCTCATCCTTCTTCCCCAAAAACTCACAAATTCATCAACCCCCGAAACGCTTTCATCCTCCCCCTACTAACAGGAATATCCGTCTGACTCTCATCATTCATCTTAATCAAATACGTATGATTAAACCACGGAATAATCTCTTTAATATGCTTCACGTTCAAAATATAGTTCCGATGACTTCGAAAGAAAGAGCGGGACCGATTCAAAATCTCCTCCAGCTCATTTAAGGACAAGTCGCACTTGTCGATACTCTCTTTTGTTGCCACATATAAATCTTTCTCCCGCACAAACGCAAAGTAAATGTGCCCCACAGGGATCGGGATGATCTTGTTGCTCTTCCGGATGCAGACATGCTCTTCCATCAGGGGAACTGTCGCAGTGCGGTCATTCATGGCCGATCGCTTCCTCAGTGTCCGCACTTTTTGAATCACGTCGTCCAGTTTCGATTCCATGATCGGTTTGGTCAAATAGCCCACAGCCAGCGTGGAAAAAGCCTCCAGAGCGTGTTCATGATAGGCAGTCGAAAAAACGATCAATGGGGGATTAGACATCTGATTCAATGTTTTGGCAAATTCAAGCCCATTCATCCCGGGCATCTGAATATCGAGCATAAGCAAATCAGGCTCGGAATTGATCATATGAGGCAATGCTTCCAGTGGATTGGTATAGATTGCGTCCACCTGGATATCAATATACTTTTTCAGCAAATATTCCAATTCGGAACAAATGGCTGGTTCGTCATCGATGATGATCGTTTTCAGGAGCATCTGGATGCACTTCCTTTTCAAATGCGGATAACGGAGCGACAAAGGATACGACTGTTCCCAAACCGGGCTTGCTTTGAATCGTGAGGCCATATTTTTTGCCATATATGGATCGCAGCCGTGAATGGACATTGACCAGGCCGATGCCTTTCGATTGGCTGTTCCAGATTTCGGCCAAACGCTCTTCGCTGATTCCAACTCCATTGTCTTCAATGCTGATTTTCACTTCATGGTCGTACGGCTTCACTCGAATCGTGAGCAGACAGTCGCTAACTTTAGGGGAAAGTCCATGGTGTATGGCATTTTCCACGATTGGCTGCAAAGTCAGGACAGGCAATTTGCACTCCAGCAGGGTTTCGTCGATCTCCATATTCACCTTTAAACGGTTGCTAAATCGGACCTTCTCGATTTCCAAATACGATTTGATCCCGTCCAGTTCTTCTTGCAAGCTGTGATGATTTCCCTTGCTTTTCAAATTACGCCTGAAGATGTCGCTTAAATGACCGATTAAGTTTCTCGCCTGATCAGGGTCTGTCCGACAATAGGACATAATCGTCCCCAAGGTGTTGAACAGAAAATGCGGGTTGATTTGTGCTTGCAGGGCGCTCACTTCAGCCTGCTTCCGCATTTTCGCTTGATGCTCGATCTCTGCCAGTTCAATTTGGACTGATAGCAGCTTTGCCAAGCCGTCCACTAGCTTCTCGTTGGTCTGGGACGTCTTGGAGGAAGAGGTTTTATAGTAGAATTGCAGCGTCCCGATTTTCTGGTTTTGATGATACAACGATGCGGCGCTGATCGATTTTAGGCGATGCGGACGCGGAAGAGCAAAATCTTTGTCGCACCATACCCCAGTAGGGTGGTTCAAAACAGCCTCCGCTACTTGTGCGCATAGCGTCTCTTTCTGCACATGATTTTCCAGTTCATGGCCTTTTGCGCTGAGCAGCTTTTCGCGGTCGGTAATGGCGACTGCATCCACCTTGGCCATTTCACGGATCAGTTCAGCAGTTTTTTTCGCGGAATATTCATTTAGCCCCGTCCGCAGATGAGGCAACGTCTGACTGGCAATCGACAAGGCAAGGTTTGCCCCTAATGCGCCGGACTGGTCTTGCATCATTTTGAGATTTTGGAAAACGCGGGTGAAAAGCAGCAGACCTGCAATGGTCATAATGGTGGTCGGGATCGCGATTTTTACTTCTAGTTCGAGTGCGGCTGAAAAAGGCTTGGCCATGAGCAGCACCATAACTTTTTGAATGAGCTCGGCTGTAACGCCAATCAGTACGATATGCTGCCATTTCAGTCGTAGCATATTCATTTTCGTACTGACGATCCCGGCCAAGTAGCCGTTCATTACGGTCGAGATGGCACAGGCGAATGCGGTAAATCCACCGATCGAATAGCGATGAATACCTCCTATAAGACCGGCCAAAAAACCGACGACAGGCCCCCCGATCAACCCGCCCGCGACGGCACCGACAATGCGCGTATTGGCGAGTGCGTCATTGACCCGTAGCCCATTCTCCGTTCCAATAACCGACAGGAACCCGAACAGCGTAGAGAGGATCACGATCCGCATCCAGTTGTTTTTCCCGTACATGATGTTCCGAAAGTAATCGAGTTGGCCGATGATAAGGGCGATGACTGCAATTACAGAGATGTTTTCAAGCAGTCCCAGAAGCATAGTGATTGTCATGACAGCCCTCCCTATGAAAAAGGGTAGCCCGAACTGATCGAAAAATCAATGTAACTCAACTGGGTTTTTCGGCAGCTCGGATGCTGTTTTTGCACATTCGGGAGTATTCAATAGATTCTAGCAAAACAAACAACTTAGAATGAAAGCAGTTCTTCGAGAATCCATCCGGGTAAATATGTAACCCCTTTCAAAGGATTGTTTGATTTGTAAGCGGTTAAACGATGGATTCGGGTCAATCACAAGGAGGGGGCAGCAATGAGTCAATCGAGTGATCGTGTAAATACGCGGCGCATCACAAGCAATATTTTTAAAGGTTCACTAGGGAATCTAATTGAATGGTACGACTGGTATGTCTATGCAGCTTTTGCGGTGTATTTCTCGTCTCAGTTTTTTCCTAAGGGCGACGCTACCAGTCAGTTGCTGAATACTGCCGCTGTATTTGCTATCGGATTTTTAATGAGACCGATCGGGAGCTTGCTCCTGGGCCGATACGCTGACCGTCATGGGCGCCGTGCTGCGTTGACGCTGTCAGTTACCATCATGGCGGGTGGTTCTCTGGTGATTGCCGTAACACCAAACTATGAAATGATCGGCGTGTTTGCGCCTATTATTCTCGTTCTTGCTCGCTTACTCCAAGGTCTTTCGCTTGGCGGGGAATACGGAACATCTGCCACGTACTTGTCCGAGATGGCTTCCAGTGGTCGCCGAGGGTTCTATTCTAGCTTTCAGTACGTCACGCTGATCAGTGGACAATTGCTGGCACTGGGTGTGCAAATTATCCTGCAGCAAATGCTCACGGAAGAAGCCATGATGGCATGGGGCTGGCGAATTCCGTTCATCATTGGAGCCTTTGGCGCAGTAGCCGTATTGTGGTTGCGTCGAAGCATGGACGAATCGGAGCAGTATACCAAAATGGAGTCGAAAAACAAGGAGAAGGCGGGTACACTTCGAGAGCTGATGAAGCATCCGAAGGCGGTGCTGGCAGTCGTCGGCCTTACACTCGGGGGAACCATTGCCTTTAACACCTACACGACCTATTTGCAAAAATTCATGGTGATTACGGTAGGACTGCCGAAAGAAGTAGTCAGCTGGATTAACTTTACCGCATTGCTGGTATTCGTCGTCTTGCAGCCGCTTGCTGGTATGCTGTCCGACCGAATTGGACGGCGCCCGTTGTTGATTGGTTTTGGTATTCTTGGAACATTGTGGACCGTACCGATGTTTATGCTCCTGGAACAAACCACTAGCCCATATGTTGCTTTCCTGCTGATGCTGTCTGGTCTTATCATTGTTACTGGTTATACGTCCATCAATGCGATCGTGAAAGCCGAGATGTTTCCTACCGCCATTCGCGCCCTGGGTGTAGGCTTTCCATACGGGGTGACCGTTGCGATCTTTGGGGGAACAGCGGAGTTCATCGCGCTATGGTTCAAAAGCATCGGGAACGAGTCTCTCTTCTATTACTATGTAGCAGCTTGTATTGCCATAAGCCTCCTCGTTTACTGGCGCATGGGTGAGTCGTCGAAAAACTCCCAGATCGAAGCAGAGCTGAATACTGCAAAGGACAAGCATGCTTCCAATTAATAGGTAGCGAACTGACATTTTCAAACGGTGCTAGTAGCCTGTCGAGGGTCAGTGGTTTGATCCCGATAGGGTCCACCATATAGGAAATACGGAAACGGCAGAGATGCCGTTTTTTGTTTTTCAAATTGACGGACATGTCGACCAGTTGATGAACTATATTCGGTTTTGGAAAGCTTGCTCAATTACGTTCAGATTTTTAATTCTTTGGAGTACTTGTATTCCTAATAAAGTGATTTGTGTGCCCTGCTGCTTTTTTTGCCCAACTGAGATGCAGCCGCTTCGATTAAGGATAGCAAGTCTGTTACGAATCCGGGCTTCCGTTAATGGCTTAGCAAGCATACTGTTCAAGACTCCCCGTCCGATTCGTTGTTGGCGTTTGCTGCAAAGTAACAGGTTCGCCAAAATGTCTTCATAGTCGCTCAACGATCCGTTCCTCATTAACAGGAAAAGAATCTGCTCTATTTCTCCGCCATCCTCTTGCGGGAATGCTAATTCGGTCTCAACAGAACTTTGCGTTTGCCCAACTTGCCCATTCTTAATGCGTTCTGGAATATGTTGGAGTTCCACTTCTCCTTCAACTATGACCGTCAGATAGTTAACGAAATTTTCAAGCTCCCGAATATTACCTGGCCAATTGTATTCTAGCAAACTATTTTTGACCTCAGAGGATAGGATAAGGTTCGTGTTTTTCTTTTGCAAGAAATGCTCTATTAAGATAAGAATATCTTCTCGCCTTTCGTTTAAAGCGGGGATACGTAACGGCAGAACATTAAGCCTGTAATACAAGTCCTCGCGAAACATTCCTTTTTGAACCATTTCCATCAAATTACGGTTGGTCGCGGCAATAACTCTAACATTTATGGGAATTACACGGTTTCCACCTACGCGCATTACCTGCCGCTCCTGAAGCACCCGCAGCAGAGCTGCTTGGATACTGAGAGGTGCATCCCCAATTTCATCTAGAAAAATGGTTCCATTATGCGCTAATTCGAACAGCCCGATTTTTCCACCTTTCTTCGCTCCAGTGAAAGACCCTTCCTCATAACCAAACAGTTCACTCTCCGCTAAACTCTCCGTTAGTCCGGCGAAATTGACTGGTACAAATGGCATGTCTTTTCGACTGGAGTTCTGGTGAATCGCTTGCGCAAATATTTCCTTCCCCGTACCGTTTTCTCCTGTAATTAATACTGTGTAGTCACTTGTTGACACTTTAACTGCAACCTCTTTGGTAGACGTGATCGCTTGACTCATTCCGATGATATTGTCAAACTGATATTTCGCCGTTAAACCTAAATGAGTGCTTTTTTTACGTATTTCCTGCTCAATTCTCTGTACTTTGGTTACATCCTGAAACGTAACTACAACGCCTAAAAATTGCCCGTCCAACATGAGCGGTATCTTGGTGACAAGAAGATATAGGTTGCGCATTTCTAGCAGTTGGTCGCTTATCTCTTCACGCGACTCAAACACTGCTTCAACCTGAAAATCAGGAATGATCTCCTGAAACCTCTTATTTATACAATGCTCTGTACGCAAATGTAATATTTTCCCTGCATCTTCATTAAAAAAAGTAATGTACCCATGTTTATCAATACCAATGATGCCTTCATGAACGGCATTTAGAATGGATTCCAGCTTTGTCTTCAGCTGTTTCTCATTGTTGACCGAAATCGCCAAATTCCGTCCCAATTGGACAAAATCTCGAAAGAAATCTGCCGTATAATAATGGGCTTTTTCTATCGACAAGTTAAATAGTTGCGCTATATCAAAGATCGTAGTCAAGTCAATTGGTCTGTTATGCAAATCAATCACTCTATTAAAATGATCCGGCACAAATTCAGGCCACCCGTGTGTGATGGCGAGATCAATCTTTTTCAATTCGGTCACAGACATTTCTATCTCTGGCCCATAGGGAACGAAATCAAGATGCTGGAATCCCAAGCGTCTTAAAAATTCAACAGAGTCTTCCGCCGTAATCATGTCATTTGCGACTAAAAGACATTTTGTGCCCGTGCTTACTTCCATTAATTGCGGCAATCTGGTCATTTCGATGTTTCTTCTAGCAATAAGAACAGGAATATCCGCTAGTACATCAGGCAAAGAATCCAACAATTTTCTCGTTGAAAGCAGGATCAGTCCAATCTTATCCTGCAGGTTCTCATTCATTTCCTGCCACTGAGAAAGTGTAAAAACATCAATTCGGGAGTCAAAAAATGTTCTTAGGTTCCTCTCAAAGGTTTGGGAAACCTTTTGACTTTTTGTTACAAGCAGTATGCTTGGCATTCCCATTTACGCTCCCCCTTGTGTCGATACCCTAAGTTTGTTTATTTTTCAATCAAATATACTTTCACGAAAATAATAATGCAAGTGCCGCGAATGTTGTGGCGAAAGAGCTAGTCAACTTTATCTAAAGCACTTGCATTATTGTCATTCATATATGTTTCTTTAGAAAGGACCCCAGTTGATGGAAACTCCAATAATTAGGAATGCAGCGCCAACGACAAACCAGATACCAATTAGTGGAAGGATAAATTTAATCCATTTTCCATAAGGAATACCGGAGGTCGCGAGAATAGCCATCAATACACCCGAAGTAGGGTTGATACAGTTAACCAAGCCTTCCCCAAACATAACGGCTTGTACAGCAACCTGCCGGGTAATATTCAATAAATCTGCTAAAGGAACGAGAATGGGCATCAACATAGCAGATTCCCCAGACCCAGAGGAAATCAAGAAGTGAATTAAGGCACTTCCTACATACATACCCAATGCACCTGTAACAGGAGTCAGCGGTGCCAGCACAGTCGCCATCTCATTTACGATCGTATCCAAGAGCATTCCGTTTTCAAGAATGATAATGACAGCTCTTGCCATCCCAACAATCAAGGCACCATAAACGAGTTTTTGACAACCCTGCATAAAAGTCTTGGCAATCTCATTGGCACTCATGCGTGCAATAAGACCAGAACCAATTGCAATGAAAATAAACAGAGCGGCCATCTCGTTTTCACTCCATTTTAATACGAGAGTGCAAACGATGAAGGCAACAAGCGAGAGACCTGAAAAGAGTAGCACAAATTTTTGTCGCCAAGTAATTCGAACGGCAGTGCTTACGAGATTAATTTGATTTTCCCCGAGAGAATTGGGAAACAGTTCTGAGCCTAGGGCACTTTTTGTTATATCACCCTGAATTTTTTTAGCATACCAATAAATATAAGCGATCGTCACTGCTAAAAAGACGAGATAGATAACAACGCGAAATCCAAATCCAGATAACAGCGGAAGTTCAGCAATACGCTGTGATAAACCGAGTGTTTGAGGTGCCATTACAGGTACATTCCATCCGGCATATGTTCCCAAATAAATCAGAGCAACACCGAAAATTGCATCTAATTTCAATCCTCGAGCGATAACAATTCCTAATGGGATAAAGGCAATAACGGAATTGACAATGATCCCTGTCGTTCCTAAGGCCGAAAATACCAAACACACTGGAATGATTAGTAAAAGCAACCTGTCTTTACTACTAATCACGACTTTTCTAAGAAATGCATCTATTGCTCCTGTTTTTTCCAAAACTGCTAAAGCGCCACTTGTAAACATGATGAGGAAAATGAGCGGTGCTCCTTTTACCATCCCCTCTTGAATGGCGGTAAACAATTCTTTAAACGTAGTTGGGTTCGATTCAACGATATGATAACTACCTGGAACCGTAACGGAGACCTCACCGCTTTTCACCCGGTCAAATTCACCTGCTGGTACGAAATAAGTAGCAACGGCACATGCGAGCAATATAAAAAATATAAGAACATAGGCATCAATTTGCGGAAATCTTTTTTTCTTTACTTTTTTTGTAACTCCCGGGTGCATTGTTCTGGTTCCTCCTCTTAATGATTGACTCTTTTTTTACTGCTGTTTCCAGAGGCTTGTTTCATATTGAAAAGTATGGCTCACCCTCTCTCTTTTTTTGAAAACGTTTTAATTTTGTTTACTGCAAATAACGTGCCAATAATAACTAAGCTATAAAACAAGGTATCGCTTATTGAGAAAGTCATTTCAGGATTTTTTCAGGATTTTCATCGGGATATACGCGTCCAATAAAACATCCTAAAAAACAACCAGCTGTCTCTTTCAAGATTCATTATCGTCAAAAATTGTTGGCAAGCTTTTTGCTATTTGTATTATGACAATTAAAATTTAGGGGGAAATTCAGATTGAATAGTAGTTTCGATACGTCTATACAAATAGTAAGATATCTGGAAAATCACGCTAACGAGATTTTGCTTGACTTGGAGAGCTTTGTAAAAAAGGATTCTCCTTCTATGAATAAAACACTGGTAGATGAATGCGGCACCTATCTGCAACAGCTTTTTAAAAAACATTTGGATGTGGAACCTGAAGTTTTTACACAAACTGAAGTTGGTAATCATCTGAAATTTACAATCGGACATGGGGAAAAACAAATATTGATCCTTGGCCATTTTGATACTGTTTGGGACAAGGGGCAGTTACAATATCGAGTGGAAGGAAATAAAGCATATGGTCCTGGCATTTTTGATATGAAAAGCGGATTGATACAAGCAATTTGGGCGCTTAAAGCCATTAGGGAATTGGGGCTTTCCGTAAATAAGAAAATTGTCTTTTTCTGCAACTCTGACGAAGAAATTGGCTCTAAGCATTCCAGAGAGTTTATTGAACAAGAATCGAGAAAAAGCTCATATGTGCTTGTTGCTGAACCAGCAGAAGCCCATACAGGTGCTCTCAAGACGGCCCGAAAAGGGGTTGGCCAATTCATTGTGAAGGTTCGAGGACGTGCAGCCCATGCCGGCAACCATCATGCTGAAGGAATCAGTGCTGTAGAGGAATTAGCTCGCCAAATTATTGTTTTGCAGGGACTAACCATTTATCAAAAAGGAACGACCGTCAATGTTGGAATCATAAACGGAGGAAACCGTGTCAATGTTGTCCCCGATTATGCCGAAGCATACATCGACGTTCGCGTAAGCTTGCATGAAGAAGTCGACAGAATAAGTGAATGTATCCTCGGATTAAAACCTACAATGAAAGACACGACGGTCGAAGTATCAGGTGGAATGAATCGCCCGCCAATGGTAAGAACAGCAAAAACAGAGGAGCTCTTCCTTAAAGCACGTTCGATTGCTTCCGAACTTGGTTTCCAATTGGAAGAAGCCTCTGTTGGTGGGGGAAGTGACGGAAATTTCACCGCTGCACTAGGCATACCTACGTTAGATGGGCTTGGCGCGGAAGGTGAAGGGCTTCATGCTGAACATGAGCACATCCTTATTGATTCACTACCAAAACGAACTGCGTTATTTGCAAATTTATTATTGAGACTATAATTTTAAGAAAAACCCTTGGGAAACCAAGGGTTTTTCTGGTGTTACAAATATACTAGATTGATGCAGCAGTATACGGAACTACAACAAGCAGTTAAGGAGTTTATGTATCCCTTAATAAATTTACCAGACAGGTCTTACCTTTAATGATAATTTCCCCTCTCTTATCAGTGGGATGAGTTTGGGGCATTACATAGCCACTTTTCTCAAGATAATCCACCATTTTACTCACAGCTTGCTTGGTAATTCCTAAGTGTTCAGCTAATTCTATACCTGTTGCTCCATTAGGAATGATACGTCTAAACATAAAAACCATGGGCAGGTCTAATATCTCCAAATCCCAACTCATTTAATCGGTCATGTAGTTCATAGATCAATGTACTATAAGACAATGACAAAAGAGATGTAAGATCTAATTCACTAAATGCTTGATGGTTCATACATGAAACCTCCTCAAATATTTTGCAAAAAAGGAAGGACGGAGCTCTGCCCCATCCTTCCTTTTTTAACCTTGACCTACAATCTTCTTCAAACGTCCCACCAGCGGAATAACAATAACCGCTGCTACCACCACCTGCAAAACGTTCCCCGGAATGGAGCCAAACGGCTGAATCCAGTTCCCGTAAAGAATAACCTCAACAAAGTAGTAGCCCACGATCTTAATCACCAATGCAGCGACAACTGCGAGTGCATACACAAATACCCGATTGCCAGGCACCTTTTCGGCGATGAGGCCTGCTACATAGCCCATTGCACCTACGATTACGAAGGTAAACGGCGCCCATGCTGTCCAACCGGAGATAAGGTCAAAGAGCCCCATACCAAAAGCTCCAGCGATAGCTCCTGTTTTTCTGCCATACACAAAGGCTGCGATTAAAAGAGGCACGTTACCGAGATGAATGAGGCCACCGTTACCCATGATCGGGAGTCGTAAATTGATAAACATGGTGGCTGCGAGCGTAAAAGCGATGAAGAGTGCGTTAATAACCAAGGTTTTCGTCTTTGTTGCTTTTCTTGGTGAAAAAGTAGAATCCATATGATAGCCTCTTTCTTATTATTTTTACTATTATCATACTCACAATCAGCTACATAATAAATACACTTTGCACGATTTATTTGCGTAGGTAAATCATTCCAATGAAGGAGATGCGCTAGAGATTGATCTGTTACTGGAAGGGCAGCCCCGCATTAAGTTTTTGAAAAGCGAGCAAACGCATCTCGATCAGTAAGCGAATAGGAAAAACTCAAGACTATTTCAGCTTGAGTTTTTTAGCCAATCTGATTCGTTTTTTTACCGTAACGCCTAGGCAAGCCTCTCCCCAAGCTGTTTCACTTTCTCCAGCCACTTCTTGCGCTTTTCCTCCGCCGAGGCATTCACCCCACTAATCTCTGTAACCCTCACAGGCTTAATCCCGCAAAACTTCAAAATGTTGCGTTTCATCACGAGATGTCCGGCTTGCCAGTAGATCAATCGGTTGTACCAAGAGGGGGTATCCATGGTCACAATCACATGGGCGGTTTTGCCCGTTAACAGTTTATCCCATAGAGGTGAGCCTTCCCGATATTTATAGGCGAATCCGGGTAATAAGACACGATCAAAGAATCCCTTCAAGATAGCGGGCATCGTGCCCCACCAGGTTGGATAGACAATGACCAGATGATCAGCCCAACGGATGAGGTCCTGCGCTTCTTTTAGGTCATCCTCCAGCTCTGTTCTTTTCCGATATCCGTACTTCAAATTTGGGTCGAAAGCGATTTGGCTTAAATCAATGGTGCGAATCTGCGCGTCTTTACCTTCGGCTCCTTGCATATAGGCATGCGCTAACGCAGAGCAATAGCTCTCGGGATCTGGATGTCCGATGATAACGAGAATGTTCATTTTCATATCCCCCTGTAGAGTTGATTCCATAACCGACAGATCGTGGTAAACTGAACTGTATTCAGCATATCGTGTGGTATGGAACAGATGAATGATCGTAGGCGCATAAATGTTGTGGATTCACGCAAAGGAGGTTCCGTACTTGGAAAATGCGCATGGGTTTGCGATTTCGATGGTATATCCGATTATGAAGACAATTACTCACAAGAAGCTTGATTTTGAGCGTTTTTGTGAGCATATTTCTTTCGACAGCAGCTTGCTAAAGGATGTAGAGGCGCGGATTGATGAAGCAGAGCTCGAGCGCTTGATGAAGGAAGCGGCCATTTACACGCAGGATGATCATTTCGGACTGCATCAAGGACAGTTAACGGATATTGCCGATCTGGGCATCCTTGGCTATGTCATGATGCATTCGGAAAAAATCATCGATGCATGGAAGGCTTATCAGCGGTATCACGTGATTCTTTGCAGCGGGTACGAGCTGGATTGGGAAGAGCGGGGGCAGGATGTTTTCCTGCGGTTTCATAGGCAAAGCCCAGGGAGAGTGTCTCGACATTGCATGGAGGATATGGTCAGCTCCTTGTACCACTTGATTGTCCGTATGAGTCACCGCGCTATTCCGTTACAGTCGATACATTTCACACACGACGCTACGGATGATATCGCTCCGTATTTGAAATTGTTCGGAATGGAGCCTCACTTTAATGAAGAAGAAAATGGGCTCTTGGTAGGCAAAGAAGTTTTGCAATACCCGATCCTGTATTCAGATGTCCGGCTGCGTAAAGCTTTCGAACCCATCGCGGAAGAAATTAGAGAGAGGCTGAACAGGGGGCGGGAATTGTCGGACCGTGTGTTTCAATGGATGATGGGATGTATGCCTGCGGCTTTTCCGACCTTACAGCAGACTGCCGCTGCTTTTCATATGAGTACGAGATCCCTGCAAGCGAAACTAAAGGCAGAGGACACTTCCTATCATGAATTGTCCACGAATGTCCGCAAAGAAATGGCGATGGGGTATTTACAGCAAGCGGAGCATTCCATTGGAGAGATTGCATACCTGCTGCATTTTTCAGATCCAAGCGCTTTTCAAAATGCTTTCAAGAAATGGACGGGGCTGACACCGGGGCAATATCGGATCAGTCGCCAAGCGCTTGCTATGTAACGGCATGATCGAACACGCTGCGTAAGCGTGTTTTTTTGTGTTGTGGAGCCTACTCGTTTGACAGGTTGGAAAATCATGGTGTACACTTTTTTTATTCCGACTGTACAGTATAAAAAAACGAGGTAAAATCATGCCCAAATTAGGAATGGAACCAAAGCGCCGAGCAGATGTCATCAATGCGACCCTCACTTGTATTAGCAATCACGGGATTGATGGCATGACGCTGGATAAGGTGGCGGAGTATGCGGACTGCTCAAAGGGTGTGGTCACGTATTACTTTAAGAATAAGGATAATTTGACGAGTGAATCCTTTCAGGCATTTTTGGCCTATTATGGCTTGAAAATCGAAGCTGACATTGAGAGCACCATGACCGCTCAGGAAATGATGGACGTTACGCTTGCGCACATCTTGCCGCCATACGTGAACGACAAGGAAAAACGGATCAATGTTTCGCAGCTGGACGGCATCGCTGAGATGTACATCCCGCATGAAGATCAAGCAAGACTCTTTGTCCAATTCTTCTCCAAAGCCGCATTGGACCCCAAGTTGCAAGAAGTGGTTGCGAAGAGTTATGCGAGAGATTTGCAGGGCATCACCAAGATTTTTGAATACGGCAAGCAAACCGGGCTTATGTCTGTAGAGGATTCACAAAACGCTGCCTACGGACTCATGGCGATGGTTGTTGGCTTGAGCTTCTTTCGAGTGGCGAGCGTTTCGCCAGCAACCGGTGAAGACAACCGATATATTTGTGAGGATTATGTGAGGCAGATTAGCAATAGAAGATGAGGAGGGTACACATGAATATTACAAAGGTAGAAGCTGGCGGGAAAAATATTGCTATTGTGAGTGGTAGCGAGGTTCTTATAGGGGATGTACAGTCCGCATTGGACCTGATCGCAACGGTCCATTATCAAGCAGACAGTGAGCGTATTGTTCTCAACAAATCATTGCTCAACGAAAGCTTTTTCGATTTGAAAACACGCCTTGCTGGGGAAATCCTTCAGAAGTTCATCAATTATCGGGTGAAAGTGGCAATTGTAGGCGATTTTTCGGTGTACACAAGTAAAAGTCTAAAAGACTTCATCTATGAATCGAACAACGGAAACGACATCTTTTTCTTGCCGACCGAAGAGCAGGCGATCGAGAAGTTAAGCCAGGTGAAATAGAGATGGAGGGGCCGTACAACATGGTGAGCATCCCAGCAGGGCATATCGAATTACGGGACGATCGGATCAAGGCGACATGGACAACCGAGGTGAACGCTTTTTCACTCGCACCGGTTCCTGTTACGAATGCGTTATATTTCTCTGTTGTCCAAAAAGCAGCTGGACCGAGTGACCCCCCAGAAGCTCCCGTCGTGAACGTCTCGTGGAACGATGCGATTTCGTTTTGCAATCTGCTTTCTCAGCAAGCAGGTCTCACGGAATGCTACTCGATAAGTGAAGATGGTGAGCGTGTTGGTTGGAACGAGGAAGCGGATGGCTATCGTCTGCCGACAGAGGCGGAATGGCAGTACGCTTGCAAAGCAGGGACGGGCGGTTATCGGTACGGCGAGCTGGATGAGATCGCATGGTACCAAGAGAATGCGGAGGGTACAGCACATGCAGTAGGACAAAAGCTGCCGAATGCGTGGGGGCTCTATGACATGCTGGGAAATGTTTGGGAGTGGTGCTGGGACCTTTACGATGTAAACGTGTATGGCTCCTACCGAATTTTTCGCGGTGGCAGCTGGGCAGAAGAGGCCAGAGGCTGTGGGGCGACGTGCCGCAGACGCAGTCACCCCACGTTTCGAATTGATGATCTAGGCTTTCGTCTTGCCAGAGGGGGTTGAAAAATCCAAAAAAATCCTTTATATTGATTTTAGTTAGATAATCTAATTATATTCAAGGTGGATTATGAGCAGAAAAAATAAGTGTGAGCATACATCCGATCAATTGCCGAAACTTGGTATTCAGCCATATTTGCATCTGATGGAAGCAACTGCTCTGCAAAATACGGATCGCAAATTGGCTCATTTGGGATTATTGATGCTATGGCTGGGGGATAACGCCATAGACGTCATTGATTTGAATTTGGAGAAATTCGGCATAACGGAGTGTAAATGGGACGTATTGCTGTTGCTTACGTTACATAAAGACAGAGAACTTATCACCCCTTCTTCGCTTGCAGACAGGCTGGGTATTCGGCGTGCTTCTGTTACAGCTTTGCTGGACTGGCTGGAAAAAAGGCACTGGATCATCAGGGAGCAAAGCACGCTGGATGGTCGCAAGATTCATGTCAAAATAACGCAAGAAGGCAGAGAATTGGTAACCAGCGTACTGCCAGTTTTTTGGTCTGCTTGCTCCTCTATTATGAGCGAATTAGAAGAGGAAGAACGGATGCTGCTTGAAAAAATCTTGATGAAGTTGAACAACAGCATGGAAGAGAAACTGGGGGTGGGAAGATAAGATCATATTTTTTTGTGAATATAATTAGATAATCTAACTAGAATGTATGTAACTATTTGAAAAAGAGGTGTGCGATGTCACAGAGAAACTACTCACTCATGACGGCAATTCTCTGCTGGTCTGGAATCGTCGTCATGTCGAGCTTATACGTTACGATTCCCCTTATGAGCCTATTTGCCGATCTTTTCAGTATAACGTTGACACAGGCTGCAGCAGTAGGCAGCGCATTTTCGGTTGGGTTTGCCATAGGGTGCCTGATTTACGGACCGCTGTCCGAAAAGTATGGCCGCAAGAACGTTATTGTGATCGGGATGATTGCCCTGGCTCTATTTTCTTTGTTGCTTGGTAGTGCAAATGATTTCGTATGGATCATTGTACTCAGGGGCTTGCAAGGTGCTGCCGCTGCTACGTTCTCGCCTGTTGCACTCGCCTATGCTGTGGAAATGTTCCCTGCGGCAAAACGGGTAACGGCAATCGGATTTATCAGCACAGGATTTTTGGCAGCAGGAATCATTGGTCAAGTGCTCAGCACCTTAATGAGTCAACAATACAGTTGGCACGCCGTATTCTATATGCTTGCTGCTATCTATTTCGTGACGCTGTTTGTGGTGATGAGGTGGCTGCCAAAAGAAGAGAGTCCCCTTGCTACCGTTAATATTTGGGAGCCGATTAAGCGAATTCCCTCCCTGTTCAAACAAAAAAATATTGTCTTGAGCTACATAATCGCTCTTGTATTGCTTATGTCATTCGTTAATATGTATACGGTCTTGGGCAGTTATTTGGCGGGATCTGATTTTGGGCTTAGCAACAAGGAGATGCTGCTTGTTCGAACGATTGGTGTAGTGGGTATGCTCATTTCTCCGCTGGCGGGCGGGCTGGCAAAACGGTTTGGCTTACGTACCGTGCTCCGCTTTGGATTAGGTCTGGCAGTGGTTAGTATGGCTTCCCTCGGTATGATATCTAACTTGGCTCTTTTGATTGGTACCAGTGTGCTTTTCGTTGCTGGAATTGCGTTATCCGTTCCTTCCGTGATCTCGCTTGTTGGACAGCTAGGGGGAAAATCGCGGGGAATTGCGGTTTCTGTTTATACGTTTATCCTGTTTTCGGGAACAAGTCTTGGGCCGATATTGTCCATCCGATTAATGAATGTTGGAAGCTATGAACTTACTTTTATCCTGCTTGCAATCGTACTAGGAATTGGTCTGTTGGCTGCATGCCTGATTCGCAGTGATTCCGCAGTTGAAAGTAGTAGCACAAAACCTCCTTCGCCACTAGCTTAGTGGTTGAGGAGGTTTTGTTGTTAGAAACGATGGCTGCTATTGATTATTTTGTTGATTCAGCAAGCGTTCTCGCCGCTTATGCACGGCAATGAAAGCGGCAAACACGAGCAGGAGACATCCTGTGAACAGAAACCCTTCCTCAATGGAGAAGGGCAGCCAACCTAAAAGGCCTGAGCCGACGACCACACCGAGAGAGAAAAAGGCGTATAAGTAACCGTGTGCTTTCCCCCGCAATTCTTGTGGCGTCGATTGAATGAGCATCGTATTGACAGAGGGAAACAAGAGAGCAAAGCCGATCCCATATAGTCCTAAAATGCAGTACAGTGCCAATGTCGTGTTGGATTGACCAATAAGCAGCTGACTCACGCCCATGAAGCCAATTCCGATGGACATCGTTTTGGATGGAGCTACACGATCAAAAATCCGGTTTGTCGGAAGCACAAAAAGCAAGACGGCAATGATCCCAAAAGTGCTCATTAATGTACCGCTTAGTTTCGAATCGTATCCAAGCGATTGCACATGCAAGGGCAAAAGATAAGCGATCACACCTTGTGAAAACATGAGCAAAAAGGCACCGCCGTAAGCCTTGATTATCCCAGCATTGAAGATCAAGGCTGAGGTCGGAACGTCCTTCTTAAGCTTCTCTTTCTTGCAGGCCTGAGTGGATCTCAGAAAAATGACGGACAGGATGGTTAGGAAAAAGCCCATAACAGCTACACATGTAAAGACAAAGGGCACGGAGGTTTTGCTTGCCATAATGCCGCTGAATGCAGGTCCGATAATCGCTGCGAGTCCCACAAAGGTACCGGTGAAGGCAACCTTTCGTCCTTGCTGCTCATGTGTCGTGTTATTCGCAGAAAAAGTAAAAGCAGCAGGAACGATCAAACCGGCGACAAATCCGTGAATGATTCGCACGATAATCAACAGAAACGGCTGATCGACGATGTGATACAGCAGCAAGGCACAGCTCGATAAAACCAAGCCGATCAACAGTGGTTTGGATGGACCAACCTTATCTGTCAGTATGCCTGAGATAATATTGCCAAAGGTATTGGCTAGCGAATACAGACCGATGACAAATCCTATAACAAATGAGCTGGCACCTACGGAAGCAGCAAATGTACTCATGACCGGCAGCTGCGAGAACAAATCAAAGAACGAGAAAAAAACGATGGCATATACGAGCAGGGCATTGTTAAACGGCTTCAGAGGATACACAGCCTGTGCCGTTTTCAGTCTGCGATCCAGAAGGAAGTTCCCAAACGGTACAAAAGCGGCGAGTATTGCAGCAAGAGACCAGAACAGGCTCCATCTCACGCGAATGGCTGCATAGAGTATCGCCAGAGCATACAAGCAAAATATCCCGCCGTGAATACTTCCTATGATGGTTACGGCTTTGTCTAAGCCCCACACGTATTTTAAGGGCATCGCGATGCCCATCAATACTAATAAAGAAAGACCATCGAGTAGGCCTGTCAGACGTAAAAAGTAAATTGGATGTACCCGCACTTGTGACTCTCCTCATTTTTTATGAAGTAATGCCTCTATCCTACCATTTTTTTTGAGGAAGAAAGTGAACAAATTCGGGTCATTCCTGTGTCGATATCATGAGGGCGGACGCCCAATCACGACTCTAACGACGGGTCTTCTGTTTAAGAGTGACATTTTATGGGTGATTGTTTACAATTTACATAAGTTTTTGAAGGAATTTCAAATCGATCATAAAAGTTTGGTTCCAAAGTTCGCCCTAACAAATATGATTGGCGAGGTGTCCCGATGAAAAGTCAAAATCCCGAATCGAGTAAAATCGTTGGTCAAACGGCAGCGACAGGCTTCCAGGTAGGTGTACGCAGGACGATGCCCATTACCCCAGAACAGGCTTGGGCGTTTTTAACCTCGTCCGAAGGGGCGAAGTTATGGCTTGGAGATGTAGCGAACCTTACCTTTAGCGAGGGGGAGACCTTTACTTCCAGCGATGGGATATCGGGTCAATTTCGTGTGGTAAAGCCGTTCCGGCAGTTTCGTTTAAAGTGGTCGATGAAGGATTGGGAAAAGCCGTCCACATTGCAAATCCGGCTGATATCCGACAAGCCAGACCGAACGACCATTAGTTTTCATCAAGAGAACTTGGATCATGAGAATACACGAGAGCAAATGAAGCTTCATTGGGAAGAAGTTCTGAATGAAATCAGGCAAAAGTTCTCCTTGATGGAGAGGGGATAAAAGATTCTGTCGGAACGGGGATTTATTTTTCCATGTACTACGCAGATTAGCAAAGTATGTTTCCAATAGTAACGTGGGAGGCGTCCGAGGGAGGACGCTTTTTTGCTTTTCGGATGCTATTTTTAAGGATTATATAAGGTTTAAATAAAAATGCTCTAAGGTTCGATCGCTATGATAAATGCAGTACGAATAAATGAGTTGCATTTGAAAGGATAGCGATATGAAAACCATTCTGGAAGCAATCAACGTGCAAAAAACATTTGGTACAAAAGGAAATGTGTATACAGCCTTGCAAGATATTAACTTAAAAATACAAGAGGGTGAATTTGTCGGAATCATGGGCCCATCCGGAGCCGGCAAATCAACCTTGCTCAATATTTTTTCAACCATCGATATGCCTTCTTCGGGTGAGGTCGTTATTGCTGATCAAAATATCGTCAACATGAACGAAGAACAATTATCAGACTTTCGCCGGAATAAACTGGGCTTTATTTTTCAAGATTATAATCTTCTCGATACGTTGACTGTCAAAGAAAATATTTTGCTTCCGCTTGCCTTGTCGAAGGTGCCAGCGGCTGAAATCGAAAAGAGAGTCAACGAGATAGCGGACACGTTTGGCATTCGAGAAATCTTAGACAAATACCCTTACCATATTTCAGGAGGTCAAAAACAACGGACAGCGGCTTCGCGGGCCATCGTGGCCAATCCAAGCCTCATTTTGGCGGACGAGCCCACAGGTGCGCTTGATTCCAAATCGGCAGCAAGCTTGTTAGCAAGCTTAAGCAGACTCAATGAAACCAATCGATCTACTATTCTGATGGTCACGCATGATGCATATGCGGCGAGTTACTGCAAACGGGTTATTTTCATCAAGGATGGTCAGCTCTTTACCGAGTTTCACAAAGAAAAGCAGTCCCGGAAGGAGTTTTTCCAAAAGATACTGGAAATTCTTGCTTCGCTTGGGGGTGGGTATCATGACGCTCTTTAGCATTGCCAGAAAAAATATCCGAAAAAATTTCACCAACTATTTTATCTATTTTGCTTCGATGATTTTTAGTATTGTGATTTACTTCACGTTTGTTTCCTTAAAGTATGACGATTCCATTCAGCTGGCCGCCGAAGGGTCGAATAAAATAAGTTCTGTATTTAGCGGAGCTTCGGTCGTGTTAATGATCTTCGTGGCCATCTTTATCTGGTATTCCAACGCATTCTTTACACGTAAACGCAAGGGTGAGGTCGGGCTTTACTCCCTGCTCGGCGTACGCAAGAAGCAGATCGGCCGCATGCTTTTTTACGAGAACTTCATAATGGGAATCATTGCACTCCTGATCGGAATTGCTCTTGGTTCTGTGTTGTCCAAGTTTTTTGTTGCGGTATTAATGAAGGTCATGGGTTATGATGCCATCGCTAATTTCTCTGTTTCATCCGAGGCAATTATAGACACGATCACCGTCTTCTCTATCATTACGTTCATCAATTCGCTCCAAGGCTATCGGTTAATTTATCGCTTCAAATTAATCGAACTCTTTCGCGCGGATCAAGAAAGCGAAAAAGAACCAAGAACGTCTTGGATCACTGCTATCTTATCGATTGCGTTGATTGGATTCGGTTATTGGCTTACACTGCAAAACATCTTTGAGTCAGCGATATGGAGAAAAGTAGGGATAATGGCAACGCCGCTCCTCATCTTACTAACCGTCATTCTCGGTACGTATCTCCTATTCGGAGTTCTCAGCGTTACGCTATTGAAAAGGTTAAGAAACCATAAGAAGAGTTATTGGAATGGCATTAACGTAATAGGAATTTCTCAGCTGCTGTACCGAATGAAAGGAAATGCTCGTACGTTAACCATCATCGCTGTACTAAGCGCCACGACACTTACATCTGTTGGAACGGCATACAGCTTGTATTACAACAATAGAAGCACTGTCGAAAAGGTGAATCCAAACAGCATGATGTTTATCGCTACGGACAGCCGTTTAACCAAACGGGTGGAGGAATTGATTTCGAAGCATCCCAATCATGAAGTTCTGTATCATCGAACCATTCCGGTTATTCAGATGGATGTAGATACTGGTGATCTGGATGTTGGAAGTAATGAACGGACATATACCGTGATGTCAAATCGTGAATTCAACCAATTGACCCAATTACAAGGAAAAGACGATGTGCTTTCCTTACAAGCGCAGGAAGCCGTTTTATTAGACCCCTTTTACATGGAGGGTATTTCCCCTCAATATGTCGGGACAAGGCTCCCTTTAAAAGCGAAGGGCGGCGAAGTGATTATAACGATCAAGGAACGAAAGGATTACAACGTCTTGAATCTGCAAACGGTCTTTTCGACGATCGTCGTCAGCGATGAGCTGTTCGTCCGCTTGCAACAAGAAGTGAATCAGGCGAGCTTGGTAGCATATGCCATTACACAGGAAGATCAGGCCAAGCAATTAACCAAAGAGATTGAAGCGATCTTACCCGAAAAAGCAAGATTTGCAAGCTTCTATCAGGACTATGCACAAGGATTGGAAACTTCCGGCTTACTCATTTTTATGGGCGGATTTCTGGGACTCGTTTTCCTGGCTGCAACTGGTAGCATCATTTACTTTAAACAGCTAACGGAAGCCCATGCAGACAAAGGGCGATATGAGATTTTATACAAAATCGGCGTCAGAAAAAAAGAAATCAAAAAAACCATTGCCAAACAAGTCTTGTTCATCTTCGCGTTACCCTTGCTGGCTGGTATCGGGCATAGTGCCGTCGCCCTCACGCCTTTATCACGGATGTTGCAAATGAACTTACTCGTTCCTGTGATGATTTGTATGGCGATCTATACATGCATGTACACTGCCTACTATTTCTTGACCGTCCATGCGTACTACAAAATCGTCACGAAAACAAAATCGTAAACTTTTAAAGGAGACTATCTATGAAAAAGACAACCATCATTGTATTATCAGTCATACTTGCTCTTATGATAGGAGCTATACTCTTGCTTCAAAACGTGAATTTTAACAGATTGGGTGCAGATGAGTATTATGTTCAGATTAATAAAGAAGGGAAAAAGAATGAAGTTACGCTGGATAGCGGGGAGAAGTTTGTCTCGTACGATTATACGCTGCAAGGCTATAATGCAAATGGCGAAGAAAAAGCACTCAACTTTATGGCGATGAAAGAGCTGCGTAAAGATGCCTATCTGTGCGTATTCGTAAAAGAAGGAAAAGGAGTTACCTCTTATCAGGAAGTGAAAGTGGACGAACTGCCTGATAAAGCGAAAGAAAAATTGGCAATCCAGCAGTAAACGAAAGAAGGTTATGCCGAAGTCATTTAAGGATGGCTTCGGTGTATCCTTGTTTGTTCAAGGAAAGGATAAGCAATGATTCTAGTTTTGGCAGGGGGGCTTCTACGTGAGCAAAGTACTGATTGTGGACGATGAAGAGGATATCGTCAGACTGTTGAAAACGGTTCTGATCAAGGAAGGCATCGAGAATGTATACACGGCTTCAACGGCAGCCGAAGGATTCGGGCAGTTTCAAGACAAGCATCCAGATGTTGTGATTTTGGATATTATGCTTCCGGACGGGGAAGGCTATGACGTATGCAAAAAGATCAGAAGCATTTCACATGTCCCGATCCTGTTTCTATCCGCAAAAACGGAAGAAGTGGATAAATTAGTAGGCTTGGCCATCGGTGGTGACGACTATATTGGCAAACCGTTCAGTCCGAAAGAAGTGGCCTATCGAGTGAAAGCACAGTTAAGAAGAGCTGAATATCAGCAAGTTCAAGTAAAGGCGGATCCTATCATTAAGGTCGGCCCATTTGTCTTTGATGAAGAAAAGGTCGAGTTGCGAAAGCATGGAACCATCATCGAGTTGAAACGGAAAGAGCTGGGGCTGTTTACCCATTTGCTCAAGCATCCTAACCAAATTATCAGCAAAGAAAAGCTGTACTACCAAGTATGGGGTGAAGATTTCTTTGGCTTTGACAATACCGTGATGGTACACATCAGAAAATTACGAGAGAAAATAGAGGATGACCCTTCCAATCCAACATACCTCTTAACGGTGAAGGGCTTGGGATATAAGCTGGCGGTAAAGGATGAATAGTGGATGAATTGGAGGGTGACTGGGAGATTTCTGGCGTCTGTTGTTTTGATTGTCATCTTGGTTGTACTAAGCAATATTGTTCTTCTTGTTTTGTCGATCGTGGTCACCACACAAACGGGTTGGGATGAAACTGCTATAAGCGAGAAAGGAAACTCTGCTGAAGCAATAACCAGGCGTTTCCATGAGCAAATTATCATTTCGAATCATCAGGCGACGCTTACAGACAAAGGGAAAGCCGAGCTGGATCAGCATAACGCATGGATACAAATTCTAGACGAAGATGGCAAACAGATCTTTGGCTATCGATTGCCGGTGGGTATAAAAGAAAAATATGCGCCCATAGACATTATCCAGATGTACAAATACAAAGAAATTGATATGAACACGATGGTGTTTATTGGTGAGAAGCAAACAGGTTCTAGCCATTATAGTTACTTTATTGGGTTTCAAAATCGAAATTTGCAAAGATACGTATTGTCCTATGATATCCGGGAGGTCGTGCAAGTTTTTAACATAGGAAGCATTCTCGTTCTGACCGTCGACGGATTGATCGCGCTGATCGTTGGATATTTTTTTAGCAAAAGACTAACAAAACCACTGCTGTCACTCATAGAGGGAATAAGAAAGCTCGCTAATAAGGAATACCATATCAACTATGAACCGATTGGCATTTATAAAGATGTTTTCTATAATGTCAATTATTTATCACATGAACTGAGAGCGGCGGAAAATGAAAGAAAAAAATTAGATGCAATGAGAGAAGAGTGGATCGGCAATGTCTCTCACGATTTAAAAACGCCATTAGCGTCGATCCAAGGCTACGCAGAAATGATGAAAGACACAGAGTATGACTTTTCGTATGAGGAAATGAGAGAGTTTGCGGAGATTATTGAACGAAAGTCATTGTACCTGAAAGACGTCATTGAGGATCTGAATTTATCTGCCCGCCTAAAAAATAAAGAATTGCGCTTGCACAAATCAAATAAGAACATCGTGACCCTGTTACGAAATGTCGTCATTGATACATTGAACGATGCGAGATATGCAGACAGGAACATGGAATTCCGATTTAGCGATGAAATGATCAAAGTGGATATGGATGAAATTCTGATTTGTAGAGCGATCACCAATTTAATTTACAATGCCATCGTCCATAATGATCCTTCCGTCCTCATCAAAGTAAGTGTAGAGAAAGGTCAGCACACCCTGATCAGAATCGAGGACAACGGCAAAGGAATGAAAGAGCAGGAGCTTGATCGAATCTTTGACCGTTACTACCGGGGGACGAATACTGGGGAGCTGCACAAAGGCTCCGGGCTGGGTATGGCCATTGCGCGGGATATTATTGTGGCGCACGGTGGAGAAATAAAGGTGAATAGTTTATTGGGGCTAGGAACAAAGATTGAAATCCAACTATGAAAAAGGCTGCTAAAGCAGCTACTCAACAGGTAAAAGGAGTACTCTCATGTCATCGTACGTATTTCCCATTCAATATGCTTTTCTTGTTTTTATGCTCGGTTCTTGTTTATTGTTTGTTCCCTGGCTCATTTACACGTATAGAAAAGATGGGTTTTTTAGTTGGTGGAGGTTCATTTTAAACGCCTCCTTTCTTTTTTACTTGCTTTGCTCTTTGTTTTTGGTGCTGCTTCCTTTGCCAGATACGAGGGATACTTGCGCGATGCAAGCAGAGAATACAGTTTATTATTCGCTGATTCCCTTTACCTTTGTCCGTGATATTCTCAAGGAAACTTCGATAGTATGGTCCCATCCATCCAGCTATATTCAACTCATATTAGAACGAGCTTTCTTGCAAGCCGCATTTAATTTTTTGCTACTGCTCCCATTTGGCGTTTATCTCCGGTACTTTTTCCAGAAGCGGGAATATTGGAAACGGGCATTGGGGCTTGGCTTTGGGTTGTCGCTTTTCTTTGAGGTCACACAATTAACAGGGATTTATGGGATTTATAATTGTCCCTATCGACTGTTCGACGTCGATGATCTTATACTCAACAGCAGCGGTGCATTATTTGGATTTCTCATTGCTCCGATCATACTGGCTTTGTTTCCGTCCAATAAAAGCATAGAAGCAAAAAGAGAAAGTGTCATGGAGAGTGGTATCGTCCTCCCTGTACCACAATTGCTGGCTTTGTTGATCGACAGTATCGCAGTTGAGTTCTTGTCGGATTTGTTTGGCCTTCTTCTTCCGGTTGGCTGGCTGACAGAGGTGATCAGTACCTCGCTCGGTATGCTGCTTTGCTTCTATTTCATTCCAATTATATGGAATGGAAAGACGATTGGATCGGCGATATTGCGGTTCAGACTAGTGAACGAAGATTCCGGGAAGCCATCCGGAATTGCTTTATTCAAGCGATTTCTTGCGCTATATTTCACTTGGTTTTTCACGTACACCTCGAGTGCACTCAGTCAGATAGAGAGTGTAATGGAGTCGGCTTTTTATCCATTTCTTATCCTTTTCTTCTTTGGCGTCTTCGTACTGATTTCGCTTGTACTCCTCGTTCACGGTCTGCTCGTGGTGTTTTCCGGCGGTAGACGCAGGTTTTATTTTGACTATGCGTCCAGAATAAGACCAACTCGAAAGTGAATCCAAGAGAGGGTGCGCAGGATTTTTCTGTTAGATGTGGTAAGATATACGGTATGAAAAAAGCAAAAAAAGAGGTGTGACGATGGTAGAAGAGTTGTCGAATTACCTAAAAGAATGTGACATAGAAGTGGTTGCTGCGGAGGATTTCACGGTACCTGCTACACAGGATGATAAGCACAGCATTTTGGTTCTGCCTAGCTATAATATACTAGAGATGATAGAAGAAGCAGTGGACGAAGAGGGATCACTCTCTGATTATGTACATAAACAGCTAGAGGAGGTTCACGGTTTATCTGTGGAGGATGTCTTTCGGCGAATTGTGAAATCTCGCCTTTTGTATACAGACATTGAATCCGAGTTGAAAAGTTTGGAAGGAAAGAACTTTGAAGGCATCTATGAGGCATATTCCCTGATATGGGAAGGGGACGAGCTGATCAATGAACAACGCAGTGAAACAGAGACGGAGTCCTTCCTCATAAGTGAAAAATGGGTGCAGGATCGATTACAAGATGACGCCCTGATTGTCCTGGAATTGCCGAAAGCATCCGGCTATGAAGCACCGTTGTGGGTCCCGATGGGCGGCTATAATGAATGCCCACTGCCCGTTTACCAGTCCGTTATCGTAAAGCACTGGCAGGAGGCGTATGGGATTAAGATTCTCGCTGTGACAGAGGATACGTGGATTTTTCAAGCCGGTTCAAGACCGCAGACCTACGAGGAGGCCATTAAGCTGGCAAAAGAGCATTTCATCTTTTGTCAGTACGTCTTGGATGAGTTTCCTTCATTAGGGCATTACGCGGATTATTTAATGAAACAGGATGTATGGCATTTTTGGTGGGATTAACCCGCCATATTCCTGAAATATCTCCCGTGTTCCGACAATAAACATAACAAGATACCAAAGAACACTGGGGGAAGGGATGAGCAAATCATGCCTCAAGGAATACATGATGTGGAGCTGAACCAGCCCATCGGGGCGGTATGGCAGTTTGTGAGTATAGTGGAGAATTGGGTTCCACTGGTACCTGGCTACATCAGCCACGAGGTAATTAATGAACGTCGTGTCGCTTGGACGTTTACAGGCGATATCGGCATCATGAAGAAGACCATCAGCCTGCAAGTGGATATCACCGAATGGACGCCTCCGACCGAGGTGAGGTTTACCTTGACCGGGATTAGTGGGAATTTTACCGGTCATGGCTACTTCAAAGCGAAGGCATTGGGTGAGGCACGGACGAAAATGACGGGGTGTCTGGATATCACAGCCCATGGTGTGAAGGGTCCCATGATTAATTCCATTCTGAAATCCAATCTGCCCAAGACAACGCGAGAGCTCGTGGAGGCTATTGGAAAGCGTATAACGAAATAGCATCCTTGCCACCAAAACGAAACACGCCAGCGCGGCGTGTTTTTTTGTGTCATGTACGATTGGGAGATAGAGTAAATCAAAAAGTGGGCGGAGTTGACGCTTAGAGACAGCGATACATATAATTTCTTTAGACGATTCCAATTGTAACCACCAAACTGTATATGTCTCCGCCACGGTTGAAGGCCGTTACCCGTCATCGACTAATCGAGCAGGTAAACGAGGGCCGAAACCGTAAACTGACGGTCATTTCAGCACCAGCAGGCTCCGTGAAAACAACACTTGTCAGTGAATGACTCGCTAGCGGTGATCGACCCTTCGCGTTTTTTTACATACCTCTTCCCAGCGCTGCAAAACATTGGCCCGAATATTGGATCGGGCATATATCCTTGCTCCATTCTCTTCAACCTCTACCAATCGAATTGATTTGAAAACGGGGCCTCTTGACGATGCCATCTCTCTTCTGCTTGAACGCATGCCCCGGCAGATACATCTGGTAATTGCAACCCGTGAGGAACCACGACTGCCTATTGCCCGCCTACGAGTACGGAAGCAGTCGCACGGGCTCGCCAGTTGGGCTTGTTGTAAATTGCAAAACAATACTTAAGTATCTGTATACCAATACCGTGCTTCCGCTATACTCATGGCAAAGTACAGGATAGGAGGATGCCAATGAGAGCCGTGATATGCACAAAATACGGACCGCCCGATGTTTTGGAGCTAAGAGAAGTAGAAAAGCCTGTGCCTAGGGATAATGAAATTCTGATAAAAATTCATGCAACAACGGTTACTTCTGGAGACTGTAGAATACGCGCTTTCAAAAGTCCATTTTTGCTCTGGATTCCCATGCGCCTCGTGCTCGGCCTCACCAAACCGAGAAATCCGATTCTTGGTGTGGAGCTATCTGGAGAAGTCGAAGCGATCGGAAAACATGTAAAACGATTTAAAAAAGGCGACCAAGTTTATGCATTAAGCGGGATGCGATGCGGTGCGCACGCGGAGTACATCTGTCTGCAAGAAAACGCAATCGTGGGCTTAAAGCCGATAAATGTAACACATGAAGAAGCCGCCGCCATTCCTTTTGGGGGAACGACTGCCTTGCATTTTTTTCGAAAAGGAAAGCTGCAAAAGGGACAGAAAGTGCTGATCTACGGGGCTTCTGGGTCGGTAGGAACCGCCGCGGTACAGCTTGCCAAGTATTTGGGGGCTGAGGTGACAGCGGTATGTAGCTCAGCCAATTTCGATTTGGTGAAATCGTTGGGGGCCGAAACCGTCATCGATTACACGAAAGAGGATTTTACGAAAAAAGAAGAGCGGTATGACGTTATATTTGATGCGGTTGGGAAAGCAACGAAGTCCCATTGCGTAAAAGCATTGGTGCCCAACGGGATATTCCTGACAGTGGATGGGCAAGGGATTGCGAAGGTGCGGACGGAGGATTTGGCTTTCCTTAAAAAGTTGATGGAGGCAGGGGAGATAAAAGCGGTTATTGATAGACGTTATCCGCTGGAACAAGTACCGGAGGCACATCGATATGTGGAGACAGGGCGGAAGAAGGGGAATGTAGTGATTAGGGTGGAAGAGGTTAAAAAGGAAAATTGAAAAAGAGGAAATAACTGTATTATGATAGTTTTAGGGAAGGCGTTCCTCAGCCTTCTTTTTTTATTGTCTACTACTTGCGAAGGATTAGGAGAATGATATGGGGGCAACAGGTAAAGAAATCACACGGTATTTCAGGAGCGTAGTCGCGGCGAATACTCAGACTGGAATTGATTTTAAGGTCGACCCCTTTTATATCTTGCATCCAGTTGAGCTTATCAACGGACAGATAGAAGCGGACGTCTGTAATAAAATCTTTTTGGAAGGAAACAAGGGTTTTGCAAATGAAGAAAACAAGTCTCAAAAGGACACGATCAATGTCCTGATTTGCGCCAAAACAGTGAAAACTATCTTTGAGGCTAATGTCAAGTTTCAAGAAGAAATAGAAGAATTGACTGGCCTATTCTTTATTCCAGCGATTCTTCATAGAGATGGAAAGTTTAGATACGAAAGCAGCGATAAGAAACTGCCATGGTTTCCAAGAGAGTACCTTCAGCCCATGGTGGAGCCAAAGCTGTCTGTTGGCTATGCGGATGAGGTGGACCAATTTATTAGTAACCATGTAGATCGAATAGAACAACTCAAGACATGGTCCGATTACGTTGAATTTTTCAAAACGTTTTATGAGTATATTACCGGAGCTAAATTCGAACAAAACGAAATTCCAAATCGAGGAGGCGACGATTTACCGATCGAGTTGGAGAGTAATGTGTATCTCTTCGTTGATAACACAGTAAATTCCACCTATCATGTCATGAATTTGTACAACCATTTGCTGGAAAATGATTTACCTAAGGCTCTATATGAACGTTTCATTTCAACCAAGCCTGCTACTCTTGATTCCCTAATCGAGAATAGTCTGTCGAATATGAAGCTGCACGCTGGTCAAATGGGGGGAGAATTTCCTTTATCCCCTTCTCAAAGAGAGGCAGTCAATCATTTTAATCACATGAGAGACGGCGATATTCTGGCAGTCAATGGGCCACCGGGTACGGGGAAAACGACTCTCTTGCAATCTATCGTTGCTGATCTATATGTTAAAAGGGCAATAAAGAAAGAAAAAGCGCCGCTTATTGTAGCGACCTCGACAAACAATCAAGCCGTTACGAATATAATCGCTTCATTTGGAAAAATAAATAAGGTTGGGCTTTCTAATCTAGAGGAACGTTGGATTGAAGGGGTAACTAGTTTTGCTACCTATTTTCCATCGGGACAAAAAGAAAAGGAAGCACGAAATAATGGTTATCAATTCACGAATGCTAGAGGAGAGCATTTTGTTGCCAGTGTTGAAGAGAGAGAAAATCTCGAAAAATCAAAGAGCAAGCTGCTACAAAATTGCAATCAATATTTTGAAACAGAATATGTACAAGTAGCTGACTGCCAAACAAGGCTACACGAAGAATTATTGTTTTTTGAGGAGAGAAAACAAGCCTTACTGGTATTGTGTGACACGTTAAATCAATTTGAATGCAATGGGGAGCGAATAGATAGCTACCTCCATTTGTTGGAGGAAGGGATCGAGCGGGTTCAAAAGTCGATTCGAGAAATTCCTAAGAGAGTAAAGGAGTGGGAAGGCTGTTACAAAAAGATTCCATTTTTCTTTAGATGGTTCTCGAAAAAGCGTGTACAAACAGAGTTCACGCTATTCATGAACGAAGAAGAGTGGACTTTCTTGCAAGGCACTATGAAGCTAATCGAAATCAAAGAAATGTACAGCGTGCGCCTTGCTGAATATAATCAAAAGCTTACGGATCTCCAAAAGAAACGAGATGCTGTACTGAAATGGATCGAGCGGTATGATAACGAATTACAGCTATTAAATCAACATGGAGTCGAATGGCATGATGACGAAACAAGCAAATATGATGTTTCAATTGATAAGACGAACGATCTGATAGATAAAAAGATTCGATACGTTGAGTTTTGGCTAGCTGTTCATTATTTTGAATGTCGGTGGGTAAACGGGGAGGATGCATTAACCGAGAAGCAAGTTGGGAAATCTTTTAAGAATGTTTTGGAGAAGTTTTATAACCGGCTTGCGATGATTACTCCCTGTCTGGTGATGACTTTTTTCATGCTTCCGAAACAATTTCTAGCATATGGTGACCAAACTAATTTTTTTCTTTATAACTACATCGATTTGTTAATTGTGGATGAGGCGGGGCAAGTATCTCCAGAAATCGGTGCAGGTGCATTTGCTCTGGCAAAAAAAGCGATCGTTGTTGGGGACGTTTATCAAATTGAGCCAGTATGGAGCATAAACCGGGCATTGGATAAAGCACTTACACTTTCCAGTGGAGCGATTAATGCATTGGACAAGTATGACCAACTGGAGTTATGTGGATTAAATGGATATGGCTCAAGCGTGATGAGAGTGGCCGCAAAAAGCTGCCGTTATCAAAAATATGAAGAAAGGGGATTGTTTCTATCTGAGCATCGTCGTTGTTATAACGAAATAATTGATTATTGTAACAAGCTGGTTTACAAAGGGAATTTGGAGCCGAAACGAGGAAAAGGTACGGAGCATGCAGGGCGAGCAATAAAACAGTGGCCTCAAATGGCATATCGGCAGATTAACTCTGAAAACTCTAGCAAGCGAGGAACGAGTCGATACAATCGACAGGAGGCAGCCAAGATAGCTGAATGGTTGAACGATCATTTTGCACTCATTCAGGCTGCATATCCAAAGGAAGCAGAGCACAATTTGCTTGGAATCATTACTCCGTTTAAGGCACAGGTTCGATGCATCCAAGCAGAAATTGGAAAGCAAGCTCCTCATTTACGTTCGAAGATAAGTGTCGGTACCGTGCATACTTTTCAAGGGGCCGAACGAAATGTTATTCTTATGTCCACAGTATATGGAGGGAACGAAGGTTGCTTTTTTATTGATGCAAACAAGAGTTTGATGAATGTTGCAGTGTCTAGGGCGAAAGATCACTTTTTTGTATTTGGCGATAATCGGTGTTTGAAAGACGAGCCAAGTAGTGCAAGCGGGTTGCTTATGGCAAGTCTAGTGGGGAATTCAATATAGAAATTCAAGAAAAAGTCGCCTAGGTATCATCTTTCAATACCTGAGCGACTTTTTACGTTCAAGCCCTACTCATTTCTCCACGCAAGCGCCAGCGTCCCCATCCCAGCATGCGCCCCAATCGTAGAACTGATCGGCCCAACCAACACCTCGACATCGGCGTACTTGCTCTGAATTTTCTCTTTCAGTTCCAGCGCTTTGTCCAAGACGTTGCCATGCAAAATCTGCACGTGCTTCACGGAGTAATTCTGTTTGGCGTTCTCCAACTGTTCCAGCATACGTTTGACCGCTTTTCCTTCGGTACGAACCTTTTCATATACTTCAAACAGTCCATCTTTCATTTGGAAAATCGGCTTGATCTGAAGCAGATTGCCGATGAAATATTGCAAACCGGTCATTCGGCCGCCCTTGTAAAACTGGTCGAGACTGCCGACTAGGATATAGTTCTCAAAAGATTTGTATTCTTCGCGCAAGGAAGCTGCAATCTCTTGGTAGCCTTTTCCTGCCTTGGCTTGTTCGATTCCTTTTAAGATAATCGAGGTAATCGGGTACGACATCAGTTTGGAATCTACCGACTCGACAGGGAAGTCAATCATCTTGGCTGCTGTTGCGCTTGTATTATAGGTCCCACTCAGATCAGAGGAGAGGTGGACAGCAATCGCGCATTCATACTCTTCCTTTAATCGTTCGTAAAGCGACACAAATTTTCCTAAGCAAGGCTGCGACGTTTTTGGAGCATGTTTGGCGTGCACAATTTTTTGATAAAGCTGTTCAGGTGCTAAATCAATGCCGTCTTCATAAGTGCCATCTTCAAAGATAATCTCCAGTGGAACGACGTAGATGTCATGCTCTTCCATGACGTGTTCAGGTATGAGCGCGGTGCTGTCTGTAACCCAGGCAATTTTTTTCTTCAAGGAAACATGTCCTCCCCCAATTTAGTAGAAACCTTGCTATCTCTTTACTCTCGAAAGCTTAGGGTCATGGTTGTCCGAACCTGACGATGTATAAGCAAACTCGCATATACGTATCATAATACGAAAACTGTCGTTTTTTGTCGTAAATAGAAGAAGTTTTCTTGAACAAATGAAAAATCCCATGTTTCTTCGAGAGAAGAGACATGGGATTTAGGATTCGTATCGTCTACTCAACTAACGGCTTGATTTTGGGAAATACCTTCAATGCTGTCTTGTAAAACACATCCTCGTGATACTCCGCTGGGATCAGGTCCTGTACAAACTGGATATAAGACTTCACTGGTGCCAACGGCCAGTCTGTTCCGAACAAAAACTTGTCGTAATGATCACAATAGGTGATCGCGTGGCGCAGATGGGAGAAGAAGAGAGGAGATTCCGCGAGTCGCTTGCAATTGGCTGCGTCACCGACCATTAAGCCGGAGAGATCTGCAAACATATTGCGGTTTTTATAAACAACTTCTGCCCCATCGAGTACCCACGGATCGCCAAAATGGGCCATCATGAAGTTGACATCTCGATGTTTCACTGCCACCTCGTCCAGTGTGAGAGGGTGGGAGTATTTTAAGAGCCCGCGCTCTGAGTACGTATCGCCGGTGTGAAAGACGACAGGCACCTGGTATTTGGCAGCGAGTGCATAGACGGGATCGTAGACGCTATCATAGGCGTAGAAGGGATAGTAGCCCAAATAGATTTTCAACCCGACCACGTTGGGCTTTTGCAAATCAGCTTCCAAGCGTGCGACTGCTGCTTCATCCAGCTTGAACGGATTAATTCCCAGACAATAGACGAACTGTGGCGGCAACTCGTCTGTCAGGTCTAGTCCCATGGGAGTGAGAGCTTCCACATCAGGAAAGCCGTCTGGCTGAGTCTCTGTCAAGCCCATGCCTATCCCAAGAACCACGCCATTTTCGGCATATTCTTGCAAGAGACCAGCGACAGAGTAATCGACAAATGACTTTTCAGCTGCCGTCCGCTTGAATTCCTCGATATGGGATAAATGCATGTGCGCATCAATGATTTTCATTGTGAAGCCCTCCCTTATTTGGCAAAGCGAATCGCCCGTAAGTCAGATAAGGCATTGGATGGAAGCGTGTTGTCAGCAAACAGGAAAAAGACAGGCGGAGTAAAGGTCGTGCTGTTGTTTGGCAGATTCAGTTCGCGTATGACAGAAGCTACGGCCACTTCTTTGTTTGCGTATACTTGGAGGTCCGCAGTTTCGAGGTCAGTAACGATATGCATCTGATCCTTGCCGTTAGCTCGCCCGAGGACATAATCGGAGACTTCAAGGACATCCAATTCACCTTGTGCCAGCTTGTAGTTGAGCTCCTCGCCATTTGTACCGACGGTTTTCAGCCATACCGCCTCGTCCTCGGTTCCTGTCTGCAAAAAGATGTCAGTGGCCAATTCTTTGCCAGCAAAGTACGTTCCGGTATTCTGCTCGATCTCTACGGTATGACAGAGGACAGGTACCCCTGGCAGCAGCAAGTAATACTGGTGGCAAGTCAACCCGCGATACTTCTCCTGCTTTTTCACATGATAGCTCACCTTGATTCCCTGCCACGCATTTTGCTTGTTGTCGATTAGCTCGACAAAGGAAGCGGTACGCTCTTCCTTAACCAATGAAAACGCGCTTAACTCCTCCATATAGTTGCCGATTCCACCTGTCCATGGATTCCACCAAGATTTCGGCTTCCGCTCAGGGAAGGCGCTGTCCAGCCACTCTTGCCCATTGCTTGTAAGCGAGTAGAGTGTCGGAGCAAAATCTGGAGCAGCTTTGATCCGCAATCGTCCATTGTCGGCGATATAGACCTGCTGTCCCTCTTCCACTGTTTGCTCCTGGATGACCTTTCCTTGACCGATTGGGAAAATGGCGCTCTGCAAATGCGACACATGCGTAGCAAAACGTCCCTCTACTTGCACGAGGTCATATGGTTTTTCCGGCGTCTTGAAGGAGAAGCCAGATTCCCTCTCTTCCTCATCTTCTGTAAAGCTCTGCGTTTGTCCGGAAGCTGACTCACTCATAAGAGATGCCATCAGTTCTCCTTCCAAGTACTGCTGCTTGTACTCTTTCACCTGTACATCCACGTCTGTGCTTGAGACAAACGGATTCTGCCCATTGGCACTCAACTCCAGGTGAGAGGTCAAGATCAGGTCTGCTGGCATAGGTTCCTTACGGGCAAAGGCGCGGAACTCTTTCCAGTCGGCATAGCCCCCATGCGAGAAGTGAATTGGGCCGAACGATTTTTTTTCATGTGGGGCAAGCATGCCGAGATTGGTTTCCAGTGTGACGTACCAGCCTTGAATGTCAAAACGGTATTCAGGAGGCCAGCACATTCCCCATGGGGCCGTTTCATCCTGTGTAAAGAGCCAGTTTTCACTGACTAACTCAGCATCCCAATAATCCATATCGCTGCCATAGGAGGATGGTGTTTCAACATAACGGCCTTGGTACGGCACAATGGGGCGTAGAAAGCTGTGATGATAGCCTTGGTTAAGCCAAAGCTCAGCAGCCAGCTTGTCAGCCGAGTGATTTTCTATCTCCAATCTGTGTTCTACAGTGCCATCTCCGAACAGCAGCGTTTTGCTAACCAACGCTATTTGCGGGTAGGCACTGGATTGATACGTCGCAAGGATTCCGATTGCTCCCTTTTCAGCGATAAACACAACTTTCTCGGCACGCTTCTTCGAGAACTCACTGGAAAACGGTTTGCCGAGCTTGGGATAGTAGAGAGTAGTTGGGTCTCCGCCTGTCCCGCCGACAACGGCCATCTCATTATCTTCTTTGTTCAAGTAGAGCGAATGGCGGCCATGGTGAACTTGCCAAGCCTGTTCTGTTTCTCCCGACACCATCGCACCTAGTCCGGTAAAGGCAGCTCCGATTTTTTTGGCAAAAGAAACCGTTCTGCCATCTGCGAGCTTTGTCTCCACCTGTACGTTGGCTTCGTAAAAGCCGTGTTCATACAGTTCAGCGTTAAGCGGAAGCGAAATGCGCTCTTTGCCGGACAGTTTCAGTATGTGACGGTGTTCCTGTAAGCTGAAAAATGAGCAAGCGGGCAGCTCGAATACAAACTCCGCTTCTTCCGCAAAGTTGTTTTCCACGTCCAAATAAAACAGTTTTGTCTGTCCCGGATAGGAGAGGCCAGGTACATGCAAGGAAAGGGTAGCAGGAAACTTGGGGAGGATTCCCACCTCAAATAGAGCTGCCTTGCCGTTGATCAGCAGGTGGGTGCAGACACGCGGATGCGTGCGCCAGATGCTTTGCTCTTCTGTGATTGGATCCACAAAAAAGGTTGCAGCCAGCGTGGTTTCCCCTGTCACAGCCAGCTCGTGCTGATAATCAAAGCGGATCGTGTCGCTCGGTTGCCCGTTTAACGAAATTTGTAACGGCTTGCCTGATTTGTTGATGATCCGGTAGTGAATCTGATACTCCCGTCCAAAGACCAGCTCCAGCTTTTCCACTTCGGCGGACACGAGATAATCTTCTGTCTCGATGAGGCGCATGCCTCGACCGCGTCGCTCAAACTCCACGCGCAAGCTCTGTTCTCCTTTTGCCCAGGAGTAGGTGAAGTAATCAAAGCCGTTTTCCTTGCGTCCATCCGGCTCTACAACGATCTCCCGCGTGGAGTCCTGATACCAGTCGAGCTCTTCAAAATAATGGGCGATTGCTTCGGTACGGAGCACAGAAGGAATCATGTTCATCAGATGGGTGGCGTCGTCCCGGTCTTCCCAGAAAAAGCCGAACTTTTTATACAACGGAACAGCCTTCGTGTTTCCTGCCCACGTATACAGATCAAGTCTCGGCCAGCCGAGCTCAATCGTTTTTTCCAGTGCACATGAGAGTAGCATCCGGCCGACCTTTTTTCCGTGATAGTCGGGACGTACATTGAGCAACGGAATGTAGAGGGCGCCTGTATCTTCCCGATATTCGGCAAGGCTACAATAACCAACGACCGTTTCACCGTCCATTGCGAGATAGACAGTGATAGCGTCAGAGGCTGCCTCTTCTTGTCTGATTTGTTCGGCTGTCGTAATCGAATTTCCGCCTCCCCAGCTATCTCGGCTGGCATTCCACATATCTGCGACCGCTGCGGCTAGCTCAGGGCGGTAGGTGACAATTGAGATTGATGCTTCCATGCTTGTTAACACCTCGATTACATTGTTAAATGATGTATCTTATAAGAGTTGTACGTATGATCGACAAAATTGTTGCTAGTTTTCGGAAAAAGAATCGGAATATGGGATAATAAGAGCAAGCAGGAAGGAGATAGCGATGAAACGGAAACTTATTATTGGTGATATCCATGGATATTTTCATGTACTTAAGCAGCTACTGGAAAAAGTAAATTATAGGCCTATACAGGACCAAGTTATTTTTATTGGAGATTATATAAGTCGAGGACCTGAATCCCTAAAAGTTGTTTCAGAGATAAAAAGAATGGTGGAGGAAGAAGATGCAATTGCGTTAATGGGGAATCATGAATATTCTTTGATTGAATTTTTAGACTCTCGGAACCCTTCCTTTGATTTGTTTTTTCTACATCAAATGGGTGGTATGAACGCAATAGATAGCTTTCTTCAAGGTGTGGATGATTCCGTTTTTAACGATATAGAGCTTGTTAAAAGAACACTCAAAGTAGAGCGCAAAGAAGAAATTGATTTTATCAATCATTTGCCTTATTACGTTGAAGATGAAGGGCATATTTTTGTACACGCAGGAGTCTCTCCAAGGAATTGGCGAGAAACAACACCTTCTGATTTTGTATGGATAGGTGAGGATTTTATCGAAAGTCCAACAGGCATTGATAAAGTTGTGGTATTTGGACATACCCCAACTTCGAGAATAAAATCGAATCCAGAACCCAATCAAATTTGGTATTCAATAGAAGGGGATAAAATAGGAATAGATGGCGGGTGTGGCTATTCTGGTGGACAACTAAATGCGCTGGAAATCAATACGGAAGGATACAGGAACCACTTTGTCAAATGTTAAAATACACAGCCCCTACCCTCGTTAAAAGGTGGGGGCTGTTCGACGCTTTCCAACGAAAGGACCATTTCCTTACTTTACAACTCCCTTCAAGAAGTCCAGGAGCAGCGGATAGAAATGGGGTTTGAAGTGAACGCCGTTTTCTGCGTATTGGATTTTGTTGGCGGTGAATAAGGGTGACAAGTCCACGTAATCGACTTTGACTTCATCGGCCAACTGTTCAAGCGCTTGGTTGAAGTCCGTAATGTTCGCATACTGCGGTACTTGCTTCAGGGTTTCCTCGGCGACTGGCGGGATCGACAGGATGTGGAGCTTGGCGTTCGGCAGCTTGTTCCGGGTGATATCGATTAGCTGGCGATAGCGCTCGACGAATTCCTGCTTGTCCGACAACTTAATGTCATTGCTGCCCAGCAAAATGAATATATGCTCCGGTGCCCGGCTGGCGAGTTTCTCGACATTCATGAGGGCGAGAGAGAGCGTCGCGCCGCTCGGGGCGATGACATTCGCCGAATCCACTTTATTCAGATAGGACAACGCCCCCAAGATGGAATCCCCCAGGAAAACACTGTGCTTGAACGCTGCTTTATAGGCTTCGTTCGTATCGATGAGCGCCGGACCGCGAGACTGATTGGCCAGATCGGTCCGCTCCTTCAAATAGCCCAGTAGGATTGGGTAGAATGCGTTCGTGAAATGAGAGCCGTCTTCATCGTATTGATTCTTGTGCTGCCGGAAAATGGGGGCAAGGTCAATGTAATCGATACCCTTCTCCTTCGCCATCTTCTGCAAGGCTGCGTTAAATGTTTCAATCTGTGGGTTCATGGACGAACCGAACGGCGATGCGGCATCTACCGGCGTAATCGACAGCATGTAGACGCGAGTCGCCGGCAGGAGTTCCCTTATACGATCGACCAGCTGAGTGTATTTCTGTACGAATGTCTTCTCCGCTTCCTCTAGCGGTTCCCCAAGATCGTTCTGTCCCATTGACAGGAATACATAGGACGGCTTGCGGCTCGTGATCTCTTCGACGTTGTCCAGCGTAGATTGGACCGTTCCACCCAATCCCCCCATAACGTTCGCTTCAGGTAGTAGGTCATCGTTCGTCAGTCCTCCGATAATGGAGTCGCCTACGAACAAGCTGCTGCCGAACAATTCCTGAAAGCTACCTGCAGGCGCCTGTGTCGTAGCGAGCTGAGTCTGCCCCTTGTTGTCGGCCGCACTACAGGCGACGAGAGCCGATAGTATCGCCACTGATAGAAAAATACTTACCCATCGTTGTGCCATTTTCATTCTCAATATCTCCTTCTTGCAAGATAGCCAAATCATAGAAGAGAGAAATCAATATTGGGTGCAGATGAGATCAATATTGGGTGCAGACGAGGGGCGAGGTATTGGCTTGCTTCAAGTTGGACAAGGTGCAATTGCTAGCGGTAGTAGTTTTTAGGGGAAAATTGGTATACTTGCGGAGAAACCATACAAGGTTTATGATGCGATGTTTTATGTGGGAGGAATGACTATGAATTACATCATCTTTGACCTGGAAGCTACATGCTGGGAAAACGACAGGACGAAACAAAATGAAATCATAGAAATTGGAGCGGTAAAGCTGAATGAGAACCTTGCCGTGATCGGTGAGTTTCAAACTTTTATCAAGCCAAAGCTAAACCCTATTCTCTCAGACTTTTGCAAAAAATTAACATCCATTTCTCAAAAAGAGGTGGATCAAGCACCGAGCTTTGGTGAAGCAATCAGCCACTTTCAAAACTGGATAGGCAGTGAGTATCACCTTTGTTCATGGGGCTTCTACGACAAAAAGCAATTGAAAATGGATTGTGAATTACACAATGTGCCGTCAAGTTGGATTCGTCACCATATCAGCATCAAGCACCAACACGGCAAAATGATTGGAGCCGAGCGCGGTGTCGGGATGGGGAAGGCATTGCAAATGTTAAATATCCCTCTCGAAGGTACGCATCATCGTGGAATAGATGATGCCAGAAACATCGCTAAAATATTCGTCGAAATATTTGATCGGTTGGAGTTCTCCTGATCGTCTATCATACGCAAGTTGAGACAAATGTAAAATTAAGGTAACGGTAAGGTGCGATTTAGAAGCCATTAAGCTTAGCTCGTTACAATCAGGCTTGAGGTGATTGTCATGGAGCTAAAGCAGAACCGCGTTCGCATCATCGATGGCCTGCGGGGATTTAGTTTAGTAGGGATCTTGATGGCGAATATGCTGATTTTCCAGTATGGGATTTGGGGAAGCCAAGAATTGGAGTTGTACGACCTCCCCGATTATGAAATGACAGCTTATCAGCTAGTGAAAATATTTGTGGAAGGCAGCTTTATGCCGATTTTTGCCTTCATGTTTGGTTTTGGCATGATCAAAATGCAGCAAAGCTTGGCTGCCAAAGGCTTGAGACAAAAGCGCTACCTTACCCGCAGGTTTTTGATGCTGATCGGACTTGGTTTTCTTCATTCGTACTTCCTGTGGGAAGGGGATATCTTGGGGTTTTATGGCATGATGGGCTTCTTTTTGTTGCTGTTCATGAACCGGAAACCGAAAACTCTGCTCATTTGGGGGATTGTCTTACTCTGCCTCGTCAGTTTAATGGGACTTGCTCCAGATGATCCGAATGATCCTGCGAGTATTACCGATTCTGCCCGTATGGAAGCCTATGTGGTCAAAACCATGACTGTCTACGGCACGGGAACATACGAGGAGATCGTGCATCACAGAAGCAACGAAGATCCGCTTGATTTGCCAGAATACATGATGTTTGTGTTCCTCTTGATCGCGCCGCTTATGAGCGCACCGATGTTTCTTTTTGGGATGTATGCTGCGAAGCGCAGGTGGTTCGAAAAGCCAGAGCAAGAACGAACCTCGTATCTCCGAAACATGCTGATCTTCTTGCCAGCGGGACTTCTGTTAAAAGCGTTACATGTGTATTTGCCGGCAGCTTGGTGGAGTGGCGTTGGTGATATAACGGGGGAAACGATCCTTGCCATTGGTTACATTTTCGCCTTTGTTTGGTTCTTTTCCAGAGGCACGGAATCAACCTGGCTGCCAAGATTTGAAGCTGTGGGGAAGCTCTCTTTAACCAATTACCTTTTGCAAACCGTCATTTGTACGACGATCTTCTATGGATATGGACTCGGATGGTTCGGAAAGATCGGGGTACTGGCTGGTTGTGGATTAGCGATCACGATTTATGTGGCACAGCTTTTCTTAAGCCCACTGTATCTAAAACGATTCCGTTATGGTCCAGTGGAACGACTATTGCGTATGTGGACGAATTTTTCGCTCTCCGGCAAAACAAAGCAACGCCCGGAAAAACCTATTTCTGCGTAGCATCAGAAAATAAAAACCAAGCAGCTGCTCTATTGGCTACTTGGTTTTTTATTTGTTGTTTGGCCTCTAAAAATATGAATCCTCTTATCGGTCTCCATCATACAATGTAAATGGTTGGAAAAAAGATGATCAGATTGGTCATCGGAAAGAACGGAGGATGGGAATTGGGACGTTTTCACAGAGCCGTAACGAGTCTTGTTTTCTTTAGCCTCTTTTGCTTGATCTTCCAAGCATCCATATTCGTGCCTGTAAGCCAAGCAGCAAGTGCAGAGGAAACACCTGCCGTAGAATCCACTGTAGATCTTCGTCACTTACAAGGAAAAGTGAATGAAATTAACGCCGAGAACTTAACCCAGGAAAAATATACGCCAGACAGTTGGAGCAAGCTTGTGTATGCGTTGGATGCTGCAAAAGCGGTACTGACGAAGCCAAACGTCACCCAAGCAGAAATTGATGGTGCCTTGTCCGTGTTAGTCATAGCAAGAGACGGGCTAAAGAAGCAGGAAGGTACAGTTGACAAGAGTAAACTGCAAACGAAAGTAGAGGAAATTGCAGTAGAAAAGCTGCAAGAAAAAGATTACACGAGGGCCAGCTGGAAAGAGCTACAGAATCGACTAGTGAATGCTTACTTTGTGCTAGATGATCCGCATGCGAGCCAGATTGTCGTAGATGTTGCCCTTGAGAAACTGATCAAAGCAAGACAAGATTTAAAGAGACAGGATGACGCGGTCTATAAAAGAGAATTGAGAGCGAAAGTTGAAGAGATCGAGGACAAAGACTTGGATAAAGACGACTACACCAGATCAAGCTGGCGTGATTTGGAAGATGCACTCAAACAAGCATGGGATGTCATCGACGATCCACATGCCACGCAGTCGGAGGTAGACGATGCTCTGTACGATTTGAAGAAAGCATGGAGAGATCTAGAGGATGACAAACATCGGGACAGAGACCGGGATCGGGATCGGGATAAAGGCCGTAACAAAAGTTCCTATACTACGCCGACAAACAGCTTTTTTACTGGAGGCAGCTCCACAGATAAGAAAGAAGAACGCCCGTCAACCAATAAGAAAAGTAAGAGCCAACGTGGCTATATCAACGGCTATCCAAACGGAACGTTTCAACCGGATCGCACGGTGACACGTGCGGAGATGGCTGCCATTTTACTGAACGCTGGAATGGTGAGCCAGTCTTCTGTGAATAAGGGAAGGTTCTTCGATGTAGCCGACAACTACTGGGCAGTAAATCCGATTCATCAAGCAAGTGCGGCGGGTATGATGAGCGGCTACACCGATGGTACATTCCGCCCATCGGCCAACATTACCCGGGCGGAAATAGCCGCGGTCATCTATAAATACAAGGCCTTGCAAGGTGGCGGAGGGGGCACTGCCTTCTTTGATGTGAGGGGAGACCACTGGTCATCTCCAATCATTGCAGCGGTTGTTGCGAAAGGCTACATGACAGGTTACCCCGATGGCACCTTCCAGCCAGAGAAAGCGCTGACTCGTGCCGAAGCTGTAACGATTCTCAATCGCGTGCTGAATCGCGTCCCAGATAACCAGGCTGGCCCGCAAAGATGGCCGGATGTCGCACCTGGTCATTGGGCGTATAAAGAAATTGAAGAAGCATCTATTCAGTAACGATTTCGAAAAAGGACTCACCCTTTTGTAAAATAGGGGGTGAGTTTTTTTATGGTGATGAACATGATCCTGACGATCAGAGTGGTTGCTTTTTATGTATAGTGAAAAAGGCCCTGTTTTCTATTCTTTTCTATCATTCGGTTATCTCTTCCAGAAAAATGTGGTATAATCTACCACTAAGATAGAGTGGCATAAAATCATTCAGCTTAGAATCGAGAGGAGAAAGTTTCATGAAATTAAACAAACGCTGGAGCAAGCTGACTCGTTGGGCAGGTACAGGTGCACTCAGTTTGGCGCTTTTGCTAGGGTATGTGCTTCCAGTCCACGGGCAAACACCCGTAGCTCCCGTAATCAGCCCTTGGTCGGTGACCACGTTGAACGAAGGGGAGAAATACGGAATTTTTCCACTGGCGTGGTATGAAGACGGTTCATTTCAGCAATCGATTCCTGCTGACAAATTTATTTCGTTGATGGAAGGAACGGCGAAAAAGCTGGATCTTCTGAGATTGAAGAAAAAGAACGCTTCCTTATCCTTTCCGACTGATAAGGTCATTACGAGAGAAGCAGTCATTACTTCTCTGTACAATCTCCTGGCGAATTACGAATTGCCAGCAGCATTCGAAATGACCGGGGATAACCCGATTGACTATATGAAGAAAAAAGGCTTGGTCAAAGGGACAAGCGCAGGTCTGGAGCTGAACCAGCCAAGCACGGTTGAACAAGCGACGGTGATGGCGAGCCGACTGGTCGAGTTCGCATTCGATACGGTAGGCGGCGGTGCCGAAGGTCTCATGTGGAAAGTGACTAATGGCAAAAATACCATGTACTTGCTCGGCTCGATCCACATGGGGATCGCAGATATGTACCCGATGCAAAAAGACATCCGGGAAGCGTATGAAGAATCGGATGAACTGTGGGTCGAAGCCGATATTATCAACGGTGACAATGACTATTTAACACAAAAGATGGTATATACGGATGGCACCACACTGAAGGATCACGTATCCGCTGAGACGTACCAAAAGGTGCAAAAATTGCTTGCAAAGCTGCAACTGCCAGCCAATTCTTTTGATGCGTACAAGCCATTTGCTATTTCGTTGTCTGTGCCAACGCTCGGCTACGCAGACGGTGAAACGGATCTTCAGTTCGCGATGCTGACTGGCATCGACAGGTACTTCCTGACGAAGGCGATGCTGGATGAGAAGCCGATCAAGGAGCTGGAAGGCATTAAGCTGCAAGCGGACTTGCTGTCAGGTGTACCGGCAGAGCAGCAGGAGAAAGAATTGAACATTATTTTAGATAGTGCGATGACCGAAAAAGGGCTGGAGGAAGGCACAAAGCTCTTAAAAGATATGCAGACGGAATGGGTAGAAGGCGATCTCAATGGCTTTACCCAGATCATGACGACGAATGGCGATTTCGGTGAAGGCGAAGTGAACCAGCGCCTGCTCGGTGAGCGAGACAAAAACATGGCTATTAAACTGGCAGAAGTGTTGGAGAAAAAAGGAGAAACGACTTCTTTTGTCGTGGTCGGTGCTGCCCACTTCTCGATGAAAGGCATGGTTATCGATCATTTGAAAGCCAAGGGCTATCAGGTGCAACAATTGCAATAAGAGCTGGAATAGGAAGTGTCGGCGCGCAGGCTGGCACTTCTTTTTGTTGCTCCGAAAAACCAGGTTACCGAGTGAACATTTCCCCAAAAGAGCAATTCAGAAGAAATCTCTCCGCTTAGAATGTGCTACGATCTGCTTAGGAAAAAAATGAAAGGTGGGACCCCCATGCGGAGTCAAATTTCTAAAACACGTCTGTGGATTGCACGGATTATGAGCGGACTTGTCATTCTTTTTATGCTTTTTGACGGTGTATTTAAACTCATCCAGCCTGCTCCTGTCGTAGAGGGGACCCTCGTACTCGGCTATGCGCAGCACCACATTGGTGTGATTGGAATTCTCGCCCTTGTATCAACGGTGTTGTATGCGATACCCCGGACAGCAGTTTTGGGTGCACTTCTGTTGACTGGATTTTTCGGTGGGGGCGTCGCGACCCAGATTCGTGTCGATGCGCCTCTTTTTACGCATACACTGTTTGCTGTCTACCTCGCGATTTTAATGTGGGGCGGATTGTGGCTGCGGGATGAGCGGGTGCGAAAGCTGCTTTTTGCTGCCAAAGAAGAAAAATGATAGCTACGAAAAACCGTTGAAACTGCCAATCGTTGACAGATGAAAAAGCATGTGGTAGGATGGGCACAACTTATCAAGAACGGAGGGTTACGTGTGGCAAATTAATTTTTCGATGCTTTATTCGCACAACACAATCGATGATATAGCGTGAAAAGGCTATGTTGTGTGCATACGAATCGAAAAATGGTTTGCCGCTACGGTAACCCAATTGAATCATGGGCAAATGGGAGTGAGGAAGGCGAGTGTGCTGCTCCTTCTATTTGCATGATCTGTGAAGAAAATGGAACCCATCCTGTACAATCAGATGCGGGTATCTGATGTTCATGGTTTCCGTTTCTTCTTCCTTTTTCGATGACGTAAGCACAGGCAGCCTAGCCTGTGTTTTTTTATTTCAGTTCGTTGAGGAGGAAAACTTACAATGGCAGAACAGATCCTAAAAGTAAATGGTGTGGAAATATGCGCGGAAAGCTTTGGGAAGCCCACAGATCCGGCGATTTTGCTGATTATGGGAGCTCAGATGTCCATGCTTTGGTGGGAGGAAGAATTTTGTCAGCGAATAGCTGATGCTGGACGCTTTGTTATTCGGTTTGATAATCGGGATGTCGGACGCTCCACGACGTACGAGGTCGGCCATCCAGGTTATACATTTGAAGATATGGCGGATGATGCTGTTCACGTCCTGGATGCATTCGGTGTACAGCAGGCACACATCGTTGGTATGTCGATGGGCGGAATGTTGACACAAATGATTGCATTGCGACATCCCGAAAGAGTTCGCACGATCACATTGCACGCAACGTCGAATTTTGCTCCTGGCCTACCACCAATCGATGAGAAGCTGATGGAGTTTTTCAGCAAGATGGGGGAGATCAATTGGGAGGATGAACAAGCGGTTTTAGCTGCGGCAGTGGCGAGTTCGAAAGTTTTGATCGGTTCCAAGCATCCTTTTGACGAGGAACGCGTCCGTGAATTGGCCAAAATGGATATCGCCAGAAGCAACCATTATGCGAGTAGAAACAACCACGCCTTTGTGACGGCCAGTGAACCGTATTTGTTGCGGACAGCGGAAATCGCTGTGCCAGCTCTCGTGATTCACGGTACAGAAGACTTGCTCATTCCTTTCGCGCATGCCTTACATCTTGCGGACACCATTCCGGGAGCAGTCTTGCTCACGTTGGAAGGGACAGGGCATGAGCTTCCGTATGGGGATTGGGATGTCGTCATCGAAGCGATTTTGAAGCATACGCAAGAAAAGGAAGCGTAATGACACTTCCTCCTCTTCACTGAGCGCAAGGTTACAAATCGAAGAGGGTAACAAGAAAAAACGGAGCGGAAAACAGGAATGAACCCTGCTTTCTCTCCGTTTTTTTTGTAGCGGAATGGCGTATTTCCTTATGTGGAAGGAAACAGCACGATATTTATGGAATCGTTTTCGGTTATGCTCTCGGGCTAACGAGGATTTTTACCTGGTTTTTCTCTTTCAACAGCGCTTCAAAACCATTCTCCATGATGTCGTCGAGCTTGATGCGCTGGGTGACCAGCTTGTCTGCCGGGAAGAAGCCCTTTTCCATCAGGCTGATGACGGCAGGGAATACGTCGCGGTAGCCAATGATGCCTGTCATGTTACGCTCTTTCATGACGATGTGATTTGGCTTGATGGAAGCTTCTCTTTCGAAGATGCTGACGATCATGATTTGTCCAGCGATTTTGGTAGATTCGATGGCTTGCGTGAGGACAGGAGGCACGCCTGTGACTTCAAAGGCGATATCTGCACCACCGTTTGTCCGGTTGTGAATTTCCTGGACTACGTCGTATTCTTTTGGATCGATGACGATAGCTCCCAGCTCAGCGGCCTTGCTTTTACGTTCGGGGGACAGCTCCACTGCATAAATCTCAGCTGCACCTGCTGCTTTCAGTGCTTCAATGACAAGCAAGCCGATAGGGCCTGCACCGAATACGACAGCTTTGTCACCAGCTTTCAACTGACTTGAACGAACTGCATAAAGGGCTACGGCAGATGGCTCCACAAGAGCACCTTGCTCATAGGAGACACTGTCTGGGATTTTGTGGACCATGTGCTCATCGCAAGCCACGTATTCCGAGAAGCCGCCACCACCGCCTGCCAAACCGAGGAAGCCCATTTTTTCGCAAAGATTGTATTTGCCTTGTCTGCACGCGGCGCATGTTCCGCAAGCGAAAACTGGCTCGACGACGACGCGGTCGCCAACCTTGATAGTGGTTACGCCTTCGCCGATTTCCACTACTTGTCCGGAAAATTCATGCCCCATTACAATCGGGGCTTTTTCGCCTGTAAGGGGATGTTCAGCTCCCTGTGGGATGAAGATCGGGCCAGCCACGTATTCGTGCAAGTCGCTTCCACAAATCCCGCACCACTCGACTCTGATTTTCACTTTACCTTTGGTCGCAACCGGTTCCGAAATGGTTTCCAAACGGAGGTCCTTCAAACCGTGCCAACGTAATGCTTTCATATCTGTCATCTCCTCGTTTGATTTGGATTCTATATGAAATTCAGCAAGTAAAATAGGAAACGTTTCCGAAAAATAATATGTCATAAGTTCAGCATCTTGTCAATTTGATTTCCTAGGCGGGGTGTGCAATTGGTAGAAGAGAGGATGTTGATTCTAGCCAAGTCGAGAAGTCGTATACTTGTTGTGTAACAGATGCCGGAGTTGTCTGCTATAATTGCGGTAGGAAAACACATTATAGCTCGGAAACATAGAAAACGATTCCGGTATGGAAAGGAAAGCAGGGCGTTGGATACAAAAAATAAAGTGACTATAGAAGACGTGGCGAAGAAGGCTGGCGTAGGAATCGCAACCGTATCGAGGGCCATCAATGACAGCGGGGGGATCAGTCCGAAGACGAAAGCGTTGATTTTGGAAGTGATCGATGAGCTGGGCTTTATTCCAAATACTTCCGCGCAAAGTCTAAAGGTACGCCAAACCTATCAAATCGCATTGGCTGTCCCTGACATTCGCAATGCGATCATTCCGGATATCGCCTGGTCAGTCGAACAAGCAGCCAAGCAGCATGGCTACCGTGTCGTACAAATTAATACAGCAGGAAATGCCCGAATGGAGCTTGAGACTGTGCGTGAGGTCAAAAAGCTGCATGTAGACGGGCTGATTATCATGCCGCTCGCCTATCCGAAGACGTTGGTCCAGATGATTAACAAAGCGAGTGTTCCCGTTTCTATTATAAACTATGGAAAAAAGCTCGAAGACAATGTGAAAGCAGATGTGGTCAGCATGGCCCGCCAAGAAGGTCGACTCGTCATGGAGCATCTGATCAAAATTGGCCGTACGCGAATCGCATACGCTGGTGCGCCGAAGGACAAGATCGAGGAGCGGTATTTTGCCTATGAGGCGTCGCTTCAGCACGTCGATCCTTCGCTGGTGTATTTTGGTGAGGACTTCTCGTTTGAGACGGGCCTCCGTGCTGCTGATTACTTTTTTAGCCTGAAAAACATGCCGGATGCTATCTATGCGATCAATGACATGGTGGCAATCGGGATCGTGAATCGGTTCAAGGAGCTCGGAGTCCGCGTACCAGAAGATGTCGCGGTCGTGGGAATTGACAACAATGTGTGGACGACGATTACGACTCCGCAGATCAGCTCTGTTTCGATCATGGGGGAAGAGGTGGCAAGGCTGGCGACTGAGCTTTTGCTGAAACGGATTCGCGAGCAGGGGGCAGGAGCGTACGAACGCGTACAGTTCGAGCCCCGGCTGATTGTAAGGGAGTCCAGTGTGGCGGTTATCCGTAAATCGTCATTGGATACGTAGGGCATTTTCAGCTGAAAAGCCGAGTGAAAGACAGGTGATCGTTGATGATACCTGGCGTTTCCTCGGCTTTGGTTTAAGGCAAAATCGCAAACGAACGAACGGGAAACCCGGAGGCTTTTTCAGGCTTGGGTGTAATGTTTACAATGACAGCGCCTTTTGCTGGTAGCTTATCGAGATTTTTGAGCAGCTCTACTTGATAGGTGTCTTGATCGAGGACGAAATACTCACCCAAAAGCGCTCCGTTTTTTCGGTAATCAATCGTCGCATCCGTATCGAAGGTTTCGTGACCAATTGCTTTGATTTGTCTTTCCGCGAACAAAAATTGTAAAGCCTCCAAGGACCAGCCAGGAGCGTGGTTGTTTCCATCTGCATCCTTATTGTTGAAGGACTCCACATCTGGCCAGCGCTTGCTCCAATCTGTGCGCAAGGCGACGAAGGAGCCGCTCTCGATTTGACCATGCTCGTTTTCAAAATGCAAAATGTCTTCCACGGAAAGCGAATAGTCGTTGTTGGCTTCGGCTTCTTTTGATTTGTCGATGACGACGAGCGGCAATACGAGTTCTTTTAGCTCGATCTCGTCCAAGTAACGCTTGTTGCGCACGAAGTGAATCGGTGCGTCCAAGTGCGTACCGTACTGTCCAGGAAAAGAGAAGCGCTGGGCAAAGAAGCCGTCGTCATGTGTGAACAGTGTTTGGAATTCGGCGGCGTCAAAGGCGTGAAAGTGCGGGGATTCCGGTCCGAATGTGTGCGTGAGATCGACCCATTCTTTTTGTTTTAACAGGGTTATTGCTTGAATCAAATCGTTTGCCATGTGCCCACCTCGTAACTATTTTTTGAATTTTCGCGCTTATAAAACCGAGTTTATCCAATACTTTATCGGTTCTAATTCCGAGTGTCAATATCGGAAATTATATAAATGAAATGTTTAACAAAAAATAGCAATCGAGAAGAAGCGTTCGAGCATGATTCTGCTATGCTTTAAAGGAGAAGAATGAGTATCATCCAAACAAAACGCGAAGGAGAATTTCCCATGACAAAAGAGCTTTGGATCAATTTGCCCGTCAAGGACCTCGAAAAGTCCAAATCATTTTTTGCCGCACTCGGATTCTCTTTTCATCCTCGCCATGAGAATAGCAAAGAGATGGCGGGCTTGGTAATCGGCGAAAAAAACATGCTCATCATGCTGTTCCCAGAGGCTACTTTCCAATCGTTTACGCAAAATGAATTGGCAGATACGAAGCGCGGAACGGAAGTGTTGTTTTCGATCGATGCCGAGAGCAGAGAAGAAGTGGATGAATTGGTGAAACAGGTGAAAGAGGCTGGGGGCACTGTTTTCAGTGGGCCACGGGAACACGGTCCAGGGATGTACGGGGCAGGCTTCGCTGATTTGGATGGTCATCGGTGGAATGTGTTGTATATGGATATGAGACAGATATCGAGAGAATAGAGGAGCGTGCCCCTGAGAAATCAGGGGTTTTTGCATGAACAAGCAAAAAATTCATGTTCTATTAAGGTTGTATAGAAATACGATTAAGACTGATTGTTTATTCTTCTAGAGAAGGAAATAAGGGTAAAGGAGAGGAGCAATCTTATGAAAATGTTTTCGAAGTTACAGACATTAATGGCGACTGTACTTGTAACTACTATGAGCGTCAGCCTTGTAAGTGGAGTTGTTTCTCCAACCAAAGTGTTCGCATCTTCTGTATCTGGGCCGGATGATCCGAGAGAGGTAGAGCAATTTGCAGATGAATTTTTTAACCAGTCAGAAATTAAGAACAACATGGCAGGAGCTACGTTTGTAGTTGTAAAAGGAGACAAGGTCCTTTTTAAAAAAGGGTATGGATATGCGGATGTAGAGAAGAAGATTCCGGTCGATCCTGATCGGACTGTATTCCGTGTAGCGTCAGTAACCAAGGTTATTACAGCTACAGCCGTTATGCAATTGGCGGAGCAAGGAAAAATAGATTTGAACAAAGATGTATCCGCATATATGGGGGATGCCCGGATTCCGAATAAGACAGGCGCTCCTCTTACAATGAAACATCTGTTAACGAACTCCACTGGATTTGACTTTGGAGACACTTCTGACGGTTCAACAACCGACTTGAAACGGGAGGTTTCTTTAAAGAAATTCGTTATGGACAATCTCCCAAATGTCATTCGCAAGCCAGGAGAGTTTTACAGATATGACAACCTCGGCTTCACCATTCAAGGTTATGTTGTAGAACAAGTAGCAGGAAAACCATTTGGTGAATACGTGCAGGAACGCATCTTTAAGCCACTTGGCATGGAAAATAGTGATTTTCGACTTACACCCTCAATAGTCAAAGAATTGGCTGTACCTTATAATATTATCGGACAGCCGATCCCGACTTATGCAATGGTACCAACTGAGCTTCCTGATGGTGGAATGCTCTCAACTGGTTCTGATATGGCTAAATTCATGATTGCTCATCTCAATAAAGGAAAGCTTGGGAATGCGACGATTATGGAAGAAGAAACGGCAGCAGAAATGCACAGACCTCATCTTTCCGTGCATCCAAAGCTGAATAACATGGCCCTTGGTTTCGAATATGCCAACCAGCAAAATTACAATGGACAATATGTTATTGAAAAAGGAGGAGATTTACAAGGATACCATACCGGGATGTGGTTGATCCCGGAAGAAAAAGTGGGAGTATTTGTTACAGTCAATAAGGACTTCGAAATTCGTCTGCCTTTGATTAAAGCGTTTATGGATCATTACTACCCGAAAAATGAGCAGAAAAAAGGGATTGAGTTAGCGAAACAAGAACTCACGAAGTTTGAAGGGACATACAGCGATTTGCGAAACCGGATGTGGACGACTCGTATACGTGCTGAAGGCGGCAAACTCATTGTAAAAGACTCGCTGGGAGAACATGTCCTATATGAGGTGGAGCCACTCTTATTCCAGGATGAACAAGGTAGTAAAGCTGCTTTTAAGCTGAACGATCACGGAGATGTGCGGGCTTTCTATTACGAGTTAAAATCAGATAGTTGGGCAGAAAAAATGCCTGAGCCGCAACGTTATCAGGATGTGGAAAATGACCATCCATATGCGTCCTATATTTATCACCTGAGACAGATCGGTGTCTTTGCTGATATGGAAGGAGACAATCGCTTTTCGCCCGAACAACAGATAACAAAAGGAGAGTTTGTTGGCTGGTTCATCAAGTGGAGTGGCATTGCCCCATCAAAGCATAAACCGATTTACACGGATCTTTCAGGTAACAAGTATGCGCGGGAAATTCAAGCAGCTTACGAGTTAGGTTTACTAAAAGCATCAGCTGATGGCAAATTTAATCCGAACGAGCCATTGACGCGTCAAGAAGCAGCATCCATCGTATGGCGCATGGCATTTGGCTATTTTCATGCAGAGCCGAAAAAAGCCAAGTTGAGTGGTAGGACAGATGCTTGGGCTTTAGAGGGAGTCCATTTCGTAGTGGCAAAAGGATTATACGGACCAGAAGTGGTGAAAGGCAGAGATGGCAGTCTCGATTATAAATCAGAGCAGCCGATGGTAAGGAAAGAAGCGGCTGCGTTACTATCTCGGTTCGCAGACCAATTATTTTAGTGTACAACAAGCCGTGACTTCTTATTTGTGCTTCGTTGCGACATGAGGCGATGGAGGGAAATACAATCAAAACGATATTGATCATCGACGATGAAGCACAAATTCGTGAACTACTCAGTATTTATTTGAAAAATTACGGGTTTGCTACTTATGAAGCAGGTAATGGGGTTGATGCGCTGGCTGTATTCTCAAACGTGCAAATCGATCTGGTTATTGCTGATATTATGATGCCGATGATGGATGGATACGAGTTATTAAAAAAGATGCGACATATTTCTGAAGTTCCGTTTTTGTTCCTGTCCGCGAAATCGGACGATATGGATAAAATTATTGGACTGCAGCTTGGCGCTGACGACTATGTGGGGAAGCCTTTTAACCCCATAGAAGTCGTCAGCAGAGTTCAAGCGTTATTCAGAAGAATGGATGTATTTTCTAAAGGTGAAAAGCAGAACCATGAAATCATACAAATTGGCGATGTCATGCTCGATTTGGTGAGCTGTAAGCTGTACAAAAATGGACAGCAGAAAGAAGTGACATCGTACGAGTTCAAGATTTTGTCTTTACTGATGAAGCAGGCGGGGAGAGTTTTTACAAAAGCATCCATTTACGAGCATGTTTGGGGGCAGGAATACATAGGGGATGAAAACCTCATCATGGTCTATATCAGCAAACTCAGGGAGAAGATTGAGGATAACCCAAGAAAGCCAGTTTATCTTATTACGATCAGGGGGTTAGGCTACCGTTTTGAAAAAAAATGAGAGCATCCCCGACAAGCCGCCGTTAAAACAACTGTTTTTTCGGCACTATGTTGTGATAAGCGGTTTGTTCTTATGCACGATTATGATTGCTCTTTTGGGGACAGACCTGTTGATGGACAACTATTTTGATAAATCACCTGATTTGACCCGAGTGGACGGCAGTAAAATATACCAGTACCCTTTTGAAAAGATTGATGGTCGGTTGTTAGACGAGTACGGCGGCTGGTTCGAGATCGTGGATGAATCGGGGACAGTCATCTATGTAAAAGGCAACAAGGAAGACAATATCATGACATATAGCGATGGAATGCTGTACGCTAAAGTGGACATATTGCGCAATGATGATTCAATTTTCTACCATGCCTTTCAAGTGCAAGGGCCAGAGGGTGAGACCTATGTTCTGTTATGGAAAATTCCTGAGCGGTCGGAAATTATATCATTGGCGCTTGGAATCTTACTAGCGTTGTTTGTCGTTCTGTTGTTCATTGCCCTTTATTTCTACACCCGGTACTCCGTCTTGAAGATGAAGAAGCCTCTCCGGCAAATTGTAGAGGGCATTAAAGAGATGGAAGGCTTCAATTATCAGAAGAGGCTTACATTTTCGGCTGAAATGGAATTTGCAGAAATCCGAGAAGCATTTAACGGAATGGCAGAACGACTACAGCAGACCTCTGAAGAGAAAGAAGCGGTAGCGAACAACAAAAGAAACATGCTGTTGCATTTGTCTCATGATCTGAAAACACCGATTACCTCTGTATTCGGGTATTCTCAGTTGTTGCTGGATAGGCCGGAGCTAGAAGAAGAGCAAAGGCGTCAGTATGTTCAATATATTAACGACAAATCGTCTTATATGGCCCATTTGATTCAAAATTTGTTCGAACTGGCAAAGCTGGAAGACCAGCACGTGAGACTGGATCAAGAAAAGGTGAATATTAGTAAGTGGTTTATGCAGCTTGTTGCGGAATTTTATCCGGAAATAGAAGATAGGGGATTTCAGTTGGAAGTGAAAATTCCAGAGGAACCGCTGTTTGTCATGTTCGACAAAATGCATATGAACCGCGTTATTACGAATTTGATCGGTAACTCACTAAAACATAATCCTCCGGGAACGCAGCTATTCGTTTCATGCGAGAAAATAGAAGCCGGCGTTGCTCTGTGGTTAGGTGATAACGGTACAGGTGTTCAAAAGGATGTTAGGGAGCACATTTTTGAAGAGTTCATAAAAGGGAGTAATCCTGTGAAAGATAGCACAGGACTCGGTCTAGCCATTTGCAAAAAAATTATAACGTTACATCAGGGGACCATTCATTTGGAAAGAAATCAACGGTATACGACTCTTTTTAAAATAACGTTGCCTCTTGAATGAGCTGTACTGTCCGGGAATGTATGGAGCGGGCTTCGCTGATTTGGATGGTCATCGCTGAAATCTGCTTGTATATGGATATGAGCAAAATGCAGATGGAGTAAAAGTGCAATTGCTGAAAAAGGAGCCTTCCAAATGGGAGGGCTCCTTTTTCGAAATGAGAGTTTTGGAGAGGGTTATTTACTCGTATAAGTTGAGAGAGAACCGTCTGCCAATAAGACGTTGTAAGTACGGTGTAGCATAACCACAGCCTCCGCTCGTGTGAGAGGATCGTGTATTTCCAATTCGTTTCCCCACGTACTCATGATGTTATTGCCCACAAGCCATGCAAGTGCATAAGCTTTTAATGCGTCTCTGCCACGGTTGGCAAATAGAATTTCTCCAGTGTCGAGGGGACTATAGCTAATCGTGTATTCGTCGCTTTCGATTAAATCCACAGCAGTTGAACCAGGATAAGGTGATGAATACCCAGTTGAGTCAAACGACTGCACGGTAATGTCATCAATTCCGGCAAGTATTTGCAAAACTTGAACGTCGGGCATTTGATGCATCCTTTGACTAAAAAATGATTGGAAGATGTACATAGCTTCCCAGCGAGTCACTTTTCTTTCGGGATAGACGTAAATTTTTGATCCAAACCAGTCTACAACACCAAGGGCGTCTGCACTGTACATTTCCATCAATGGCTGATAGGCCCAATGATTTTTGGGAACGTCTTCAAACTTCTGTATTTTCATGTCCGGGTAAGAGGGATTAAGATTCGGACGAAGTTTATTAAACAGCTTATAAAACATAACAGTGAGTTCAGCTCTGTCAATCGCCTCATTCGGTCTGAAGGCCCCATTGGAATAACCACTTAATACACCTTTTTTCACCATGAAATCAACTGATTCCCGAGCCCAATGTCCATTCGGGATATCGCTGAACTGACTGGCTTGTACAGGCACGGGAGTTGAAAAAAGAATAGAAGCGAAAAAAGCTAAGCATAAAATGATATTTCTCATCATGTTCCTCCTTTACCATCCCTTTCCTTTTCCCTACCCTATTTCTACTTAAACATTTCGACTATACACAGGCTGATGTCAGGAAGAGATGCAAATGGTATGCTGGAAGGGTAAGGCAGGATTGGAGAAGGGGATGGTGTTATGAAAAGGACACGCAAAATCACCTCCTAAAATCATGATGTTTTCGATTTTAGGAGGGATATCCAATGAAATTTCAGCGAATCGATCTAGATAACTGGAGCAGAAAGCCGTATTTCGAGCATTATCTGAACCGAGTGAATTGCACCTTCAGTATGACTGCCAACATAGATATAACGGAATTGCTGCCCGCTTTAAAGCAAAAGGGGATGAAGCTGTACCCGGCTTTTCTGTATATGGTGACGAACGTTGTCAATGCGCACCGTGAATTTCGGACTTCTTTTCATACAGATGGCGAGTTGGGCTATTGGGAGAGCATGATACCCAGCTATACTTTTTTTCATCAGGACGATCAAACTTTTTCTACGATGTGGACGGAATTCGCTGACGAGTTCCATTTGTATTATCAAAATTACGTAGCGGATATGAAACAGTACGGGGACAACAAAGGTCTTGTGGCGAAAGAACTGGAACCGCCTAATACTTTCCCTGTCTCGTGTATTCCCTGGGTGAGCTTCAGTGGGTTTAATCTGAATATTTCGGGAGATGGGCGATATTTGCTGCCTATCATTACGAGCGGAAAGTATTTCGAGCAAGAAGGAAAAACGTTCTTGCCTGTTTCTTTGCAGGTCCATCATGCGGTTTGTGATGGCTATCACGCCAGCGTGTTCATCCATGATCTGCAAAAATGGGCAACAAACTATAAGGAATGGTTAGGTGTCGAGTGAATTGGCTCGTTTGGTAGCTTCTCCTTCCTAATCTCTTCCAATCATTTATAATAACGGTAGGAGAACTGGGAGGAGAAGGAATGAATAAAGAAATGGTAGGAAAAGTCTTCGGCTGTATCGTTTTGGGTGCGATCATTACTGTGATCGGAGTCGTGGCGATGGTAATGACTGCCCTGAACGCACAGGGAAGAGTTTATTCCCTACTTGTCGCTGTCACGACAGTCGTTTTTATCCTTTACATCATCGGGCAAATGTTCGCCCCGCAAAAGAGTCGGTTATGGAACAGAGCCCTCTTTGTCTATTTTCTCTTTTGTACGCTGCCAGTTGCAGGATATGAGATCAGCAGCTATTACCATAATAGCATTCCTATTGTCAGTGAGGCAGAGGTCGATCTGGAACAATATAAACCGTTTCGTACAGGCTCCAAAATTAAAAAGCTTGATCAACCTGCGACACTGTCGATACAGTCTGATTTGCCCAAAATAGATGGAGCGACCGCCTTGTATCCTCTTTACGCTTCCTTTGTGCAGGCTGTTTATCCCAAGAAGGATTACGACCTTGACGACAGCGAAGTCATGGTAAGCAAAACGCCAAATGCTTATAAAAACTTACTGGATGGCAAAGTCGATGTCATCTTTGCGGCAGCTCCTTCTGAGGAACAGCTCCTAGCGGCCAAAGAAAAAGGCGTAGAGCTGAAGCTGACCCCGATTGGAAGGGAAGCGTTTGTCTTTTTTGTCCATGCAGAGAATTCTGTGCAGGGACTCACTACCCAGCAGATTCAGGACATTTATGCGGGAGACATCAATTCCTGGGATCAAGTCGGGGGCGGGTATGAGTTTATTCGCTCCTTTCAGCGTCCTGAAAATAGCGGAAGTCAGACGATGCTCAAGAAGATCATGGGAGGTAAAGAGCTCATGAAAGCACCGCAAGAAGACGTGGTAACAGGAATGGGTGAAATCATCGAGCAAACAGCCAATTACAAAAATTATTCGAATGCCATCGGTTACTCGTTCTTGTTTTATGCCACGGAGATGGTGCGAAACGGAAACATTCGTTTACTCGCAATTGATGGGGTAAAGCCTAATAAGGAAACGATAAAAAACAGATCGTATCCGTATGCGGCCGAGTTTTACGTAGTGACAGCAGGGACAGACAATCCGAATGCAGAGAAACTGATCGAATGGATTTTGTCTCCGCAGGGACAAGAACTAGTAGAAAAAACGGGTTATATTCCAGTGGAATAATTAAGTAGCAAGCAAAGGAGACCCTTGGGCAATTGACCCGAGGGTTTCTTCTTCAGCTTTGACGTGATAACCCCACGCTTTCAAAAAACGTGGGGCGAGAATTAGTAATGGGTAGGTGTCAACTATACCTTATATTTGGGAAATTTCATAATTAAGTGTGTAAGTTATGTGATCATTGGACTGTTTCTCAGGATGAAATCCTAAGCCCCAACTGCTATCTCTGTTCCAGGTATGAATAAAGCCTGGTAATTCGTCATCACTAACAGTATCAATTTCATTTCCATAAACCTCGATATGAATGATCGAATTATCAGGAACATCAAGATCATGACTAATATCAATGGCGTACGGTGTGTTTTGTGCTTTTAGATTTTTTGTCCAAGAAAAAATTGATCCATTAATAATGAAATTCCATTTCGTTTCTAAAGTGCTGTCAAATGCGCCATCATCAGATTTATGAACGACAATACTTTTAAACGTGACCCGAAATTTACCCATTACTCATTCTCTCCCTTAGCACACAATTTGTTTGTGCAACTGGAACACAATTTCAAATTTATGAGGATTTGGTAAGTGTATGACTCAATTAATAAAAATTAATCTGTTAATAAAATTGTATAAATTGAATTGGCGAAGAGGGCATGGATAATAGGTGAAGAGTTGGGAAGCTCGGTAATAAGGTAACCGACACCGGCATTAAGTGTCATTTCTTAAAGGAAACAGGCTGATCCAATGTAGATCAGCTTAAACGGAAATTTGTAAGAATTAGAAGGATTCGTGAAACGGGGATTTGGAACTACTCTTTCACCGAGGCTATTCTGCTATCAATAAGGCGAGAAACTCTGTAAGAAACAGGAAGGAAGCCTTGACGAGGCCAATAACGTGAAGATTGTATATTCGTTTCTCTCCAATCTGTCATGCAGTAGGTATATCCTTTTTTCTTCGCATGGGCAAGTCCATGTAGTGTAAGTGCATAATTGATACCTTGCCCGCGATATTGATCTAGAGTACCAGCCACCCCTAATTCAACACAACGATCCGGTACATTCAAATTTACATGACTTTTATCTAAGGGAAAATATCCTTGGAAAGAAACAATTTTTCCATCTTTTAAGGCGATCCAGAAATTGACATCATGATCATCAAGGAGACTTGCATAGCCTTTACGTAATTCATGAGGGTCATCACGTAAAGAATAAGCAAAAACGGGTGCCTTATTTTGATGAGTTCTAATAATATTTGCAATATCCTCTACCAAACTACGGTCTTCTGGGGATGCCAGGCGAATTTCCACATCTGGAATACTCAAGGGAAGGGGAGGTTCCTGATCAAGTAATGAGAGTAATGCATGTGTTTGTTCAAAGCCAAATCCTAAACGGAACCAAGAATGAAGTAATTCCGGTTGACTGGCTGGGATTAGCGCAAAATGACTGAAATACCCCTCATCTACCCATAGCTGAGAAGCCTCTGAATAAAGATCTCTATATAATTCAACGGCGGTATTGCGAGAGATTGCGTGACCCTCCAAATTCATCCAGACATGTCGATCCCGAAGAGGATTTTCAATCTTTTGTCCAATGAGGTACCCGATTAATTTATCATCTTCAATTGCTGCGACTCCGCTACTGTTTGGTTTTGACCATATCGTTTTAACAGCATTCGTTGCATAATTTTCATCTTCACATTCACTTGGTAATACGGGAAGGATTTCTCGATCTTGTCTATGTCGCTTGGACAATAGTTGCCCAGCCTCTGAGATTAACTCATCAGTAAATGGTATGAAATACATGAAATGCCACCTCTGTTTTTGTATCATCATAAAGCTGGTCTTAATCTATTGCAATACGTTCCTCAAATAGAACGGAGACCTGATACTACTACTATTCTGTAGACCTTTACTGTTGCAGACGTGTCAAATCTCAAGTGTACTTCTTAAATAGGCGCAGTCTTTCGATAATCTTCACGCTGGAGGTTTTTCTTTCTAGCTAGATCATATTGACAGAAAAATCTAAGGCTGTTATAAAAATAGTAAATAGCACTCGCGAGGTGAGAGTGCTAATATTGAAAAAGGAATACATAAGAAGTCCGGAAGGGTGGGTATTTTTTCATGGAAAAAAAGCAGTTTCAAGCAGAATCTACACGTCTGTTGGAAATGATGATCCATTCTATTTACACACAAAAGGAAATCTTTTTGCGCGAGTTGATCTCCAATTCGAGTGATGCGATTGACAAAATTTACTACAAATCGCTCGTCGATGATCAATTGGTGTTTGATAAAGAGAACTATTTTATCAAAATAGCGGTTAACAAAGATACCAGAACCTTGACCCTGACAGATACCGGGATCGGCATGACGCAGGATGAACTGGAAAATAATCTGGGTGTCATTGCGAAGAGCGGTTCGTTGGCGTTCAAAAAAGAAAACGACGCAAAGGATGGCTACAACATCATCGGTCAATTCGGCGTAGGTTTCTACTCGGCTTTCATGGTTGCTGACAAGGTTACGGTCATCAGTAAAGCACTTGGAAGCGACACGGGCTACAAATGGGAGTCCAGCGGTGCGGATGGCTACACGATTGAGCCTTATCACAAAGATTTGGTCGGGACCGAAATCATTCTCGAAATCAAGGAGAATACAGAAGAAGAGAACTACGACGAGTTTTTGGAAGAGTACCGTTTAAAAGCCATTATCAAAAAATACTCCGACTTCATTCGTTACCCGATCAAAATGGACATTACCCAGCATAAGCCAAAAGAGGGCAGCGAAAACGAGTACGAACAAGTGACAGAAGAACAAATCGTGAACAGCATGGTTCCGATTTGGCGTAAAAATAAAAGCGAGCTGACAACAGAGGATTACGAACAGTTTTATGCGAGCAAGCATTACGGCTTCGACAAGCCGCTGGGACACATCCACATTAATGCAGATGGAGCCGTTGTTTATCAGGCGATTTTGTACATCCCGGAGAGTATGCCATTTGATTACTACTCGAAGGAGTACGAAAAAGGTCTGGAGCTGTATGCGAACGGCGTACTGATCATGAACAAATGCGCGGACCTGCTTCCAGACTACTTCAGCTTTGTTAAAGGGATGGTTGACTCCGAAAGCCTGTCTCTCAACATTTCTCGTGAGATGCTCCAGCATGACCGTCAATTGAAACTGATTGCGAAAAACATCACGAGCAAAATCAAAAGCCAGCTCCAAAGCTTGCTGAAAACAGAGCGGGAAAAATACGAGATGTTCTACAAGTCATTTGGCAGACAGTTGAAATACGGCATGTACAGCGACTACGGAACGCATAAAGAAACACTGCAAGACCTGCTGATGTTCTACTCTTCCAAAGAGAAAAAGCTGGTAACGCTACAAGAGTACGTAGAGAGAATGCCAGAAGATCAAAAGTACATCTACTACGCATCCGGCGAGTCGATCGAGCGAATCGAGAAGCTGCCGCAAACTGAGCTCGTATCCGAGAAAGGCTTCGAAATCCTGTACTTCACAGATGACGTCGATGAGTTCGCGATCAAAATGATGATGAACTACAAGGAAAAGGAATTCAAATCCGTATCGAGCGGGGATTTGGGAATCGAACCGGGCGAAGAAGAAAAAGCAGCCGAAGCCGAAAACGAGAACAACAAAGAGCTGTTCGACTATATGGCATCGCTGCTCGAAGGAAAAGTTAAAGCCGTAAAAGCTTCCAAGCGCTTGAAGTCACACCCTGTCTGCTTGTCGACAGAGGGTGAAGTGACGATTGAAATGGAAAAAATCCTAAACGCGATGCCAAACAATCCGAGTGTGAAGGCAGACAAGGTACTGGAGATTAATGTGAACCATGCGGTGTTCCAGTCATTGAAGGGTGCATTTGACACAGACAAGGAAAAGGTCAATTTGTATACGGCACTTCTGTACAATCAGGCTCTCTTAATCGAAGGCTTGCCGATTCAAGACCCGGTAGAGTTTACGAACGATATTTGCAAAGTAATGGTGTAATCACAAAAAAGGGGATGAGACTTGCTCATCCTCTTTTTTTATGCGGAAACCGTCTCGGAGTGACAAAAAACTAATTGCTTGGCCTCGGTACATACGTGAAGAGTGGATCTCTTAGCTCGAACTCATATGTTGCTCCATTGACGATTCCAACGACCTTCTCACTGTCATATAAATCGAGCAAGAAACCGGCCATTTGTTTAGCTGTATGGTACTTAGGAAATGCACCGGCATATTCAAAGTGATCGATATCACGGGAACGCTTTGCAAATTCGGTCTCTGTTGCAGCAGGTGCCAACACTTTTGCTTGCATGGCTGCTCCGTTCTCCCTCAATTCTTGTGCCAGACCCTCCGTAAAGGCACTAACATAGAACTTTGTCGCGCAATAGGTCACGGCGTTAGCGATGATTCTGTAACCTCCGCCTGAAGAAATATTGATGATTTGCGTTCCATTCACATGTGCATAGTCACGAGCATAACGAGAAGATAGAATCGTTAGTGCTTCAATATTCAAGTGAAGCATGGACTCAATCTTATTCAAATCTTGTTCCCCGACAGTAGCAGAGTTTCCGAACCCCGCATTGTTAATCCAGGTCTCAATCTCATAATCCTTTAGACTGTCGTAAAAGTCATGAACATTTGCACGCACACTTAAGTCAACTGTTCGAATGACTACATCCAATTTTGCGTTGATTTCAGCCACTTTTGATTGGAGCTTTTCTAATTCCTCTGTTCGACGAGCTGCTAAAATTAAGTTTTTTCCACGAGCAGCAAATGCCAGAGCGGTTTCAAAACCAATTCCTGAGCTTGCTCCCGTAATGACCGTATAATTCATGTATATCCCTCCTAAATTTATTCAATAGCTTCCATTGAGATGGAATGTTTCATTGAGTATACAGATTAGAGTAAACTCTAAGTCAAGGGTATAAAATCTATTCGGAGGTTTCTCATGCACACGATTGGTGAAGTGGCACATCTATTAGGGATAAGCACACATACGTTGCGATATTATGAAAAGGAAAAAATAATGATTCCGGATCGTGATGAACGCGGTGACAGGCGATATAGCGATTCGCATATTCAATGGCTGCGATTTGTTATCAAATTAAAAGAAACGCAAATGCCGATCTCGAAAATTAAGAAGTACGCTTCTCTGTTTTTAGAAGGAGAACATACTGCCTCAGCTCGATTGAGTCTTTTAGAAGATCATAAACACTATATTGAGCAACAAATAAAAACTTTAATTGATGTGGATGGTATGCTAGAACGTAAAATTGTTGGTTACAAAGATATTATCAGTAACCGAGCAGCTAAAGCTCAGGTAGATTAAGCTCCATTGCCCGCGCGCATTGAAACAAGCAGGCTTGTGGAAGATGGATTCATGGATAGAAAAAACCTTGAGTGAGGCTTCAAGGTTTTTTTTCGTCCAAACGAGCTTGGCAGGAAGCTGAACCGAGCCACGTATGTGGATTGCCAGCCCAGCACCAGCCTAGCTTCGGTTTATTTTCGCTGATCCACATGGCTGTTACGCGTCGGTCGCCACAACGAGAGCCGAGCAGGGAAAAGCCGTTGTTTTTCTTTACCCGATCCGGGAAGTGAGTGATCAGGGCAATCCCTTCCTCCAACGTGAGCGGAGAACGCTGTTGCTCCAAGAGGATGGGCATCGCGTCATTCGGAGTAACGTTCAGCGTCTCATTTCCTGTATCAATTCCGGTCATGAGGTAAGCCATTCCTGTAGGAATCTCAATGCCCTCGATGGGTGTAAACCGCCGGATTTCTTCTGTATCCATCACACTGAAGCCAGCTTTCCTTTGCCGCTCGATGGCTTGCATCGCTTTTTCTCCGTCGAACCAATCGCCTTTTACCACGAGAACAAAGGGTACGAGGCCCTCTTGCTGTTCGTCTTCTTGAATGGGAAGAGCTTCTGCCAGCGGTTGCAGCGGGGCCAGACTTTTCCTGAACTCATCAGCTGTCATGCCCGCCATTTCAGGATAGCCCTTTTGAATGAGTGTTGTTAGTTGCCGTTCGAATTCAGCTCTGTGCATGGGTTAATGCGCCTCCCTCCACTTGTCACATTCATCTTACAACATTCGTGCTAATTCAAAGGTTTTTCCAAAATAAAAGGAATAAAGCAGATTTGGGTTGAAGTAACTTTACAACTTAGCTTTAATCTTGATGGAAGAAAATCGGAAGGGGGCTGTCTGCTATACGCCCTATTGATATTGCACGTAAGCTGAAGCTGAGTACAAGCGCCTTGCGAAATTATGAAGCGCATGGGCTTGTTCCACCTGTGGAGCGGTCAACGAGCGGCTACCGGAAGTATACGGAGGAACACGTCGCTTATTTTACTTGTATTCAAGCCATGTCTCCTGGCTTTGGGATGGATGTGACGGCGCAGGTGATGCGGTTGATCCAGGATAAACAGTTGCAGGCTGCTCTGTGGCTTGTGAATGAAGTACAGGCTAACTTGCAGAGGGACAAGCAGTTAGCGGAACGAAATTTGGCGATGCTTGAAGACGGCCGAGCAGGTAAGGTCGAGGAAGCTGGAATCAGCGAATGGATGACGATTGGAGAAGTAGCAACCATGACTTCTCTGCCCAGCTCAACCATCCGCCACTGGGAAAAGGTCGGACTCATTACGACTTCCCGCGATGAGAAAAATGGCTATCGTCTTTTCAATCGCTCGCAAATCCGCAAAATCATGCTGCTTCGTACGTTGCGACCTGCTGTCTATTCTTTATCGGTTGTGGAGTTAAAGGAAGCCATTGCGGGCATGAATGAAGAGGATGTGAAAGAGGCGCGAAACATTGCATTGGAAACGCTGCGCTATCTGGATCAGATGAATCTCGTACAAATGCGTGGGGTTTTCTATCTCTATCAATTAGTCAAAGTAGTTCAGCTGGTCGAAGAATAGGGTAGCAAAAAGAGAAAACCCTCTCCTGCACATTTGCAAAAGAGGGGTTATCGTTATTCCACAAACAGTGATACTCGCTCAAATCCCGCATCTGAAATGCGAATCAAGCCCGTATCTGATATATGCAACGTCGGTATGACGACCAGAGCAAGCAAAGACAATGTCATAAAGGCGTAGTTCATCGTGCAGCCCGCCTTCACCAAGGCTTGGCTAATCTCCATGGACTGCTGCACAACTGTTTCATAAGGCTCGGTCGACATCAGTCCAGCTAAACGCAGCGGAAGCTCCACCATTTCGCCGTCTCCAGTCACGACAGCGATACCACCTTGCATGCTGATCACAGCATTGGCTGCTTGTGCCATCCGCTCATCGTCGTTTCCAATGACAAGCACGTTATGGCAGTCATGGGCAACAGTCATGGCAATCGCTGCTGGTTGGTTAAATCCGACATTGCCGACAATCCCGATGCCGGAGCCGCCAGTTTTCCCATGGCGTTCGAAAACAGCCATTTTGCACAGCGTGCTCTCAGGCGTAATCTGCAGCTCGCTATTTGCGGCAGCCACATCGACAAACACTTCGTCCGTCTCTACGTGATTTTCCCGGACAACTGCCACGCGCGTCTTGATCGTCCCGGACGGAACAGGGGTCTTGATGATGAAGTCAGAAGGAGTGAGCTCAGCCTTGATTTTCACAGAGTTGATGGCAAACTCAGGGTAAGGGAACGGAGAAAGTTCGAGCGTCATTTCACCGTTTTCCGCCACTACTTCACCGCGTGCGATCGTCATCACGACATTCACATCAGCCAGATTCCCATCGAGCAAAATGATATCGGCGATGATACCCGGTGCGATCGAGCCTACATCTCTTGCCACACCGAAGCGCTCTGCTGTATTGATGGTTGCCATTTGGAAGGCAGTAACGGGCTTCACTCCTTGCGAGATTGCGTGTCTAACGATGAAATTCATATGTCCTTCTTCTTTCAACGAATCACAGATGCGGTCATCGGACACGAGCATCATCCGGCGGGAGTCAATGCCCTGTTCGGTGTGTGCTTTGATCGTTGCTGCAACATCGTGCCAGGCTGAGCCGCGGCGCATTTTGGCATACATGCCGAGGCGTACACGCTGTGCGACATCTTCGCTGGTCACACACTCATGGTCGCCGGTTACACCCGCTGCGGCATAAGCAGCCAGACGTGGATCGCTTGACGGCCATGTATAGTGACCATCCACTACTTTTCCTGCCCGAAGTGTCGCTTGAATCTCTCCAATCATTTTCGGGTCTCCGTACACGACACCAGGGAAATTCATGACTTCGCCGAGTGCGATCATATCGGGGCCCCAGCTCAATGCTTCCGCGACCTCCACTGGCCCGAATTCTGCCCCAGCCGTTTCAAAAGAAGCATCTGTAGAAGGGACGCAGGAAGCGACCTGCATGTAAGCAGCCATCGGGGTTTGTCTTGCCTCATCCAGCATGATGCGCAAACCAGGTAGACCGAGAACATTCGAGATCTCATGCGCATCGAAAAAGCCGCCTGTGGTACCAAGAGGCAATACCGCATTGGCGAACTGTGTCACGGACAGCATGCTGCTTTCGATATGACAGTGCCCGTCCAACAGTCCTGGTGCCATATACTTTCCTTTTGCATCGATGATCGTGGTGGATTCATCCGTCATTCCTTCCACAAAAGGACCGACATAGGCGATACGGGTGCCAACGACAGCGATGGACATATTCGGCAAGATTTCACCGGAGAGAACATTGACGAGAGTGCCATTATGGATGAAGAGGGTGGCTTTTTTATCCCCTCTGGAAAAGGCAACGAGATCAGGAATGCAATCTGCGAGTGGAGGTCTTGCAAAGGACGAATGCTGCTGTGTCATGTTTACTATCACCTCATGCTGGATTTGGTTTTTTACATATCGTACACATCGAAGCAGAAGGAAGCTAGTTTTCTTTGAGAAAAAATTTAAAAAGAGGGTGCAGTGGATGACGAGAGTAAAAGTCAAATACCTGAAAATATCGTCCTACCTAAAGCTGTGCGTGGGAGCTGGGGTTTCAATTGGGATTTTGGATGGGGCCTTCCGTTTTCTATTATTACTCGTAATGGGGCAGTTGAGCACTTCGGAAGCTTTGCTCTTCAGTATGCAGGTAAAGGGATGGGTAGCGGGAATTTTGCAGTTGCTTTCTGTACCGCTGCTGTATGGGGTGGGTGCAGTCTTGTTTGGCTGTGTCTCCTATTTTCCGTTTATGTACTACCTAAAATGCAAAAAGGGGCTTGTGATCGAAGGGGTTTTTGAAGGGGAGCATCACGAGAACATACCAAAATAAAGCACCTCCCATTTTCACCGTTGTTGAAAGTGAAAACAGGAGGCGCCGCTTAGTGTTCTGCTACCTCTATTTCATTTGTCTTTGTTTTCCGCAGTTTGTAAATCGCAACGAGTAAAATAAACCACACAGGTGTGATGAACAAGGCGACTCGTGTATCTTCCGCGAGTGCCAGCACGACTAGAATGAAGGCAAGGAATGCCAGGATCAGGTAGTTGGCAAAAGGATAGAGCGGCATTTTAAACGAATTCGCTTTTGCTAAATCTGGTCTCGTTTTGCGATATTTCAAATGACAGATGACGGTAATTCCCCAAATAAAGATAAAGCAAACGGTCGAAACGCTAGTGATCAGTGTAAATACGCCTTCTGGCATGACGTAATTCAAGACAACGGCGATAAGGATAACAATCGTCGAAAAGAGGAGTGCATTTGCCGGAACCTTATTGGCAGTCAATTTGGTAAGGGGCACAGGTGCATTTTTTTCTTTGGCAAGGGAGTAGACCATCCGGCTTGTACTGAAAATGGCGCTATTACATGCGGAAGCGGCAGATGTCAGTACGACAAAGTTGACGATACCGGCAGCGGCTGCAATGCCAATCGCTGCGAAGACCTGCACAAACGGACTCTCTAACGGGTTGATCGCGTTCCAAGGATAAATGCTCATGATGACGATGAGTGCGCCAACGTAGAAAATCAAAATCCGAATCGGGATTTGGTTAATCGCTTTTGGAATGACTCGTTTTGGGTCTTCTGTTTCACCAGCTGTCAGACCGACGAGCTCAATCCCAACAAATGCGAACACGACCATCTGGAAGGAGAGAAGGAACCCATTAAAGCCGTTCGGGAACATACCGCCATGACTCCAGAGATTCGTAAAGCTTGAAGCACCTGCATTCGTAGAAAAGCCCTTAATGATCATGAAAATGCCAACAAAAATCAGGGCGAGAATCGCGATGACCTTAACCAGCGCGAACCAAAATTCCATTTCTCCAAAAAGCTTCACTGTCGCTAGGTTCATGATTAACAAAATCACGAGGGCGATTAAGCCTGGCATCCACTGCGGTATTTCTGGAAACCAAAATTGCGTATAAAGACCAACAGCTGTCAGGTCGGCCATGGCGATGGAAATCCAGCAAAACCAGTAAGTCCAGCCCGTGACAAATGCGGCCATATTCCCCAAATAGTCTTTGACGAAATCCACAAAAGAATGGTAGTTCAAATTGCTCAAGAGGAGCTCCCCGAGTGAGCGCATGATTAAAAAACAGATGATGCCTGTAATCAAGTAAGCAAATAAAATGGATGGGCCGGCCAAATGAATCGATTTTCCTGCGCCCAAAAATAATCCTGTTCCGATTGCTCCGCCGATCGCGATAAGTTGTACGTGTCTGTTTTTCAGACCTCTCTCCAATTTTTGATCCTGCATACGATCCACCTCTCTCTATTTTTAGTTAGTTTTTAATTTTTAGATTTTTACCAAACAGATAATGTTCATATTAACATAACTATTGTTGTTTCACATATGTTTATTTATTTTTATAGAAAAAAAGCTTTTAATTATGAACGGAATAGTAACATTTTGGAAGTGTTGGCTCTTTTAAACAAAGGCCGCACTTTTTTTGTATTTCAGAAAAAAGAAGATATTGACATGAGAATGGAAATCATTTAATTTTGCATTAGGGAAACTTTTTTATACACAACCACATTAGTTTTCTTGAGAAAATATTATTGGTGCAAGACTACATTGTTGTGTGTAGGCATATATGCATAGAGGAATTACCCGTTTCACCATCGTTTTTTGGACGGGATCATACAACGGGCTATGATTTGGAGGGAAGAAGCATGGAATCTGCTATCGCGGTAAGGGACTTACATGTCTCCTACTTTGGGAACGAAGTTGTTCGAGATGTCTCGTTTGACGTTGAGCTAGGGAGTATGGTTGGAATCATCGGTCCAAACGGGGCAGGGAAGTCAACCCTGATCAAAGCGCTCTTGGACCTCATTCCGAGAGATAAGGGGAATGTGCGGATTTTTGGGAAAGAGACAAATGAATTCCGGAAGAAAATCGCCTATGTACCACAGCGGAGCATGATTGATTGGACGTTTCCGATCACCGTCATGGACACCGTACTGATCGGAACCTATCCAAGCGTCGGACTATTCAAATTTCCGAAAAAAAAGGAAAAAGCGTGGGCGCTGGAATGCTTGAGAAGAGTAGGGCTGGAGGATTTCCGCGACAGGCAGATTGGGGAGCTCTCCGGTGGGCAGCAACAGCGTGTCTTCTTGGCAAGGGCACTTGCACAAAAACCGGAGCTACTGCTTCTGGACGAGCCGTTTGTGGGGATTGATGTGGCGAGTGAGGACACCATTATTCGTATTTTGAAAGAGCTGCAATTTCAGGATAAAACAATCGTGGTCGTCCATCATGACTTGTCCAAAGCATATGCGTATTTTGATCAGCTCCTTTTAATGAACAAAGAATTGATCAAGTTCGGTACGGTCGATGAAGTCCTGAATCGAGAAGTCATGTCGAGAGCATATTCCTATCAGTTACCATTTCTCGAAAAGACCGAGGTGCTTGCATAATGGATTTCTTGATGGCAATTGGACAGTATGAGTTTTTGCAAAAAGCATTGTTTACATCTGTAGTGGTTGGGTTAATCTGCGGCGTCATAGGTAGCTTTATCATCTTGCGTGGAATGTCCTTGATGGGGGATGCCATCTCACACGCTGTTTTGCCTGGGGTGGCTCTCTCCTATGCATTTGGAATCAATTTCTTCGTGGGCGCTGTTTTAACGGGTGTGCTCACCGCAGTTGGAATTGGCTACGTGAGCCAAAATAGCCGCATCAAGAATGACACGGCGATCGGAATTTTGTTCACGTCTGCCTTTGCAATCGGGATCATCATGGTTACGATGCTGAAAAGCAGTACCGATCTGTATCACATTTTGTTCGGGAATGTATTGGCTGTGCGTTCCTCAGACATGTGGGTGACGGTTGGCATCGGGGTCATCGTCATCGTGACAGTTTACGCTTTTTTCAAAGAACTGTTATTGACTTCGTTTGATCCGACCATTGCTGCTGCTTACGGCTTGCGTAACAACCTCATTCATTACTTGCTGATGACCTTGCTGACGATGGTAACTGTCGCTTCCTTGCAAACCGTAGGAATCGTGCTCGTCGTCGCCATGCTGATTACACCGGCTGCTACCGCTTATCTTTTGACGGATCGTTTGTCGATCATGATCTTTTTGGCTGGCGGTTTTGGGATGCTGTCTTCGGTTATCGGCCTTTATTTTAGCTTTACCTATAATTTGGCCTCTGGTGCCACGATTGTCGTGGTTGCAACTGTGCTCTTCTTCCTGGCCTTTCTCTTCTCCCGAAAACACGGGGTGGTATGGAAATCAATCCGAGCTCGGCAAAAACGAATCGAGCTCTTAAAGTAAAGGAGAATCATCGTCATGAAGAAATGGAATCTGTTTTTCGTTTTTCTACTAGCAACCGTATTAATGGCAGCGTGTGGTGCTCCGCAAAGTGCGAACGAGCCCACGAAATCAGAGAATGACAAGCTACAGGTCGTAACCACGTATTCCATCCTGTATGACATCGTGAAGAACGTTGGGGGAGATCGGGTAGAGATCCATAGTCTCGCTCCGATTGGCTCCAATCCGCATGAATATGATCCACTGCCTGCTGACGTGCAAAAAACGACGGATGCAGATGCGGTTTTCTACAATGGACTGAATTTGGAAGCAGGTAACGCCTGGTTCGATAAACTGATGACCACAGCAGGCAAAACAGGTCCGGATGCACCTGTGTTCCGTCTCAGTGAGGGCGTAGCAGCCAAGCACTTGACGACCAAAGGCAAAGAGAGCGAAGAAGACCCCCACGCTTGGCTGGATGTACGCAATGGCATCAAGTATGCGGAGAATGCAAAAAATGCCCTGATCAAGGTGGACCCAGCGCACAAGGAAACGTATGAGCAAAACGCCAAGAAGTACATCGAACAGCTGACTGCGCTGCATGAGGAAGCAGTTAAGCAGTACAACCAGATTCCGAAAGAACAGCGTTTGCTTGTGACGAGCGAGGGAGCGTTCAAATATTTCAGCGAAGCGTACGATTTTGAAGCGGCATACATTTGGGAAATCAATTCAGAGAACCAAGGAACACCAGAGCAGGTCACACAGGTGGTCGATACAATCCGTGCGAAAAAAATCCCGGCTCTGTTCGTAGAGACGAGTATCGATCCACGCAGCATGGAGATGGTATCGAATGAAACAGGTGTACCGATTGTTGGGAAAGTATTTACAGACTCGCTCGGAAAGCCCGGAGAAGATGGCGATACGTACATCAAAATGATGGAATGGAATATCAAGACGATCTATGAGGGATTGACCAAGAAGTAAGATTTTGAATCCAAAGCACAGCTATCCTATCTAAGGGGCTGTGCTTTTAAATTCTTCCACTGCTTAACATCTTTCATAAGATTGAGGTATAATAGGCTAGTGTGTAAAAGGAATCCGGAGTTTTTATATTTTTAATCTGTCATATTGAAAGAGAGTGGGATTATGGGTCGTAAGTGGAACAATATTAAAGAAAAGAAAGCTTCTAAAGACGCGAGCACCAGTCGTATTTACGCGAAGTTCGGGAAGGAAATTTACGTGGCGGCAAAGCAAGGCGAGCCGGACCCAGAGTCCAACCGTGCTCTGAAGGTCGTCCTGGAGCGTGCTAAAACGTACAGCGTACCGAAAGCGATTATCGACCGCGCGATTGATAAAGCAAAGGGCGGCTCTGATGAAACGTTTAGCGATCTGCGCTATGAAGGCTTTGGGCCAAACGGTTCCATGATCATCGTGGATGCACTGACCAACAACGTAAACCGCACAGCTCCTGAAGTGCGCGCCGCTTTCAACAAAAACGGCGGTAACATGGGCGTATCCGGTTCGGTTGCTTATATGTTTGACCCAACAGCGGTATTTGGCTTGGAAGGCAAATCCTCTGATGAAGTGCTGGAAATCTTGATGGAAGCGGACGTAGACGTGCGCGACATTTTGGAAGAAGACGGTGCTGTCATCGTTTACGCAGATGCCGAACAATTCCACGCTGTACAAGAAGCACTCAAAAACGGTGGCGTCTCAGAGTTTACCGTAGCTGAACTGACCATGCTGCCACAAAACGAAGTAACACTGACAGAAGACGTACAAGCTCAATTCGAAAAGCTGATCGATGCTTTGGAAGACTTGGACGATGTGCAACAGGTGTACCATAACGTTGATTTAGGTGAATAATGTTTTTAATGGAGAAGACCTTTGTTTTAGGACAAGGGTCTTTTTTTATGTGCTGCGTATTGCTGCAGTGAAGAGAAGAATATTTCCAGTCTAGGCTCCAGGCTCCGTCCTGCTGGGGGTTGAGACTGTCCGCTCCGAAGGGATTTGCGGGGAAACGCAAAAGTGGTAGCCGCTTCGTCGCGTGAGCACGTTGCGTTTCTTTTGCCCGCAAATCCCTTCTCCGCTGGGTAGGACTCCACAAGTCGCTACGTCTGGAAATATTCTTCTCTGTCGTAACTGAACACATTCTTCCATCTTTTCTTTCGAATCAAAGACTAAAAATATGGGGGATGATTGCCTTCTTAAAATTTGAATGGTATAAAGCGTTGTATATCTTTCTGTTAATCGTAATAGCTCATGTTCGTGTAATCCACTTCTGGTTTCTTATCTTGTAGCCAGAAATAAGATGCTCCAACTGGTTTGTTGTAAGTTAGCTCTTCATAGCTATAGACTTTAAATCCATACTCATCTACCCAACCAACACTAATTAGTTCTTCAGTGTGATCCTTGAACATCTTAACCTCCACAAACACTGGATTCTTTCCCAACAAGTTTATTAATTTATCAAGTTCAAAGGAATCCCAGAAATGCTCAACATCGTGCTCCTTCATGTCTTTGATTCTTCTAATTTCACTTGGATCAGCGTAATCTGAAACCCCAATCTTTAAGTGGTCAAATTGATTGTAACCTACCAGCAAATGATCTCCATGTTTTTTATGGTAATAATTTTTAAACTCCTTAGACTGTACAAAACCGATATCTTGCAACTTCTTTAAATCATCACCTTCAGTTTCAAAGTAGATAACTATGTCGATTACCTTCATTTATTTACACCTTTCTCACTAAAAGTAGTTTTTAATCTGAATTAATAAACAAAACTCACCAAATCTTTACAATTATCGGATAGTGTTATATTCTGGAATGCAGTAAAATTTTTTTAATCAGGAGGATATTTTATGTCACGTAAAAGGACAAAGGTTGCTGCTGGTATATTCACTGTCGTTGCTTCGCTTTCATTTTTTACAACAAGTGCATTTGCTGACTATCTCGGAGGAGAATGGGACATCTATAATGTTACATATGAAGATATCAACCTAGATAAAAAATACTCGGACTTGCTTTGGTCTGCTGCTGATGAGTGGAACGGAATAAGTGAAATCAACCTTTCTCCAGCAGACTCTAATGATACTGGCGCTATTTCTGTAGAACATCCAGATTCAAGAACCGATAAGGAACTTTACAGACTTGGTACTTATGGGCTTGGAATACCCTATGATGATCGAGGTAGAATGAATCGGTCTCCATACGCCTCAGCAGAGATAATAATTGTAAAGTCTATGTGTGACGATCTTGACATGGATGATACGATAAAAACCATGACTCATGAATTCGGTCATACACTTGGTCTTGCACATCCTGAAGACACAAGTGAAGACTCCATAATGGATGGTAGTGATGTTTTTGACTGGGATATCCATGGTCCTACAAAGTATGACAAAACTGAACTTAAAGGTCTCTACGACAACAATTAATTATTGAAAGGATGTGTAAACGATGAAAAAATTGCTTACCATTGTATCTATGGTAGCAGTAATTGCTGGCGTTGGTTCTGCGCTGCTATATAAAGAATTCAATCAATCAAACTCTCATAGCCTTGCATTATCTAGAACATTTAAATCCACTGAAGAAATTGTCGAAAAAGCCAATGTAATCATAAAGGGAAAAGTACCAACAGAGTTTAGACAAGAAAAAGTGGGATCTGTTGTTTATAATGTCTACGAAGTACAAGTGGACAAATTATATAGCAACCTTTCTGACGCCAAGATAACAGAGGGTGAAAGCATCGAAGTTTATCACCTTATAGCTCTAGATTTAGGCGACAACAAAGAGCTTGCTAACATTGTTGACGCAGATTTTCATGAGATAGACAATGGTGAATATCTGTTATTTCTGAGTGGCGAATATGATGACGAATTGAAGAAATATACTTATATTCCAAACACACCTAATCAATTATTTAAAATGACGAGTTCGAAAGGATTAAGGGAAAATCCGTCAAATATTGAATTCGAAAATGTAACTGAAGAGAATGCGTTACCTTCTATCAATGAAGCAGATCTGTTAGAAGCAATAGAATCGAAGAAGTAATTTTATCTTAGGCACTTCATAGGGAGTGCCTTTCTTATTTTAATAAAAACATCATTTTAAAGAAATTTCGTCTATAACATTTAATTTTGCTTTATTACCCTTTAGTTCAATTGCCTTCTGATTATAAGCCAAAGCAGCCTCTTCTTCGGTTTCATATTCACCAATACGAATTCTCTTCTTGGTATCATAAATTTGCACTAAGAACTTTCCAGTGTCTTTATTAAGACAAACGCCTCTATATTTGGATGTTTTCTTACTAGACGAACTGTATTTCTCCCATTCCTCTTTTGGCATATACTCTACTACATTTAGTAAAGCAAACTCACCATGATGTAATTGTGCGTAGTAATTGTATGCATTCGCTGCGGCTATTTCATTTGTAAATACACCTATGTATCCACGTCTGCCCTCGTCAAAACCTCTAAGTTGTACCATCCATTTACCAACAGATTTACACCATGTTACTCCCTTATATTCAGAGTATACTTCTTGATCAGCATAGACTGATTGGGGCTTTCTGTTTCTCATATTTTCTTGATGTGAACAGATTCTTAGGTTTTGTTTTTGATTATTAAGCTCATTACCATCTCTGTGATCTACATTAATGGATCTTCCTGTTTTGTCTGGATTCATCAGTACTTTATGCAATGACATTGATGAGAATAAACCCATCTTTTTATATTTCTCTTTTGGTCTACAGATAACATAGCCATCTTTATTAACATGTAAATCATATAGTGATATGTATTCATAATCTTCATCATCAACCATGACAATAAATCCATCAATTGTTTTTATTTCTTTCATTAAACCCTACCTTTGCTCATTTCTAGCCTTTCTAGCCTTCTTCAGACGCTCTGCCGCTGCCTGTCGTTGCTCTTCAGTCATCTCTCTGCCTTTGCTTTCAGAACGGAGCGAGATTTGATTAAATGGAACATCCTTGTACCAATGACCACCATCTTCTTGAATCTTATAAGGTTCAATTCCAGCTCTTTTCAGCTTCGTAATTACGCGTTGCTGCATTGTGTAGATTCTCCATGTTTTTGTTTCATCATCACAATGAATCGCCGTTTCACGTTCATTTGCTACAAGTGACATACAATACCTCCTTTGTTAATTTTATTTTTTAAAATCTAATCGGCTCATCCCCACCGTTATACCATGAGTAACTTATCAACCTACAATCCTCTTTATATACACCGAACTTTTGAACCAGCAAATCAATATGTCCCTCAAGTTCCGAAAGCGAGGTATCTAATTTGTCGTAGTCATGACCATCACTGTGCATTAGAACATAATCAATTCCCCGCCTAAAGGCTTTTAAAACTCGTCTAACACGGAAAGCTCGTAGAGGAAACAGGAGAAAAAAGCGAAGATCTTTGGTACACCGACCGAGGCGCAATGAAAAAAAGGGAAACACGCTTTTAGCGTCCACCTCTGAGACACCTCTTGAATGAACGACTTTGGACGCGGGTTTCGCTTTTTTTCATGGAGCCGGGCAGTGAATCCCCCAGCGGGTGGGACAAGAAGCTGAGCGTTTTCTCCTGTTTCCTCCCCAGCACTACAGCAACAACTTAAGGTTCTTATGTATGTGGCTGTGGTGAAGAGAAGAATATTTCCAGTCTAGGCTCCAGGCTCCGTCCTGCGTGGGGGCTAGACTGTCCGCTCCGAAGGGATTTGCGGGGAAACGCAAAAGTGGTAGCCGCTTCGTAGCTCGGGCACGTTGCGTTTCTGTTGCCCGCAAATCCCTTCTCCGCTGGGAAGGACTCCACAAGTCGCTACGTCTGGAAATATTCTTCTCTAGCGTAACAGATGAGATTCTTCCATCTTTTAAGGCTTTTAAAACCCGTTTAACACGGAAAGCTCGTAGAGGAAACAGGAGAAAAAAGCGAAGATCTTTGGTACACCGACCGAGGCGGAATGCAAAAAGCGAAACACGCCCTTAAGCGTCCACCTCTGAGAAGGCATCCTGAAAGGACTACTTTGGACGCGGTTTCGCTTTTTGCATGGAGTCGGGCAGTCAATCCTCCAGCGGGTGGGACAAGAAGCTGAGCGTTTTCTCCTGTTTCCTCCCCAGCACTACAGCAACAACTTAAGGTTCCTACTATGTGGCTGCGGTAGGGAGAAGAATATTTCCAGTCTAGGCTCCAGGCTCCGTCCTGCTGGGGGATAAGACTGTCCGCTCCGAAGGGATTTGCGGGGAAACGCAAAAGTGGTAGCCGCTTCGTCGCGTGGGCACGTTGCGTTTCTGTTGCCCGCAAATCCCTTCTCCGCTTGGTAGGACTCCACAAGTCGCTACGTCTGGAAATATTCTTCTCTGTCGTAACTGAACACATTCTTCCATCTTTTAAGGCTTTTAAAACCCATCTAACACGGAAAGCTCGTAGAGGAAAAAGGAGAAAAAAGCGAAGATCTTTGGTACACCGACCGAGGCGCAATGAAAAAAAGGGAAACAAGCTTTTAGCGTCCACCTCTGAGACGCCTCTTGAATGGACGACTTTGGACGCGGGTTTCGCTTTTTTTCATGGAGCCGGGCAGTCAATCCTCCAGCGGGTGGGACAAGAAGCTGAGCGTTTTCTCCTGTTTCCTCCCCAGCACTACAGCAACTTACTTAAGGTTCTTATGTATGTGGCTGCAGTGAAGAGAAGAATATTTCCAGTCTAGGCTCCAGGCTCCGTCCTGCTGGGGGTTGAGACTGTCCGCTCCGAAGGGATTTGCGGGGAAACGCAAAAGTGGTAGCCGCTTCGAAGCGCGGGCACGGTTGCGTTTCTGTTGCCCGCAAATCCCTTCTCCGCTTGGTAGGACTCCACAAGTCGCTACGTCTGGAAATATTCTTCTCTGTCGGAACAGATGTGATTCTTCATTCTTTTAGGGATTTAAAAAAATCAGATCACAAGGAAAGCTCGTAGAGGAAACAGGAGAAAACAGCGAAGATCTTTGGAACACCGACCGAGGCGCAATGAAAAAAAGAGAAACAAGCCTTTAGCGTCCACCTCTGAGACACTCCCTGAAAGAACGACTTTGGACGCGGGTTTCGCTTTTTTTCATGGAGCCGGGCAGTCAATCCCCCAGTGGGTGGGACAAGAAGCTGAGCGTTTTCTCCTGTTTCCTCCCCACCACTACAGCGACACTTATGTGGCTGCAGTGAAGAGAAGAATATTTCCAGTCTGGGCTCCAGGCTTCGTCTTGCTGAGGGTTGAGACTGTCCGCTCCGAAGGAATTTGCGGGGAAACACAAAAGTGGTAGCCGCTTCGTCGCGCGGGCACGGTTGCGTTTCTTTTGCCCGCAAATCCCTTCTCCGCTCGGTAGGACTCCACAAGTCGCTACGTCTGGAAATATTCTTCTCTGGCGTAACGGAACACATTCTTCCATCTTTTAAGGCTTTTAAAACTCGTTTAACACGGAAAGCTCGTAGAGGAAACAGGAGAAAAAAGCGAAGATCTTTGGGACACCGACCGAGGCGCAATGAAAAAAAGAGAAACAGGCTTTTTAGCGTCCACCTCTGAGACACTCCCTGAAAGAACGACTTTGGACGCGGGTTTCGCTTTTTTTCATGGAGCCGGGCAGCTTACGCTACCTTGGGGGTGGGACAAGAAGCTGAGCGTTTTCTCCTGTTTCCTCCCCACCACTACCGCCCGACAAACGATTTTTAAAAGAAATAAAACCGCCTCCATAAAGGAGACGGCATATATCGAGCTCGTTAGTTTTGAGGTGCTACCGATCATCACGTGCGACGCATCTACCTCCAGTATGAAGTTAGAAGCTTAAAGCAGTGTACGGTTTCCCTTACTCACTAGGTGATCGTGTAAATCATCCATGGCACATCGCCTCCGTAAAGGTCTACAGCCTGATTGAAAACACACCACCGAGCTCGATGAGTATAGTATGGGCAAAGCCCATCTTTTTATTCACTCATCTTTAGCATCTGTTTTCGAACAGCATTTAAAAACTGTTGGTTGCTGTAGGCCGTGCCACCAGCTAATCCTGGTTCAACTGCATTCACGTACATTTGATCGGCTTTGACTGCACGTAGATTTTTCCATGCAGGCTGCTCTTGCAACTGCTTGAAAGCGGGCTGGTCTTCTTTTGTGACCATCACAAACAAGTAGTTGGGATCTTCTTTTGCCAGAGCATCCATAGAGAGTGCGGTACGCTCCTTCATATTCGCGACGACATCTGGGACAGGCAGGGTCAAGTCCGTATATAACAGGTTATTGTACCGTTCATCCTTTGGATAGGCGTAAAAGGAGCCTTCTTGGAACCACAGCGTCAGCACTTTCTTTTCCGGGAGTGGAGAGAGCTTGTCGCGGAGTTCCTGTGCATTTTGCTTCACTTTACCTATGAAGGTATCCAAATTGTCATCTCTTCCACGAACATCTGCCAGCAGACGCAAGTTTTCTTGCCAATGAGCTCCGTTTGTAGAGACGGGAATGACGGATGCAGCGGTTTGTAATTTGGCCAAGTCTTCCTTGGAGGTCTTGTCAGTTGTCATGATGACGTCAGGTTCAAGGGCAACCAGGTCACTTAGGTTATCTGTTATATGATAGGGGAGATGCTTGGCATTTCTGATCATGGCTTGATATTCCGGCGGAAACTTTCCGTTTTTATCCACCGTAGCTGCGACGGGCGGGATTCCCAGCAAGAAAGAATCTTCGTACGAAGCAGGGAAGCCTACGAAAACAATAGCCTTGGTTCTGGCCGGAATTGTATAAGTGTTGCCTAGGTAATTGATCGATCTGGTCGGTTTCGCTGCCGCTGAATCGCCCGTTTGTCCACCATTTCCGCAGGCTGCCAGGACGAGGAGCAAGGCGGCAATCGGGATAGCTAGTAGCCGTTTATACATACAGGTCACTCCGTTCTTACTTCTTGTGTTATCAGGAAAGTAGCAGGACTCATGTAAATTATAGGCTACCCGATCCATCCGTCGCTGTTGCATTCCTGAACATTTTCAAACATTCTGCTGTAACCTTTTTCCTGCTCAAGACACTAATGGGTATCCAAGAAAATTTTCGCATAGGAAAGTAGTCGATCAGCCGACAGCAAGAGAATGGAGGAGCTTCTTTGTATGAAGAAATGAAACATCAGGTTATGACCATCTATGAGCGGCATTATCATGATGTATATCAATTTTTGCTGTATTTTGCCGGCAGTCAGAATGATGCAGAAGATTTGACGCAGGAGGTTTTTTTGCGAGTGATTCGCTCGCTTGAACGATTTGAAGAGCGATCTGACGTGAAGACATGGCTGTTTGCGATCGCGAAGCATACAGCGATGAATTATTATCGAAAACGCAAGTGGCAAAAGCTGTTGTCAGGGGACTGGTTGTCTGTTGTGATGCCAGCCCCAGAAGGGAATCCGGCACAGGAAGCGGAAAGCCGGGAGGACGAGCAGGAATTGATCGCTGCGATCAAGGGACTGCCACCGCATCACCGCATGGTTGTCATTCTGCGAGGCATTAAAGAGTACAGCGTCAAAGAGACTGCTGAAATACTGGGTTGTTCTGAATCAAACGTGAAAACGACGATGCACCGGGCACTGAAGCTGCTGCATGGAAAACTTTCGCATACGAAGAAGGGGGAATTGTACAGTGGATTGGCAAAATGAACGAGATATGCTGGAACGGTTAGTGACTCTGCAAAAAAGTACCCCCCCACGTAAGGAGTTTGTAGAGAGTTTACGTACAGTGCTGGAACAAGAAGTAATTCGGGTCGGCAAGGGGGGACGGCTGTTCATGAATCCGTTGACTGTAGGGTTGACAGCAATGGTGATCGCTTCTGGCTTTGGGCTGTACATCATGGCTGGGATGGGGCAAAACGAACGCGTGGACCCTCAAGTGACGGCAACCAGTAGTTCGCAGCTTCCCGCCCATCCTGTATACGAGCAGGCGAAGAAGCTGCTGCAAGAATTGGCAGGGCGAGATGCAAGCCAATATGCGGTAAACGGCATGCTGTCCAATACAGAAACAGGTCATGTCGTGATGAACAAGACGGTTAACAACATTCCGGTTCTTGACGACCAATACACGTTTACAATAGACAAGGCGGGCAGGCAGCATAAAAAAGTGGTACAGACAAACGATACGACAGGCATGGTCTTTCCAGATCCCAACAAGGCAATGCCAGTAAAACAGGCAGAACAAATTTTTGGGCAAAGCGCCCGGCTGCTCTATTCAGAGTGGGAATGGCGATTGCAATATGAGTTTCCTTTTTCAGGTGACATTGATGCCATTACAGGAGAAATTTACCCCACAGAACGCTATCATCCCGATTACAGTCTAGTAGATCTGCCGCCAATTCCTGTGAAACCGGGAGGCATAAAGCTGGTAGCTCCCAACATCGAAGAAGCAGATAGACTTTTTCGGGAGTGGGGATTCGAGCCTCCGTTTTCCTTCGTTATTCAAGAAGGCTCAGGCGTACATACGTACAAAATGGAAACGCGAACCAAACAGAAAATAGAACTGGACGTAGTAACAGATACAGGAAAAATTCTGAACTACCGGTATGAAAATATCCATGAGAAAAAGGAAAAGCTCCCTCATCCGAAGATGGAAAATGTACAAGAAGCAGCAAAGCAATTTCAGAAATACCTTCCGTTAGACACCAAAGAACTGCTACTTGGTTCTGCCACTAGAAAAGGCAACATCGAAACTTATCAATTCTTCAAGTCCCATCAGGGAGTACCGATTATGGGGGGGTATACGGTTCATTTTGATGTGGACAGGAAACAGGTAATCGGGGTCGATCCTACGTATACCATGGAGTCTAAGCAGCTTCCTGACAAAAGCAAGGCAATGTCACGGGAAGACGCGACTAGCGTATACGTCACCCATCGCCCGCTCCGTTTGGTCTACAAGTTGATGGAGAATCCAACTACAGGAAAATTAGAACCACGTCTCGTCTATCATATTTATTATCACGACACACCGCTCTATATGGTTGATGCGCTGACAGGGGAGTGGGTGCGTAGTTAATAACAGCGAAACAACAGAAAAACCAGGGAGGAGATTCCCTGGTTTTTCGCTATGTCTCTTATTTGAAGAGCGGAACATAAATATCAATCTCGTTGTCTTCCTGCTCTGGCTTGTAGCGCTCGTCCCAATACTCAAAATCAAATCCGGCATGCTTGAACTCTTTGTAATAGGGATCATTCGGACTCGATCCTGCAAATGGTACGAAAAATGGTTCCGTTAGACCAGGGGGTACCTGAATCTCTTTATCTGTCGGAACGTACTTGAGTACTGTCGTTTCCGGTCTGTCTGAACGGATGGCATTTTCGGAATGTGCGACAGAAGGAACGATTGATAGAGTAAGGCTTAGAGCGAACAGAATGTTGACGTATTTGGTCTTTTTCATAGGTAGAATCACCTTCTCTTTCCATTTTTGTATGTAGAAGGTAGGCGTTTCGCGAAAGATGAATGTCAAGCATGTGTTGATCTTACAAGATTTGGGTGATATAGTTACATACATAGATTTATGATGTATTGTCTATCTAGGTATTTGCGATTAAATCGGGAGGCACTATGAAAATCAATAAGGAGCTTTTAAAAGGCAGCACCGTGATCCTGATCTTGACGATGCTGGATCGAAAGGAAATGTACGGGTACGAGATCGCGAAAGCCATCGAGAAGGAGTCAAATGGTCTGTTTACGCTAAAAGAAGGGACACTGTATCCGATCCTGCATGCGCTGGAAGCGGAGCGTTATGTGGAAGCGTATTGGGATGAGAAGGATGGGAGGAAGCGTAAATACTATCGGATTACGGCAGAAGGTCGCGGGCAATTGAAAGAGAAAAAGCACGAGTGGCATACGTTCCGCGATGGGATTGATCGGGTGCTGGGAGAGGGAAGAGCATGAAACAGACGAATACACATCCATTGATTGTAGACTATCTCGATCAAGTATGTCGCCATGTGCGGGCAACGGAAATGCATCGCAGAATTCGCGATGAGCTGGAAAGTCACCTGCTTGATTTGATGGATGAGCAGATGGACGAGGGCGTGGAAGAGGAAGAAGCGGTGAAGCAAGCCATTTTGCAAATGGGTGATTCTGCTGCTGTTGGGAAGCAGCTGCATCGGATTTATAAGCCCAAAGTGGAGTGGAGGCTTCTAGTGTATGTGGTGGCTTTCCTGGCTGTAGGGTTGTTTACGATGTATGGCATGCAGGTCAGTTTTATCGAGTTTAAACTGGACAGTTACTGGTTCTATGCCTTATTTGGTATCGGGGTGATGCTCGCTGTTACTTTTACGGATTATCGCAAGCTTTTGCGGTACTCGTTGCATTTGTACATGCTGACTGTGGGCGTGTTTTTTCTCATTCTTGCGTACGGCTATACAATGAATGGAAAAACATATATGTACCTTGGTGGCTCGATTAGGATCGATTTTGTGGCAATGTCCATGTATTTGTTTCTCATAAGCGTTGCGGGTATGCTTCTTACCAGGACGTGGCGATTTCGGAGCACGGCTTCCAAGCTGACTGTATTTGTTTTGCTGCCAGCTTGCCTTTTTGTTATGGCTGGATCAATTATGGAACTCATGCTCTACCTATTTGGATTCATGATACTCATGATGTATACGAAAACCGTCCGGAAAGAAAAACTCTATCTAGTGATTGTGTCTGCTATTGTTTGGACAGCTGCCTGTTTATTGGATAGATACACGCTAGGAAGGGTGCAGGGCTGGGTACAACCGACCCAAGATCCGCTCGGAAAGGGATATGAATATCTAGAGGCGATGGAAGCAATTCGCTCGGCAGGTTTTTGGGGAAGGGGCTCCAATGCTCCATTACCGAGAATGCCTTATTTAGACTCCGATTTCAAATTTACTTACTTAATCCATAGTTATGGCTGGATTGCGGGCATTTTGATCTTGTTAGCCATTGTTCTGTTTATAATAAGACTGGCTCGGGTAGTCAAGGAAGTGGACGAGCCGTATGGGAAGCATCTCATTGTCAGTATCGTTCCTTTATTCTCTCTGTTCTTCGTTTGGCCACTGCTGATGTCAACCGGCATGCTGCCAATCGTGAATATTGAGATTCCTTTTCTCAGCTATGGCAACATAGGGACTGCTTTGGCTCATTTCGCTGTCCTAGGTCTCGTTCTGAGCGTCCATCGGCATAGAAGCTCAATTGGAAAGCCACATACTTACATGGCAAAATAGCAATCCATAAGAAGCCTCGGGTAATCGGAAATGCTAGGATATAGACATCAAGGAAAAACAAACCCGAGGAGGAATCACACATGGCATTGCAATCCAAACAAATTTTCGTTAATTTACCCGTGAAGGACCTCAACAAATCAATCGACTTTTTTACGGCGATCGGGTATGAATTTAACCCGCAATTTACTGATCAAAATGCAGCATGCATGGTGATCGGCGAAAACATTTTTGCCATGCTGCTCGTTGAAGAGTTTTTCCAAACGTTTACGAAAAAAGAGCTGACGGATGCAACCAGAAGTACCGAGGTCATTGTCGCGTTGTCTGCTGACAGCAGAGCGCAAGTCGATGAGATCGTAAACAAAGCATTTGCTGCGGGCGCAACTCCAGCGAAAGACCCGGTTGACCATGGCTTCATGTACGGCTGGAGCTTTCAAGATTTGGACGGCCATCAGTGGGAGTTCTTGCATATGGATCAAGGCGCTGTTCCACAGGAATAAAAGACGTAAGAAACGAACTGAGGGCAAAAAGCACGGGATCGAAAAAAGATTCCAGCTTTTTGCCCTTTTTGTCCATTCAATACTGGCACATCCCAAGTGGATTCCCGTCTGGGTCAAAAAACGTCAGCACCTTCGTGGACCCAAATCCATCAATCGGGGTTACCCTTACTCCACGTTCTGTTAACAGCTGATGTGCCGCCTCAATGTCGGCGGGGAGAAAATTATAGTATTTGCCGACACCAAAACGATTTTCCGGAAATGTCATCGGCTGATGGTTCTCTACGCGGACGAGACAGATTACGGTGCTTGATTCCTCAGAAATCCGCATCGTGACCGCCTCCTCTTCCACAAACAAAGGTATGCACCCAAGCTTTTCTTCATACCATTTTGCAGACGCACCGGGGTCCGTCACAGGTATAAAAACCCCTTCCATGCCTTTTAACAGTGATTGAGCCATCCTTTCATCTCCCATTCGACCAAAAATCTATCACCTATCATTTCGACGACAATGGTAGGAAAAACCTGTAAGTCCCACACTTCTATTTTGACAATCTCTCGTGACATTTCCCTAGCTAAGGTTTATCTTGGACGTAAGAACACAGATGGGGTGAACGGATGCGCTTCTACAATAAATACATAAAAAAATACGGCGTAGTCGCCGGGATTTCCATGTTTTTCTTAGCGTTGGAGGCGGTATGTGATCTATTGCAGCCGACGATTCTGTCTCACATTATCGATACGGGTATCGGAAACCGGGATATGGATTACGTGCTCAAGACAGGCGGGCTGATGCTGCTTGTTACAGCATTGGGGGCAATCGCGGCATCGATCCGCAATGTGCTGGCGACATACGTGTCGCAAAACTTTGGTGCGCAGCTGCGCGCAGATTTGTTTTCCAAAGTGCAATCCTTATCCTTTGAAAACCTGAACAAGTTCGATAGAGCCTCACTCGTGACACGTCTGACTAATGACGTCAATCAAGTGCAGATGTTTGTAAACGGCATGATGCGAATCTTCGTCAAAGCACCGTTGATGTGCATTGGCGGGTTGTTTATGGCAACCCAATTGAACGTGGATTTGGCTGTGATTCTCGCCGTAGTCGTGCCCATTGTGGGTCTGTTTATTTTCTTGAATATGAAAATCGGTTTTCCGTTCTTCCTGAAGGTACAGCAAGCGCTCGACCGAGTGAACGGTGCGATGCGTGAGTATTTATCTGGGGTACGAGTCGTTAAGGCATTTAATCGCTTTGATTTTGAGCGTGGCAAGTTTACACGGGCAAACGAAGAGCTGCAATCCAAATCGGTCTCGGCTACGCGGGTGATGTCCATCTTCAGTCCAGCGATCATGCTGACGATGAATCTCGGAATTGTCGCGGTCCTCTGGCTTGGGGGGCTTGGCGTAGAACAAGGAAGCATCGAGGTCGGTCATATCATCGCGTTTACGAACTACATGACGCAAATCCTGTTTTCACTCATGATGATTTCCTTGGTATTTAACATGTTTGTGCGGGCAAAAGCATCGGCAGGACGCATCGGAGAAGTATTTGCGGAGGAAAACCAAATGAGCTGGAAGGAGGAACAACTTCACGAGCTTCCAGGCAAAAAGGGACGCATCGACTTCGAAGGGGTCAGCTTCTCGTATGATGGAGAAGGCGGACAGCCAGTACTCAAGCAGATTTCGTTTACTTGTCTGCCGGGGGAGACAGTCGGGATTATCGGGTCGACAGGCTCTGGAAAAAGCAGTTTGGTTGGTTTGATTCCACGGTTTTATGATGTAACGGAAGGTACGATTCGAGTAGATGGCATCGATGTACGCGATATCGAACCGAAGCGATTGCGCGAAAAAATGGCGATTGTGCCGCAAAAAACAATGCTGTTCACAGGTACAGTGATGGAAAACATTCGTTGGGGCAAGGCAGAGGCGACCCACGAGGAGGTCGAGCAAGCGGCACGTATGGCGCAGGCTCACGAGTTCATCTCCGCCACTCCTGAAGGCTATGAGACACGCGTAGGGCAGGGAGGAGTCAACTTCTCTGGAGGACAGAAGCAGCGTATTTCTATAGCCAGGGCCTTGGTGAAAAAGCCGGAAATCCTCATTCTCGATGACAGCACAAGCGCGGTAGATGTGGCGACAGAAGGGAAAATTAAGGATGCGCTCCGAGCCTATGCGGCTGGCCTTACCTGCATTTTGATCGCACAGCGAATTACCTCTGTCATGGATGCGGACAAAATCATCGTGCTCGACAATGGAGAAGTTGCGGGCGTCGGTACGCATGACGAATTGATGACCTCTTGCCAGGTCTATCAGGAAATCTTTCAGTCACAAATCGGCCGGGAGGTGAAGTAAGGTGAGTCAACAGAAGCAACAACAACCTGTCTTTTCACCGAGACCTGGCCGGGGCTTTGGACATGGTGCTGCCAGAGGTCCAGTCAGTAAGCCCAAAAATTTTTTAGGTACGCTAAAAAGACTCTGGCAAGCTTTTGGCAAAGAAAAAAAGCTGCTGCCGATCGTTTTCGCCATTGTATTTGTGGATGCACTCCTTATGCTGTCTGCCCCTTATTTGATCGGAAAGTCGATTGATGCGATGACAGGTGGCGAGGAAGCTCTTAGCTTTTTGTCTATCCTTATTCTTGCCTTGCTCGGCTCGTACATCTTCGATGGGGCACTGACGTTTTTGCAAAGCTGGTTGATGGCAGGCATCTCGCAGCGGATCGTCACGAATCTGAGGCAAGCCCTTTTTGACAAGCTGCAAAAGCTGCCCATTGCTTATTTCGATTCGCGTACGCACGGGGAGTTAATGAGCAGGCTCACGAATGATATCGACAACGTCAGCAACTCCATTTCCCAATCCACAACGCAATTGATGTCAGGGGGGATCGTGATCCTCGGTTCGCTGGTGATGATGCTCGTCTTGTCCCCGATCCTGACACTCGCATGTCTGATCACGGTGCCACTCGTATTTCTGCTCACACGAACGATTGCCAAACGAACGAGCGTACTGTTCAAAAATCAGCAGATGGAGCTAGGCAAGCTAAATGGACACATTGAAGAGACGATTTCAGGCATACAGGTAGTGCAGGCCTTCAATTATGAGCAAAAAGCCATTGAGGACTTTACGACGATCAATGACCGGCTTTGCAAGATCGGGATGAAGGCACAGGTATGGACGGGCTTTCTCATGCCGATCATGAACGTGATTAACAACCTCGGCTTTGCCATGGTGGCGATTGTCGGAGGCGTTCTCGCTGTCAAAGGATTGATCACAGTCGGTGTGATTGCGAGCTTTCTCAGTTATTCCCGACAGTTTGTCCGTCCGTTGAACGACCTCGCGAACATTTTCAATGTGCTTCAATCCGGTGTTGCTGGGGCGGAGCGGGTGTTTGAGGTTTTGGACGAACAAGAGGAGCCAGTGGATTTTCCGGGTGCCAGTGTGCTCGCACAGCCGAAGGGTCACGTTGTGTTCGATCAGGTCAGCTTTGGCTATCGTCCAGATCAACTGATTTTGAAAAATATCAGCTTCGAGGCACAGGCGGGGAGCACCATCGCGCTAGTCGGACCGACGGGTGCAGGCAAAACCACTATCGTGAATTTGCTCACGCGGTTTTATGATGTGACCTCGGGTACGATTTATTTGGACGGAAAAGACATTCGAGAGTATTCGCGGGACAGCTTGCGGCGCAGCTTTGGCTTTGTTTTGCAGGATACGTACTTGTTCTCAGGTACCATCAAGGAAAATATTATGTACGGCAAGCCGAATGCGACAGATACAGAGGTAGTAGCCGCTGCGAAAATGGCAAATGCTGATGCGTTCATCAATCGGCTTCCGATGCGTTATGATACGATGCTGACAGAAAATGGGGGCAACCTGAGTCAGGGACAACGCCAGCTTTTGGCGATTGCCCGCGTCATACTCGCCAAGCCCTCGCTGCTCATACTCGATGAGGCGACAAGTAGCATCGACACACGGACAGAGCTGAATATCCAGGATGCGCTCCTCACCATTATGGAGGGGCGTACGAGCTTTGTGATTGCGCACAGGCTTAATACTATTCGGGATGCCGACACGATTATGGTCGTGGATCGGGGAGAGATCGTGGAAAAAGGCAGTCACGATGAACTTATTGAGCAAAAAGGTACCTACTATCAATTGTTTTACAACCAGTTTAAAAATCTGGAGGCTGCTGGGGAATAACAGAGCCCCCCGTCCAAACACGGAAATGACGTGGAGGACGGGGAGCTTTTTTATTGGTTAGGTAGCTGGCTTGCTGGCGGCGATCAACAAGAAGATCGGCCGACGGATTTCGTCTCGCATCCCGGGTATATCCAGCATTTCTTCAGGAGGACCAGGCTCAGCGACTTTTGTAAGGTGAAATCCGGCACCGAGGAGATCGTTCATATAGCTTGAAAACGTTCGGTGATACTTGACGACTTCATGATCCAAAAAGTTGGTTTGCCGGATGCCCTCCTGCTGATAGTTGTCCACAGGCCAGTGCAAGCGTTCACCTCGGGGTCCGTAATGCCAGTCCTGTTCAGCCAGAGCGGTGAAGACGGGATGCTCCACGGAGAAAACGAAGGAACCTCCAGGAGCAAGACAGTGATAAACACGTTGGCAAAGCAAATCAAAGCGCTCCACATAATGGATGGCCAAGGAGCTGATAACGACGTCGAATTCCTCTGGAGCAAAATCAATGTCTTCAATCGGAAGACGCAGGTACTTGATGGCGGGATCTGTTGTCGTCTCTTTGGCACGCGCCAGCATTTTTTCGGAAAGGTCCACACCCACAACGGAGCGTGCCTGCTGCTCACGCGCATATCGACAATGCCAGCCGAAGCCACAGCCTAGGTCGAGCACTTTTTTCTCGCGAAGGGTAGGCAGTAGCTCCCGAAACGCATGCCATTCTCCCGCTGCGTTCAGGCCCTCAACTGAACGAGCCATTTGACTGTATATGCCGAAGAAACCTGGCTCATCGTATTTGTTCTGTTTCATCCGTTCAAAACCTCCTGGGTCGGGTCGTAGGCTTGGATTAGTTCCCGCAGCGCTTTCTTGACGTCCCCCTGAAACGCTCCACCGTGATAGCAAATCAACTGCTCAATGTCATAATCGAGCAAGCGGCGGACAGAGCGAATCGCTTCCTGCATATCCAGCGTATAGGACGGATTGGCAATTTCGAGTCTACCGTTTTCGATGACAACAGCATCACCGGCAATCAGTGTTTTGCTTGCAATCAAATACAATGAAATATGTCCCGGCATATGTCCAGGTGTATGAATGATCTCGATGCCGCCGCACAAAGGCAGGCATTCGTGATTCGTTACGGTTCGATCAACCGCAGAGGGCTCGATGGACTGCAAAAAGCGAATAAATTCCTCAGCGTGCTGCTTTTCACCCGACGACAGATGGTCTAGTGTTGCTTGCGCCTGTTCCAATCGCAAAGATGTCTTTTGTCCAGCGATGTACGGTGCTTCGGATTCGTAGGCGATGATTTCGATGTGCGGATAGGTTCTTTTTAACGCTGCCAAAGAACCGATGTGATCCATATCGTGATGCGTCACAATGACCTTCGTAAGGTCGTCGAGCGTAAGCTGTTGCTTGTGTGCGGCTTCCTGAAGCAAAGGCAAAAAGTCCGGATACCCACAGTCCACAAGAATCCGTTCATGCTCATCCTGTAGCAGCACAGGGGTAATGACCTGCGTAGCTCCATTGTACATAAACGAAATGTCGAGAAAGTGAATCTGATTCATATGTTGTCCCTCCTGACTGACTCATCTTAAAAAGGAGTGTAACGCAAGAGTAGAGCAGACACACGGTCGACCTTTTCTCTGTCTCATTTATGTTCACGAATAATGCGCCGAATGCTGTGTTCGGTCAAGTAATGTTTCTGGGCGAGCATTTTGACAGAAGCCCCTTCGCGGTAGGCTTGCCAAATCGCCTGATTACGCTCGCTTAGCCATTGCTTTGTGTCTGTGGAGGCGCCCCATTGTCGTTTGTTTTCGTGGTGGATCGGGATGTACAAGTAACTTCCTTGTACGTAATGCTGAATTTGCCGTAGCAGATCGTCTGGCAATAGGTCTTGTGCATTTTTGTATTTCATGTGCTTTGCTCCTGTCTATATAGCGTGAGGTGCGTATATAGATGAGCAAAGAGATCCTCAACTCAATATGGGAAAGGCTCTGAACCAAGAGAAAGAAGAACTCTTTGCTCAGAGCCGCATTCGGCTCTTCGTACGTAAGGGTCTTGCATTTGAATCATCTCCCTTCTTTTCTCTATAGTAGTGAGAAAGGGAGGTTCCTTCAATAAACATCTTTTCCTCGATTGCAAAAGAAAGGATAAGATGAGAGGGATGCATAGATTGTTTTTGGGATGGAGATGAGAAAAAGATGAGTCTTGGCGGCTTTCAAAGCGGCTTTTCCGCTCGTAAGGTACCACGATCAGAAGTGCGGTGGGGACAGTTTTTAATATGCAATCACGGGTGTGAGGAAGTTATCCAATTGATTTCGCATGTATCTGGTGAAGTCGAATTTGAGCTATGCAAAATCGAGGCAGAGCGGATGGCGCATGTTCTGTTAGAAGCTTCGAAAGCAGAGCGCTTATGACATGTACTTTTCATAAATTTCTTGAAACTTACAGCCCACTCTCTCGTATACATGAATGAGCATGTATAGATAGAGGGAGGACGAGTATGAGCGACAAAAATGTTGTAAAAATGAGTCCCTTTCAAGCAGGAGGAAAGCTGATCGCAACGATTGTGATACTGGTTGCGTTGGTCTTGCTTGGCACGCAATCTTTCACGATTATTTCCGCAGGGCATAGTGGAGTTGTGCTGCAACTGGGAGCGGTACAGCCAAAAGTGCTGCAAGAGGGCATGCATTTTAAAATTCCGTTCATTCAAACGGTGGTGCCGATGGAAGTGCGGGTGCAAAAATCAGAAATGAGCCAGACTTCTGCTTCACGTGACCTGCAAACCGTCTCTACGACAATTGCTGTTAACCATCATTTGGATGCTGAAAATGTCAATAAACTGTATCAGCAAGTGGGATTGGAGTACAATAGCCGAATTGTTGATCCTGCCATTGCCGAATCATTTAAAGCCGTGACCGCTCAATACACAGCAGAAGAACTGGTATCCAAGCGTTCCGAGGTCAGCCAAAAGGTAAAAGAAGTCTTGCATAAAAAGCTGTCGAATTATAACATCATCCTCGACGAAATCAATATTCGCGAGTTTACTTTCAGTGATGAATTCAACCGCGCCATTGAATCCAAGCAGGTGGCCGAGCAGCAAGCGCTCAAATCGAAGCTGGACCTGGAGCGGATCAAGATCGAAAAAGAGCAAGAAATCACGAGAGCAGAAGCACAGGCACAAGCGCTGCGTCTGCAAAAGCAAGAGGTTACGCCAGAGCTGATTCAGCTCAGACAGATTGAGGCGCAACTCGAAGCGATACGCAAATGGGATGGAAAGCTGCCGAGCGTAACAGGTGGAGCTACTCCGTTTATCAACGTGGGTACAAAGTAACCAAATAAATAAACAAAGCCACTCCCTTGAAGAGGAGTGGCTTTGTTCTTAGTTGCGGATGAGATAATCGAAAGCTCCCAAAGCCGCAGTAGCACCAGATCCCATCGAAATGATGATCTGTTTATAAGCACTGTTCGTGCAATCACCGGCAGCAAAAACACCAGGGATGTTTGTAGAACCATGGCTGTCTACCACGATCTCACCAAAGCGAGTGCGCTCAATCGTTTCGCCCAACCAATCTGTATTCGGTACCAGACCGATCTGTACAAACACACCTTGCAATTCAATGTGCTTGGTTTCACCTGTCTCACGCTCGATGTAAGAAATGCCGTTTACTTTATCCGTACCCGTAATTTCTTTGGTTTGAACGTTTTTGAGTACAGTGACATTTGGCAGACTGTAAAGACGATCTTGCAATACTGCGTCAGCTTTCAGTTCTGGCGAGAATTCCAGAACCGTTACATGCTTCACAATACCTGCGAGATCAATCGCTGCTTCCACACCTGAATTACCGCCACCAACCACTGCAACATCTTTGCCAATGAACAAAGGACCATCGCAGTGAGGGCAATAAGCTACACCCTTGTTCTTGAACTCTGCTTCACCTGGTACACCCAGATTCCGCCAACGAGCACCTGTCGACAAGATGACTGTCTTACTCTTCAGAACAGCGCCGTTTTCAAGTTCAACTTCGATCAGATCCTTCTTTTCCAAACGCTTGGCACGTTGCAGCTTCATGACATCAATGCCATACTCTTTTACTTGCTTTTCCAAGTTGGCTGCGAGCTGAGGACCTTCAATGTATTTCACACTGATGAAGTTCTCAATGCCCAATGTGTCATTGACTTGACCGCCAAGGCGTTCAGCGACGAGACCAGTACGAATCCCTTTGCGTGCTGCATAAATCGCCGCACTTGCACCTGCTGGGCCACCGCCCACAACAAGCACATCATAAGGGTCTTTATTGTCAAACTCGGATGCGTCCGGAGCAGAACCCAGCTTGGCAAGAATTTCTTCCACGGTCATACGGCCGCTTTCGAAAAATTCACCATTGAGGAAAACGCTTGGCACAGCCATCACGTTTTTGCTCTCTACCTCGTCCTTGAATACGGCACCGTCAATCATTGTATGAGTAATACCAGGATTGAAGATACTCATCAAGTTCAGAGCTTGGACAACATCTGGACAATTGTGGCAACTCAAGCTGATGTAAGATTCGAACTTATATTCACCACGAAGGTCTTTGATTTGATCAATGACACTTTGCTCGACCTTTGGAGCTCTTCCGCTAACTTGCAAGAGAGCCAATACCAAGGAAGTAAATTCGTGACCCAGCGGAGTACCGGCAAAAACAACGCCAGTATCTTCGCCCACACGGTTTACGCTAAAGCTAGGTGTGCGAGTGAGTTCTGCTTTCTCCACACTGATCTTCAAAGACATGCTGGCTAGCTCATCAATCAGTGCAAGCATCTCAGAGGATGCCTCATCCGTGCCTGCACTGACTTTGAGTACAATATCGCCTTCCAAGAGCTCGAGATATTGTTCTAGTTGCGCTTTGATTTCTTGGTCAAGGGCCATTATCTATCACACCTTAAATTTTGCCTACGAGATCAAGGCTTGGTTTCAGTGTTTTGCCACCTTCTTGCCATTTAGCTGGGCAAACTTCACCTGGATTGTTGCGAACATATTGTGCTGCTTTGATTTTGTTGATCAGAGCACTTGCATCACGGCCAATGCCACCAGCAGTAATCTCAACAGCTTGGATGACACCGTCTGGGTCGATGATGAATGTACCGCGATCTGCCAGACCTTCAGCTTCGATCAATACGTCGAAGTTGCGGGAGATCACATGGGAAGGGTCACCGATCATGATGTATTCTACTTTGCTGATTGCTTCAGAGCTGGAGTGCCATGCTTTATGAGTGAAGTGAGTATCTGTAGAAACGGAGTATACTTCAACACCGAGTTCTTTCAAAGTTGCATATTGGTTTTGCAGATCTTCGAGTTCAGTAGGGCAAACGAAAGTGAAGTCTGCTGGGTAGAAGCAAACTACGCTCCATTGACCTTTGAAGTTTGCTTCAGTTACTTCGAGGAATTTACCTTTTTGGAATGCTTGTGCTTTAAAAGGCAATACTTCAGTTCCGATGAGTGACATAGTGTTAGCTCCTTTATATGTTTTTTTGTATAGTACATATTCAGAACATGCGTAACGAGGCATGCTTGAATATAATTTACAATGATTATTATTTAATAAATGATTCAGTAAGTCAAGTTTTTTATAATGATTATAATGTGATAATTTTTACAAGCCGTTTTCTCCATTTATTAGTATGATTCGAACGGCATAAGAGTATTCGTTTGCTGCATGAAAAATTGACGATTCGTTCGTAGAAACCAGACGGAATGTTTTACGTATGAAATAAAGGGAGCATGGACAGTGGAATAAACATACAGGAGTGATGATATGCCTTCTCGAATTAGCGCACCACAGAAGAGCTTGTCCAAGGATGCGTTCAAGGTAGAGCTTATTACTGCGGGGATTACGGTGGTAATCGGGCTTGTTATTTTGTGCGTTCTTTATTATCTAGATAATCGTTTTGCCTGGAAGGAATGGATTGGATGGTGTTTGCACGGATTGCTCGTTATTGGTGTGATCGCGACGATTTGGTCTTTTGTTGAGCCGTATTTTTTATATAAAAGCTGGCGGTATGATATCGATGAAGATTTTCTACAAATGAAATTCGGGGTGATCACAGAGAAACATTTTCTTGTTCCCATGACGAAAATTCAAGCAGTCTCAACGAAACAAGGACCAATTTTGCGAAAGTACGGGCTGTACACCATCTCGATTAAAACAATGGGCTCCTCACACGAAATTCCAGGGTTGCCGGGGGATGTCGCTGCTCAATTGAGAGAACAGATTGCACACTACGCCAAATTAAAGGAAGTGGAGTAGTGATGGAAGCAAAACGATACCATCCACTAACGATCCTTTTTGATCTCATCATCCAAGTTAAGCATCTGTTTTTTCCTGCGTTGATTCTGTTTGTGTTTAATTATGACTCGACAAACGCATTCATTACATACGGGAGAATTGCTTTTTACATCTATGTAGGAGGGATGCTGGCCTATCTGCTTTTGAAATGGATTTCGTACAAGTATAGGCTGGCTGATACGGCTTTTCATCTTTACGAAGGGATTCTTACGAAGAGAAAGCAAACGATCCCCTTTAGCAAAATTCAAAACGTCAATCGACATACGACGTTGCTGCACCGGATTTTTAAAGTGACTTCTATCCGGTTTGAGACAGGGATGGTTGGCGATGATTCTAGAGTGGAATTCGCGGTGATTTCTGTAAACGAAGCAGATCGACTGGAGGCCTACACGAAACAGGCAGTGCAATTAGAAAAAGAGCCTGAGGCTGTAGGGAAAGAAGGAGACTCCACGGAGAAAATCGGTACGCCGTACACCACTCCTGAGCGAGTCATTCACTTTACGCCAACGAAAAAAGAGATTATCAAGGCTTCCTTCACTTCTTTCAGCTTCCTCGGGATGATTACGTTACTGATATGGGCGTATTTCAAACTCACCGAATATATCGACGTGGAGGAGCAGGTCGTAGGTATTTATTCGCTGATTATGAGCTCGTGGAGATGGATCACGCTGACAACCGTTGGACTACTCGTCCTGTCCATCGGATTCGGCATGGTCACGACTTATATTCGTTACGGAAAATACGAGATTTCTTCGGATCACGACCGGATTTACATTGCCAAAGGAGTCATTGAAGAAACAGCTTTTTCGATCGCAAAAGAAAGAGTGCAAGCGATTAAAATCAAACAATCCTTGCTAAAGCGCATGTTGGGTCTCGCCGAAGTCAAGCTGACGGTTGTTGGCGGGGATAGTCATTCGGATAAGGATAAACAGGATGTCAGCTCACTCTATCCATTTTTACCAATAAAACGAGCGTATGAGATGATCGCAGAAATATTACCTGCGTATGAAGTGACGGATAAAATGACGAGTCTCCCAAGAATTTCGTTATGGGTTCGCTTGGTCAGGTCGAGCTGGATTTGGCTTATAGGCACAGGTGCGCTTTTCTATTTCAAGCCGAATATTTGGGGGTGGGAGCAAGCCTGGTGGGTTATATCCATTGCGTTGACACTGATCATCCTGGCCTTCGAAGTCATTGAATTCTACAACACGCGTTACACCTTGAATGATCATTTTATTCAGTTCCAGACAGGGAGCCTAACTACGACCTTATATATCTCCAAACGAGAAAAGATTATTGAGGTCAACGTCAAAAGAGGCCTCCTGCAAAAGCAGCTAGGGCTTGCTTCGATCAAAACAGTCAATCGTGCCAAACCCGTGAGTCATAAAGGGGTAACAGATGTGCCGATAGAGTTGGCGGAAGGGTTTTATCAGTGGTATATGGGACGTAGAAAAGAGATCAAAATAAAGTAGAAGAGGGGACGTAGAAGGAAAAGGTGAATCTTTTCCCTCTACGTTCTTGTGCTTTCAAACAGCTCCAGCCACTCCCCATCCGGACCTTTGAAGAACATATAACGCGAGCCGTTCGGCAAGATGGTTATTTCCTGATCGATAAAGGTTACATGTCGGTGCTTCAAACGGTCGATTTCAGCTTCGAGGTTGTCGACAGCAAACGCCAGGTGGTGGACTTTGCCCTCTACCGGAAGGGAATCGCTGTATCCATGAATAAGCTCCAGCTCTGTCTCAGTGCTTCCCGGAAATCCAAGAAAAGCAAGCGTAATATCTCCGTTGGAATGAGTGAGCTTTCCTTTTAGCTCCATCCCAATCACTTCGGTGTAAAAGGCAACTGAGGCGTCCAAATCTTTTACCATCAAGCCCACATGTTCCAGCTTTTTAATCGCCATATCATTTTCATTCCTTTCCATGGGTATGATTTTTTCTATTGTAGAAGAATTTGTAGGAAATGTCTGTATGCGAAACTGTCAGGATAGGTTTTCCAATGATAAACATGGCTATAATTGGGGTATGGTGCAAAATTTCGTCATCCCCGGGGTGGAGCATGGAATCTATTGTGGAAGTAATTGCGAGAGCACTGCTGGCTTTTGCCATCATGATGATCATTACTCGGATCTTGGGCAAGCAGACGATTGCGCAAATGACGTATCACGATTTTGTCGCGGCGATCACCTTGGGGGCGCTGACAGCAAATCTTGCCTTTAACAACCTGGTCAAAATATCGCATATGCTTGTGACGTTACTCACTTTTGGTGGTATCGCCTATTTGTTAATGATTCTCTCCCTGAAAAACCGGAAGTTGCGAAAATGGTTTTCGGGCCAGCCGACGGTGGTCATCCAGGATGGAAGAATTCTCGAAGATAACATGCGTAAGCAAAAGCTGTCTTTGGATACGCTGAATCAAGAGCTGCGGGAAAGAAACATTTTTAATATCGAAGAAGTTCAATATGCTGTGCTGGAGTTGAATGGAGAGATATCCGTCCTGAGGAAACCGCAATTTTTACCTGTTACTCGAGGGGACTTGAAACTGAAAATGGGGAAGAGACAGACATTCCCGATTGAATTGATCATGGATGGTCAAATCATCCAGAGCAATTTACGCCAACATAGCTTAACCATCGAGTGGCTACTTTCACAGGTGGGCAAAAAAGGCTTGAGTGTCGAGGAAGTGAACTACGCCGTGATTAGCTCCAATGGACAAATTTATTTCGACCCGTATGAGGACCGTATCAGTAATCCAATCGACAAAGAATAAGGTGTCGCAAAAAAACCTCCGGGATGGAGGTTTTTTACTTGCTCGAGTATTGGCGAAGTGTCCCTGTTTGCTTCAAATGGTTATAAAATCTGTGCAAAATAGTGACAGCTTCTGCACGAGTCAGCATTTCTCCACCCTCGAACTTGCCGTTCCATGCAGTCATGATCCCTGTTCTTTGCAAAAGGGCGAGATTGGTTCCGAGGATTCCGCTGTAGTCATCCGTAAACAATATTTCATCGCCATCTTGGCCAAAGAGAAGCGGATACAGGATGTTCGTTTTGTCTCTCCCATCTTCGTTGTACCGACCATCCTCCTGGAAAAGGTCTCCAGGCGAGTTTGGGTCAAGCGAATACGGACTCAAGATGATGGGAATATCCCGCATGCCAGAAAGGATTTGTAAAACTTCCTTGGCAGGCATATCTTGCCTGTCTAGCATAAAGACGGGTAGGACGTTAGCTGTACCGATTCGATTGAGTTTGGCGTCCGGGTAAAATTTGTAGCCAGCAGGTGTATAGCTTACGGCATTCCACCAATCTCGTGTAACAATTGAATTGATTTCCTTGTAGGCCCAATGATTTTTCGGTACATCAGAAAAAAGTTCGATGTGGTAATTGCTATAGTCCGTCTTCTGATTCGGTTTGTACGGTCTGTATTGATCAAACAGGCGATAGATCATGACGGTCATTTCCGCTTTGTCTACCAATCTTTCAGGTTGGAAGCGACCGTCAGGATAACCGCTAACAACCCCCTTATCTACCATAAAGGAGATCGAATTCATGGCCCAGCCGTATTTCTTCGGATCGACATCATGGAATTTCGGTGCAGCATGTGTAACCGCAGGATAAATACTAGATAAACCCAGAATGAGTGCAAGGAATACAGTGATGACTTTCATATACGCTCCTCTTTTTTTGAATAGAATTGTAAGGATTATCCTTCTAGTATACTATCCGGCGTTGGAAAAGGAAGATGTTCTGCAAGAACAGATGTGACGATATAGAGTGAGTCAAACTCGCCAGAAGAAGCCGCGATGATCGGCGGTTTAGAAGGAAACAGCTGCTTGTTTATTTCGTGGGAAGAAAGCCCTTGGCTATGCAAATGAAGGATTTCCCCAGACAGATTCTCCAAATGCTCCAGCTTTTGCTGCAAGCGTGTTTTCCCGTCTGGATGATATCCGGAATGGGCACAAAAGATTGATTGGAAGTCACAAGCCAGCACGGTTCGAAGAGACTTCATCAAGGTGGGGATTGATTCTTCTCGTAAAATAACCTTCGTTTTCACACCCATAAAAAGATCGCCACAGAACAAGCGACCGTTCATTTCGTCCAGCAAAACTATATGATCATGGGCATGGCCGGGGGTATCAATCACTTTCCATTCGAGGGAACGAGAGTGATGGACGTCACCCAAAGGTTGGGCCACAAACGGATCGCGAATCCCCCAAGTCAGCTGTCGGTAGAATGGGTACAGTGCTTTTTGGGAGCAAATGTTCACGCCTTTTTCGTGAATGAAAAAAGGGACCTGCTTGTGCTGGGCAATCCACGAGGCGGTACCGACGTGGTCTTCATGGCTGTGCGTCAATACGACCGAATCAAACGAGGCTTCCTGAAACCTGTGAATGAGAGCTGGCTCGAGTACTTTCGGGCCCGTATCAACCAGCATGCCATCGGTCATATAAACATAGATTGCCGATTCCCAATCCCCTACGCGAACAATCCCTTCCAGACATGCCACGTCTTCATGCTGATGAATGTGAATCATACCGCACACCTCCCATAGTAATGGCTTCATTATACTATTGAATGATTATTCAGTCATTTTTGTTTGCGATCCACATCCATCCTATATTCCTATATCGTGTATGATGAAAAGGGATGATTGCTCGTATGAGGTGAAAACATGAATGCATTGCCGATAAATGAAGTATTGCCCGAGCTGGTAAACACGCTGCGTGAAGAGACAAACGCAGTGTTGGTCGCTGCTCCGGGTGCAGGGAAGACGACGCGGGTACCACTTGCCTTGCGTGAAGAAGCTTGGTTACATAATCGCCGAATTGTGATGCTGGTCCCACGCCGACTGGCTGCACGTCAAGCCGCTGCCTACATGGCTGCCTTGTTGGGGGAAGAAGTTGGACAAACGGTCGGATACCGGGTCAAGCGTGAATCAAGAGTAGGTCCAGGCACACGAATTGAAGTGATAACAGAAGGAATTTTAACGAGAATGCTACAGGATGATCCGGAGCTATCTGATGTTGGTCTTGTTATTTTCGACGAGTTCCACGAACGAAATTTGCACGCGGATTTAGGGCTGGCCCTTAGTCTTCAGGCACAAAGCTTGTTTCGAGAGGACCTGCGAATTCTCGTGATGTCCGCTACACTCGATGCAGAGCCCGTGTCAGCCTTGCTGGGGAATGCTCCCATTATCAGTAGTAAAGGCAGGATGTTCCCGGTGGAGACGCGCTTTTTGACATCCCCGATGCAGGGGCGTCTGGAAGAAGCGATTGTCCAGACGATCCTCCAGGCGTTGAGACAAGAACAGGGAGATATGCTCGTCTTTTTACCGGGAGCCAAAGAGATTCACAGGGTGCAAGAGTTGCTTGAACAAAGCGGTGTGGGCACGAACATACGGATTGCGCCTCTTTACGGAAATTTGTCGCAGGAGGAACAAGATAAGGCGATCCAGCCTGGGAAAACAGGAGAACGCAAAATTGTCCTCGCTACCACGATTGCCGAGACGAGCTTGACTGTTGAGGGTGTGCGCATCGTGATTGATAGTGGGTTAAAACGGGTCCCGCGCTTTTCTCCGCGAACAGGGATGACGAGACTGGAGACTGCAAAGGTATCGAGGGCATCTGCTGACCAACGCCGAGGAAGGGCTGGACGTCTTGCACCCGGGGTCTGCTTTCGACTGTGGACAGAGCAAGAAGATCGCATGCTCATACCACAGCAGGCACCTGAAATCATGGAAGCGGATCTGGCTGTGCTCGCATTGGAGCTAGCTTTGTGGGGAGTCGGATCGTCGGACGAGCTGGATTGGCTGAATCCCCCGCCGAAGCCAGCGATGGCACAGGCTCAAGAGCTGCTGCTCCAACTGGGCGCATTAGATGAGCGGAAGCAGATCACAGCACATGGACGAGCGCTTGCTGGAATGGCTGTACATCCGAGATTGGGCCACATGATCCTGAAAGCGAATGAGCTGGGGGAAGGTGAGCTGGCTTGCGAGCTAGCTGTTCTCTTGGAAGAACGAGATATTGTGAGGGGGCGCCAAGCCTCAACAGATGCGGATATGCGTACGCGTGTTGAACTACTTCGTCGGGTAGGAAATAAACAGAGTGGTGGAACAGAGCTCCCGATTGATGTAGGAGCATGCCAAAGACTTTGGAAGGAGGCGGATCATTTCAAACGGGTATGGGCAAAAAACCAGTCCGCTGGCGCTTCCACTCGTACAGAAGCGACGGGAAGACTGCTGGCGTTTGCGTACCCGGACCGGATTGCCCAGCGAAGGGCGGATGGACGTTATTTGCTTCGCAATGGGCGTGGGGCAGCCTTTTCCGTGCAGCAAGCACTGGCGGCTTCGCCGTATATTGTGGCAGCAGAACTCGATGATCAAGGTGCAGATAGTCGGATATTACTGGCGGCTAGCGTGGAAGAAAGCGAGCTGTTGAAGGATTGTGCGTTGCAGATTACGGAACGAATGAACGTATGGTGGGAACATACAGCAGGGGCAGTTCGCAGCCGCAAGCAAAAACGGTTGGGGGCACTCCTGTTGGCGGATATAGCTGCGGAGGCTTCGCCAGATGAGGTGTTAACAGCATTTTTGGACGGCATAAAGGAAGAAGGCTTGGAGATTTTGCCGTGGAATCGGCAGGCGAGACAGTATCGGGAGCGTTTGTTGTTTATGCATCGTCTGGAGGAAGGGTGGCCGAATGTGGAAGATGAGGCACTGCTTGCTTCCTTGGAGGAATGGCTCGCTCCCCATGTGTATGGTTTCAAAAGAAAGGAAGATCTACAGTCGCTGTCGGTGACGATGATGCTAGAGAGTATGCTCTCATGGGAGCAGCGCAGACAGCTAGACGAGCACGCTCCGACTCATGTGATCGTCCCCAGCGGTTCCAAAATTCCTGTCGATTACAGTGATACAGCGGCACCGGTGCTTTCGGTCCGGCTACAGGAGTTGTTTGGTTGGCAAGACTCTCCGAGAATAGGCAGAGGCAGAGTACCACTGACATTGCATCTGCTTTCACCAGCACATCGTCCGGTACAAGTGACACGGGATTTGGCGAGCTTTTGGGCACATGCGTATTTTGAAGTGAAAAAAGATTTAAAGGGACGTTATCCCAAGCATTATTGGCCAGATGATCCGCTAGCGGCCATACCGACAAACCGGACGCGTCCACGCATGTAAATCGATTCGCTAGGTATATTCGGGCATAGAGGAAGGGCTCGGCATCAGGTGAAATTTCCCATTTTGCTAGTTCCATGTTCGTGAGTCACGTCAATTGTGAAACCTTCTTCGTGTTCGGGCACGTCAGGAAGATACCGTGAATCACGTACTACCCCCTCCATTTCTCTGGGCTGCCTGTGGATCAGGCGGTCTTTTTTTGTGAAAAAAGGGTGCCGCAGTAGCAGCGCCCTTTCTTTCGTACAGGGTCAAGGCTTACGCTTTATTTCCCCACTGCTCTCGATAAATCAACTGTTGCAGGTCCTCGCGTTGTCTCCATTGGTGCAGCTCCAAGAGTGGACGTTCTGGATAATGATCTGTGTAGCCGATCGACAGCAATGCGACAGGATCGATATGCGGCGGTATGTTCAGGATACGACGCACGTCGGCCTTCTTGTAAAAACTGACCCAGCCCATCGCCAAATCTTCTGCGTAGGCCGCCAGCCACATGTTTTGGATTGCACAGCTGACCGACATAATATCAGTTTCCGGGATGGAATTGCGTCCGAGTACATGGTCTCCACCACGTGTAGGGTCACAAGTGACACAGATGGTGACTGGTGCTTCCTTGATCCCTTGAATTTTCAACTCCAAAAAGGTCGACTCTCGTCCTGTTCCTTCGTAGTGGATGGCAAGCGCCCGGCGTTCTTTATCCGCACATTCTGCCAGAGCTTGCTTGGTTGCGTCGTCTTCCACCAGGACAAAATTCCAAGGCTGCATGAATCCGACAGAAGGAGCATGGTGGGCAGCGGCCAAGATCATGGCGAGCTTATCCGGGGAGACAGGGTCTTGGCGAAAGGTACGAATATCGCGACGATTGCTGATGGCTTTATACAAACCGTTTTTTTCTTCCGCACTTAAGCGTTTCATGAGAAAAACCTCCCTATTTGCATTCAGATCTCTTTATTTTACTTACAAAGTATGCTTCCTTCCAGACATCTGCTTGACATATTCATGTCCTACGCTAAAGAGAGGATGAGTCCGAGCAGAGGGGAGAAAGGACGAGCATGCATAACATCTTAATCGTGGAAGACGAACTACCCATCTCTCGGGTATTGAAGGCGTACTTGGAAAAGAACAACTTCCGGGTTGAACAGGCATTTAACGGCGAGGAAGCAGAGCAGAAGTTTGATTCACACAATCCTGCGCTCGTGTTGCTGGATGTGATGCTGCCTGGACGAAGCGGATGGAGTATTCTCGAATATATTCGGGCGAAAAGCTCGTGTCCTGTCATCATGCTGACAGCGTTGGGACAAATCGATAACAAGTTGGCGGGCTTGAACAAAGGCGCCGACGACTATATCACCAAGCCCTTTATTGCCGACGAAGTGGTCGCTCGCGTACATGCAGTATTACGTCGCTCGAAACAATTGATAGAAGGCAATCATGTGAAGCAGTTTGGCAGTCTGAAAGTCGACTTCAAGGCGTATTCTGTGATGCTGCACGGCATCGAACTGGCGTTTACACCAAAGGACTTGTGTCTGTTTCTTTTTTTGGCGCAGTACAAAAACCAGACGTTCACCAGGGAACAGCTCATCGAGCAGGTGTGGGGGATGGATTACGAAGGAAGTGATCGCGCAGTAGACCTCGCGATCAAGCGCATCCGGCGATCTTTGGAGAATTGGCCGACATCCGAAGGGGAAATCCGTACCTATCGTGGCTTGGGCTACAAGCTGTGTGTATATGAGTGAGAAAAAACGCACCTCTTTGTTTCGCTATTGGACGACGCGATACTTGATCATTTTGTGTATCGGCCTTTTCGTGATCGGGATTGCATCCAGCTACTGGATTTCTTATAGCGAGACTCAAAAACGCCTTGATTTTATGAGACTGATGGCAGCAGAAGTAGCGGATCGGGTCGTTGATATGGAAGGCAGAGTAAAAATGGCTCCGTTCTTGTTTCGTATTGTGGACAGTCGCCAGGAGTCACTCGGAGTCAATTACAAGCCAATCATGATGATCCTGGATGAACACAAGCAACCAGTATTTGGCGTACCCGGTCCTTTTTCTGGTGAACTGAAGCGCCTCGCGCCTAATCTGGTGGAGGCGGATGACAGCTTGACACAGTTTGAGCTTGCGCGGGGAGACGAAGTGCTTTTCGTGAAGGAAAGCATTAAGGTTGATGATAGAGTGGTCGGATGGGTCATGCTGTTCACCCCACAAAAACAGCTGATACGCAGTATGACCGAATTCCAGTTGCTTGTGTTCATGCTTCTAGGTCTCGGTTTGCTAGGCTGGCTCGTCATTTATTTGCTGACGAAAAAGCTGTCTCAGCCGATTAAGGATGTGGCAGATGCTGCCAAACAAATCGTAATGGGAAACTACGAGATTCAATTGGATAAAAACAAGCGCGAACAAGAAGTGTATGAACTGATCCATTCCTTTGAAGAAATGGCAGAGCGATTGAAGCAGCTGGAAATGATGCGTACCGAGTTGTTGGCAGGGGTAACTCATGAACTGAAAACACCTGTTACGTCCATCAGTGGGCTGGTGCAAGCCGTGAGGGAAGAGGTTGTGAGCGGTGAGGAAGCCAAGGAGTTTTTGGATATTTGCACGAAGGAAACGACACGTCTAATAAAGATGGTAGAGGATTTGCTCGATTTTAACTCTTTTGCGGTCGGTGACATTCGCATTCGCAGGCAACCTCAAAACATGCAGGAGCTGATCCGGGAAATTACGCACCAATGGAGAATATTGCAAGAAGAAGAGAAGCTCAGTCTGCACATCGAAAGTACCTCTGATCCGATCATGATAGATACCGACCCGCTGCGTGTACAGCAAATTATGTACAATCTCCTAAACAACGCAGCACAAGCGATGGAATCGGAGGGGCGGATCGTCGTGTCACTATCTGCATCAGCAGAGGAGATTCGCATTGACGTAAAGGACAATGGAAGCGGGATACCAATAGAAGAACAGTCTTTGATTTTCGAGCGATTCTACCGAGGCGAGGACAAGAAGCACATCATCCGTGGGCTGGGGCTTGGTTTGTCTTTTAGCAGAATGATTGCCCAAGCGTTAGGAGGTATGTTGACTCTGACTGAGAGTACGGCCTCAGGAAGCACCTTCACGTTGATTTTGCGAAAATAATCCATGCATGATCATAAAACGACCTGGTTCTCTGGTCGTTTTTTTGTGTTTTCATCTGACTTTTCCCTGACGTATTCGTTCCGTATAGTGGTCGCAACCAAAAAGACAAGTCTTCAATCAAGCAGACAGTAGGAGGACTGAGCGTGACTCACAAGGAGAAAAAGAGAGAGCTGTTTTCGAAGGCAGGAAGCAACAAGAAAAGATGGATCGTTGGAGCTTTGGCTGTCGGGGCCGTGATTGTTTCAGGCGGTATCTTCAGCTATCAGTCGTTTTTTACCCCGCAAACGGCGCAGGCCGCTTTTCAAGTGGAGACGGTAAAAAGGGGAGACATCTCAGAAGTCGTGCAGGCATCAGGCACTGTCCAGGCTTCCAAACGCTCGTCTCTCTCGTTTGCTGATGCAGAAGAAGCCAAGGATGCGATTTCTACTATTCAGGTAGGTGTTGGTGATGCTGTAAAGGCAGGGCAAGTTCTGGCGACGATGGACGATTCCGTAGCGAGAATCCAGGTGACGAATGCGGAAGCAACTCTTTTATCGGCGCAAGCCAAGCTAGAGGAGGCACAAAAGCGCAAGAGTCCCGCAGAAATCACTTCTTTGCAAGCCGCCGTCAATCAGACCAAGAACGAATGGGAGCTCGCCAAGCAAAACATTGACGGGCAAAAAGCGGCGAATGACGTGGAGAAGGCAAAGGCAAACCTAGCGAGTGCCCAGAAGACGTACACTTCCCAGCAGACCTTGTTCGCGGCAGGTGCGATTGCCAAGAGTGAATTCGACAGTGCCCAGGCCTCGTTGGACCAAGCCCAGCGCGATTACAACTCAGCAGTATTGACAGCCGGACAGACTACAGGGCAGGCCGGTGTGAAGGTAGAGCAAGCACTGGCTGCGTATCAAACAGCGCAAGAAGCGTTACAGGAGGCGAATGAAGGACCGGATGCTGCCACAGTGTTATCGGCCAAAGCAGCGGTAGAACAGGCAAAAGCGGGGCTGCAACAGGCACAAAAGGCATGGAGAGCAGTCACCTTGAAAGCGCCGATGGATGGAGTGATCGTCCAGGTAAACGGCAATGTAGGCGAAATACCCGGCAATGATTTCATTATCATGGATAATTCGAATAGCGGAGATTTAGAGGTAGTGGCCCAAATTAGCCAGAGTGATATCGGAAAAGTGCAGGAAGGCTTGCCTGTGACGTTTACGACGAGTTCTTATGCGGACGAGACGTTCCGTGGAAAAGTAAAGCTGATCTATCCAGAAGCGAAAACCGACGCTGGAGTCACTACTTACGATGTGCTTTTGTCTGTGGCAAATCAGGATAACAAATTGAAGATCGGGATGACGATGAACGTCGCGATCGAACGAGGAACCCATAAAAATGTGCTCGTGGTACCTGCGGAAGCGCTGCAAACGCAAAACGGCAAGGATGGCGTGTATGTGCTACGGGATGCTGCTGCACAAAAATCTGAAGAAGGAACGGAAGGGAATCAGGCTGAGGCGAAGCAAGCGAATAACCGCAGTGGAGGCAAAGCGGGCAGAGCGAATATGCCGTATCGATTTGTTCCGATTAAAATGGGGTACTTCACTGCCGATCAGGTAGAGGTGACGGAGGGGCTTGCCGAAGGAGAGCGTGTCGTCATCCTCATGAATACACAGACCTCGTCTGGAACGAGTCAAAATGGAAATCGAATGGGCGGCGGTATGCCAGGATTCGGCGGAATGGGCGGCGTCCAGATAAGGGGACGGTAGGCAGATGAAACCGGTCATTCAAATAGAAGAGCTGAGAAAACAGTACGTCATCGGAGACCAGGAGATTTATGCGCTCAGGGGTGTCAGCTTGTCGATTGAGGAAGGGGATTTCGTGGCAATCATGGGGCCGTCTGGTTCAGGCAAGTCTTCGATGATGAATGTGATTGGCTGCCTGGATAAGCCTACTTCGGGAGAATTTTTTTTAGACGGCTATCCTGTATCACTAGCACAGGATGATGAATTAGCAGTCATCCGCAATCAGAAAATCGGATTTGTTTTTCAAAACTTTAATCTGTTGCCACGTACGACCGCAGTTGAAAATGTAGAGCTGCCCCTTTTATATGGAGGCGCGCCTGCACGGGAACGAAGAGAAAAAGCCATCCGGGCATTAACGAGTGTCGGACTGGCGGAGCGATTGAACAACAAGCCCAATGAGCTGTCAGGTGGACAACAGCAACGGGTGTCGATCGCGCGAGCTCTCGTCAATGATCCCGTCATTCTGCTGGCAGATGAGCCGACAGGAGCGCTGGACACAAGGACGAGTGAAGAGATCATGGGTATTTTTCAAAAGCTCAACGATGCGGGCAAAACGGTTATTTTGGTGACCCATGAGCCTGATATTGCGGAGTATGCCAAGAGAATCGTCCGGTTTCGTGATGGGCAAATCATCGCGGATGAAGTGGTGGAGGATCGCAGGAGGGCGTCGATGGAGGGTAGAGCAGATGAGTTTTCTTGAGTGTGTACGCATTTCCTTTCGCAGCATCAGGGCAAATGGCTTGCGCTCCGTTCTCACGATGCTGGGAATTATCATCGGTGTGGCTGCTGTTATTGCGATGGTGGCGATCGGCGAAGGGACTTCCACGTCTGTTGCTTCGCAGATCAATGGTTTAGGGAGCAACCTTCTGATTGTCACACCTGGTCAGGCGACACAAGGCAGGGTAAGCCTTGGGGCTGGCTCATTGAATACGCTGACGATGGCAGATGCAGAAACCCTGACACAGAAAGAGTCCATTTCGGGTGTGGCTCCCAGCGTCAATGCGCGGGGACAGATTGTCTGGGGAAGCCATAACTATTCCAGTATGCTCGAGGGGACGTCAGCCGATTTCCCCCAGGTGAGGAATGTAGAGGTGGGACAAGGGCGCTTCTTTAGCAACTTTGAAGTGAAGATGCAATACAACGTGGCTGTCGTGGGGACAGAGGTGGTCAGCAACCTGTTTAAAGGAGCGAATCCAGTAGGGCAAACCGTTCAAATCAACCGAATTCCGTTTACGATCATAGGCGTATTGCAGAGCCAGGGGAGCTCAGGCATGACAAACAACGACGATCGGATCATCATTCCGATTACCACTGCGATGAACAGGCTGACCGGAGGCAAAAACGTGGGCTCGATCTACGTCTCGGCAGCATCGTCGGACTTGATGGAGAAGGCGCAACAAGATATTCAGCAAGCCCTTCGTGCCAATCACAAACTACGGCCACAAGCTGCCGATGATTTCCGCATCACGTCCCAGTCAGACATTTTAAGTACAGCTCAGTCCGTATCCAGCTCGATGACCGCGCTTTTATCTGGTATTGCCGCGATCTCGCTGATTGTTGGTGGGATCGGCGTGATGAACATCATGCTTGTATCCGTCACGGAGCGGACAAGGGAGATCGGAATTCGCAAGGCGATTGGAGCCAAGCGGGGAGATATTCTCCGCCAGTTTTTGATCGAAGCGGTTACGCTTAGTCTGATTGGCGGGGTAATTGGCATTGCCTTAGGGGTTGGGGCTGCGTTTTTAGTTAGCAAGCTCGGTCAGATGGCAACCTCGATTAGTCTGTCGCCGATCATGTATGCGTTTTTGACCTCTACATTGGTCGGTGTCATTTTCGGTGTGTATCCGGCGAGAAAAGCAGCACAGCTCAAACCCATTGACGCACTACGGTATGAGTGAGTGTGTAATTTTACCAATCGGGGGCATACTAGCCGTGAGAGGTGTTGGTGCTGATGGAAAAAAGCGTTCAATTTTCCGTACCATGGCGAGAAGCGACACGTATTGTACAAAGGATCAAAACTAGCAAATTGCGTTATTTTGTCAGACAACAAGAGGGTAAGACCAGTGTTGCATTCGTCTTTCCTCGTGTTAGCGTCAGCCAATACGTCTATTTGTATATCATTTTTGGACCAAGAGCTGCTGATGTGCTCAATAACGATAGCAAATAGAAAGATCCCTGATGGCCTTAAGCAGGCGTCAGGGGTTTGTAATAATTCACAGGAAAACAAAACCTGACACTTTTCGATAGGACTGTTTCATAGTACAATTCGAATATGAACGAACTTGGGGAAGTTCGGGATGGCGGCACCCAATCTGTGCAGAAGGGCCGCCTCTTTTTTTTTGCTCATAGGATATAATAGGTACAATTACCTGAATGTACAGCTAGAATGAGTGAGTAGTGGGATATAAAATAAGCTTATTCACGTGAATATAACGTACTACTCTCTCCCAGGATTTGATCTTGGGGCTTTTTTTTGTCCAAAATGCATGAAAAAAAGCCGTTTCTCATGACGGCTCTGTTATCGATAGAGTAGGTTGAAAGCTTCCTTTCAGCAAGGCATCAATCAATTGCTCCTGTGTGAGAGAAATCGTGATGCCTATCCCAGGCAGATCGACAGAAAAAACATTCTCCAGGTACAAATACCAGAGGTGGCCTGTCGGCTCGATGGAATAGACGTGTATATTTTTCTGGGAATGCTGGCCAGCCTTTTGGATTTCCCGCAAAGCTGTATACAGTTCTCCCCAAATAGGCAGATAAGGCTTCGTTCGGTGCTGCACGATCGCTTGGATCAGTTGGTTTTTCGCGAGAGAAATAGCATCCATGGTTGGGTGGTTCAACGAAAGCATGACCGTTATACTCCTTTTGCATGGCATGGGGCATTCGTCTTTCGTGATGGCGATTTCTGTCGAAGTTATGAATAAGTGTAAAATAGTTATCGGCTCGATGCAAGAGAAGAGAAGGTAGAGATGAGCATTTGGATATTTGACGGTTGCTCTTGATTTGGATAGCATAGGAAAAGCGGTTTTGACAAATGGAAATAGCGAGAAGCGGGAGATGAGATTGTGGCAAAAAAACACCGGTTGATTATCGAGTTTTGCGGTGGATTTGGTCAAGGGTTGGCCTTGTTGTATGCTTTGCGGTCGCCTGATGTTCAAGTGGCAGGAATCATTTGCAGTGACACGCAGTCAAGCTTGGTTAGCAAGCTGATTGATTTTGCGCAGCCAGGCTATGAAATTCCAATTGTGACAGGTGCCAAGCAGCCCCTTTTCTCAGGAACGATAGAGACGAGCACCTCGGAAGGTGTACGGCTCCTTGCAGAAGCGAAGCAGGATGAGGAAAGTGACTTGACGCTCGTGACGTTTGATCGTTTGACGACGCTAGCTTTGGCTGTCACGCGTGATCCACTGTTGGCGCGTAAATTTACGAGAATCGTTGTGCAGGGTGGAGCGATACGCGTACCAGGAGACGTCACGGCTATTGCCGAAACAAACATGTACCGTGATCCAGAAGCAGCTGCGCTCGTTTTGGCAGCCCGCTTGCCACTTGTGCTTGTTCCATTAGATACAACCAGCTCGTTTCGTTTGAAGGAAGAGCAAGTACATACGCTGGGGAGTCTCGCACAAGCAGTTGGCTTGCTCGATAGAACGGCGATGTCTGACGTGCCATTCGCCGTTTCTGGTGGAGCGCTCCATGCATGCGTAGCGATGCTCGCGGCTCTCTCGCCTGATAAGATACGGCCGGAGCAGATGAAGCTCTCAGTCGAATGCAAAAGCGAATTATCACGCGGTGCCATTTTAGCCGATTTACGGGCGAAACCGAGTGTAGGAACCGATACAGTCGTATGTGTTGAGGTTGAGATGGCAGAGGCAGAGCGCTTTTTGCAAACCGTTTTGGATCAGGGAGGGGTATAAGCGCATGGAAAAAATCATTTTGGATGTAGATACCGGGATTGATGATGCGATGGCGATTGCTTATGCCGTTCACTCGCCTGCTCTTGAAGTGTGTGGGATTACCACGACTTTTGGCAATATCACGGTGGAGGAAGCAACACGCAATACCTTACAGGTGCTCGAGCTGCTGGGTGCGTCTGAGATTCCTGTCTATCAGGGGGCATCGAAGCCGATTGTTCGCGAGCTTACTGGAAAAGCAAGGCTGTTCCACGGTGAAAACGGGCTAGGCAATGTTGTCCTTCCAGATCCATCGACAAAGGCTCAGCCACAGAGTGCCACACAATTTCTCATCTCTACGATAAAGGAAAATCCTCACGAAGTGACACTCGTGACCGTCGGGAGCATGGCCAATTTGGCGCGGGCGATTATGGCTGCTCCAGAAATTGTATCTCTTGTCAAACGAGTGGTCGTGATGGGAGGAGCTGTAACGGTGCCGGGGAATCGCACGCCAGTAGCGGAGGCGAATATTTGTGCCGATCCGGAGGCCGCAGCGTACATCTTCCAGTCTGGTATTCCTGTGACGCTCGTAGGCCTGGATGTGACGATGCAAACGCTGCTTACCCGCGAACACTTGCGGGAATGGAGAGCGAAGGATACACGCTTAAGTCATTTTTTCGCGGATATGTGTGAGGTGTACATGGATGCCTATGCAACAGTGGGTAATTTGCGCGGCTGCGGTCTGCATGATCCGTTGGCGGTAGGTGTCGTCATTGATCCGACGTTTGTGAAATCAGTCCCGATGCATGTTGCGGTAGATACATCCGGGGGAGCCAGTGATGCCCGTACGATTGGAGACAGACGGGAGCATCCAGCGCAGCCGCCGAATGTGGACGTATGCCTGGAGGTTGATCATGAACGGTTTGTCAGCCATTTTTTACAATATGTTTTAGGTGAGTAAGGAGGAAGTCATTATGTTAAAAGAGTTTAAAGAGTTTGCGTTAAAAGGAAATGTAATGGATCTCGCTGTTGGTGTCGTGATCGGTGGGGCTTTCGGGAAAATTGTAACCTCGCTTGTTAATGACATCATTACTCCCCTGATCGGATTGCTTCTGGGCAAGGTGGATTTCTCCGGCTTGTTCATCAATTTGAGCGGAGTTCCTTATAAGACACTCGCCGAAGCAAAAGCAGCACATGCTGCGACGCTGAACTACGGGTTGTTCCTCAACTCTGTGATTGATTTTGTCATTATTGCCTTTTCTATTTTTATCGTCATCAAGCAGCTCAACCGTTTCAAACGCAAGCAAGAAGTGGTGGTAGCACCTGTAACGACCAAAGAGTGCCCGCATTGCATCTCCGCGATTCCGATCAAGGCTACGCGCTGCCCGAACTGCACCTCCATGCTGGAGACAAAAGGAACGGCATTGGCACACGAATAAGACATATACAGGAATCAGACAAACAGAGGAGGGCAATTATGCCTTCCTCTGTTTTCGTTTCATGCGGTTTTTATACTGATAGTGAAGTCTTTTAATCGTATGATAATAGGTCTTGTCTTTGAGCTTGGCAAACAGCCCATGGGATGGAAAGTCGTAATTGACCTCAATAATGGAGAGGTTTCCAGCTTTATCTATGGCAAAATCGACGCCGATTTGCGAGCTGTGCCGATATTTATTAAAGTGGGCACATACACGGTGACTGATTTGGATCAACAAAGAGACGATCCCTTTTATCTTGTCGGGTGTGACAGCTCCAGACTTTTTCAAGGCATGCGGGACTGTTACGGCATATCCGCCGCCGCGAGCGACATTGGTAATAATACTGTCGGCACCAGCTACCTTGGCTAGCATGCCAGCATATTGCCATTTGCCCAAGCCATTGCGCATCATCATGACGCGAATATCAAAGGGACGAGCGTCGATTTCAGCTAAGTCCAGCCCTTTTTGTATGACATAATTTTTTTCTGTGCACTGCGCGGCAAGCTGCTGCTTCAAGTCAGCTAAAGAATTTGCTTGCACAGGCTCTCCGCGCTCCTTCACAAATTGATAGTCTCCACGATCTGTTTTCCAGACACGAATAATGCCTTTCCCCATATGGGTTCTCGTCGGTTTGATATAGACGGTAGAATACTTCGCTAAATACGAGTCCAAGCTTGCGGGCTGATATAAAGCAGTAGGCGGCAGGTAAGGACGAATGTAAGGACTTTTTGAAAAGAACTGGTGAAGGCTCCACTTGGAGGAGGAGATCACATCATGCACCTCACTTTACGAAAAATCCATTCGTCCCAGCATATGCAGAAGTGTTCGCGACCGTTTTTATTTTGACAAGGGACGTTTTTCAAAAAATGCCAAGGACGTAAGAAGGAGTTAAAGGATTGTGGGGGAATATATGTTCTAATCATAGGAGAAGGATGGCGAAAATCATGCGGCAATTCCGTCCGGTGCAACCTCCGACTCTGCAACGAGCGAGCGCCCAAAATGCCTATCACTATCAGGAGTACATGCCTAGCAAATGTCTGGTGAACGATATCGCCTGCTACTGGACCTCAGAGTACGACGGTAAAGGGATAGCACCTGCAAGCCGAGTCATACCCGATGGATGCGTCGATATTATTTTCAATCTCGGTGCCACTTCCCATCAGAAGGGGGCATTTCTAACGGGACTGATGAGGACGTATGAGGTGATCCCATTGACTGAACCACAATCCATGATTGGCATCCGATTTTACGCGGAGGGAGCAGCTCGCTTTTTGCGCTACCCTGTCGCCATGATCAATGGACATCATCCGAATCTGGAAGACATCTGGGGTAAAGAGGCAGATGAGGTGATAGAAGCCTTGCTCGAAGCTTCCAATACGGCGGAGCGGATCGCTTTGTTGGAGCGGGAGCTTATCAAACGATGGTGGATGGATGATTCAGCAGACCCGTTGCTATTGACCAGTATGAACTATTTATATGAATACAGAGGAAATCTTTCCATGACCGCACTCGCCGAGAAAGTGAATTACAGCGAGAGAACCTTGCGCAGGACGTTTCAACAACAATTGGGTATGAGCCCGAAGGAACTGGGCCGAATCATTCAGTTTCAAGGGCTGCTGCAAATGCTGGCTAAGGGAATACGCACTTCGTTTACGGATGCAGCTCTCCAAAGTGGCTATTACGATCAGTCGCACTTGATCAAGAGCTTTCACACTTTTTACGGTGTAGCTCCAAGCAAAATGATCTCGCCAGATCGCGCGAATGGATAGTCTTTAAAAGTTGTCCGTTTTTTACAATCTTCTTTTGGTGAGACCCGTTATCTTAAAGAAAGGATGGTGAATTCATGTGAATGAACAAACATTAGATACATACTGTCGGAAGCAGCCCGGTGTCACCCATGACTATCAGATGGATTGGGAATGCGATCGCTACCATGTCGGAGGCAAAATTTTTGCCATGATCGGAGGCGATTCCAAAGGTGCGCGCATCCTCACCTTGAAATGCGATCCGATGCGCGCAGAGGAATTGCGCGAAACCTACGAAGGAATCGTACCCGGCTATCATATGAACAAGTCCCATTGGAATTCTGTCTACCTGGACGCTGATATTCCCGAAGGCTTATGGGAAAGGATGATCGAGCATGCGTACGAAACAGTGCTCCAAAAACTGCCCAAGCGCGTCCAGCAAGAAATCATGAATAAAAAGGAGTGAGTGATGTGGGAATCAAGCTTGATATGGTAGGGATTGTTGTACAGGACATGAAAAAAGCATTGGATTTCTATCGAGTACTCGGTTTCGATATTCCCGAGGGAGCAAACGAAGAGCCGCATGTGGAGGTAGCGCAGGACGGTGTTCGTTTGGCCTTTGATACAATAGAAGTTGCCAAGGGTGTGTATGGAGGATGGGAAGCACCTGTCAGGCATCGGATTGAGCTGGCATTTTTGTGTGAGAATGCTACGGCGCTTGATGCGTTGTATACGAAAATCATTTCCCATGGCTACGAGAGTCACCGTGAGCCGTGGGATGCGTTCTGGGGCCAGCGATATGCCATTGTGAAAGACCCGGATGGAAACTTGATCAGTTTGTTTGCGTAATACGATCCTTACATAAGAAGACAAGCCGAGCCTTTATGAAAGAGGTTCGGCTTGTTTGCGTTTGGAGACGGATTCATTGGCTTCTTAATTATGAAATAAAATTTAATTATAATTAGTTGATTTGCGTAATTTTACTGCATATAATGAGGGTGATAAAGGGATTGAATTTTCGGTCAATGAACAAATGGGGGTTTTTGACTATGCATCAACCTCGAAAGAGTATGAAGCTGGAGAACTTGCAAGCATTGACGACCGAAGGAAAAAACGAGAGCAGCAGTGATTTGGATCAATTGAGTGTCCGAGGCATTGTACAAATGATGAACGATGAGGACAAGAAGGTTCCTTATGCGGTAGAGCGCGTCCTCGATCAAGTATCTGACGCGGTAGAGGTCATCACCCACGCATTGGAACAGGGCGGAAGACTGTTTTACTTTGGTGCTGGAACGAGTGGACGTTTAGGGATCTTGGATGCGTCCGAATGCCCGCCGACCTTTGGTACCCGGCCTGAGCTCGTTCAAGGTGTGATTGCTGGCGGACCACCCGCAATAGTACGCGCTGTAGAAGGTGCAGAGGATTCTTTTGAATTAGGTCAAGAAGATGTACATAAATACGGCGTGACCCTAAATGATGTGGTCGTAGGGATCGCAGCCAGTGGACGGACTCCGTATGTACGCGGTGTTTTGGCGGAGGCACAGAAGATCAAGGCCAAGACGATTGCTGTCTCTTGCAACAAGCCTTCGCCCATGAATGAAGGCGTAGATGTAGCCATTAATGTCGTCGTAGGACCGGAAGTATTGACCGGATCGACGAGGCTCAAGGCAGGAACGGCCCAAAAGCTGGTGCTGAACATGCTGACGACAGCGACGATGATTCGTTTGGGCAAAGTGTACGGAAATCTGATGGTCAGCGTGCAGGCGACAAATCTCAAACTGAAGGAACGCGTAAAGCGGATCATCATGGAAGTGACCGGAGCGAGTTACGAGGAGGCGGAGAGGCTGGCTGATCAGGCAGACGGAGATGCGAAGACAGCCATTATCATGAAGCTGACCGGATCAAGCAGGGAAGAGGCCACACGTCTGTTGAATGTTACCAATGGAAGAATCAGGGAAGCCATTCAGCAGTTGGACTAAGACTTTGGGAAAGGGTGGAGAGATTCCATGTTGCCAGCATCCATTCGCGAAGAGCTGCGTGCCATCGTCGGAGCGAAAAACTGTCTCGACAAACAGGAAGCATTAGTTGCCTATTCGTATGACGCGACCCCGATGCAGCAAGCATTACCGGATGTGGTCGTCATGCCGAAGAGCACAGCCGAAATCCAACAGGTCATGCGAGTAGCTGCACGACATCACATCCCGATTGTTACGCGTGGCGCAGGCTCAAATCTATGCGGAGGCACGATACCAGTCGGTGGCGGAATTGTTTTGGTGTTGAGCCGGATGAATCAGATTGTAGAGATTGACGAGCAAAATTTGACGATTACGGTGCAGCCGGGGGTACGAACAGTCGACATCCATCAGGCGGTAGAGGCACTCGGTTTGTTTTATCCACCAGATCCAGGCAGCATGGTCATCTCCACGATTGGTGGGAATATTGCGCTCAATTCGGGTGGACTGCGCGGTTTGAAGTACGGAACCACCAAGGATTACGTGCTGGGTCTCGAAGCTGTGTTGCCGAACGGAGAGGTCATCCGTACTGGGGGCAAGCTGATGAAGGATGTAGCGGGCTATGATCTGACCAAGCTTTTGGTCGGTAGCGAGGGCACGTTGGCGATCATTACCGAGGCGATTCTCAAGCTGATTCCGAAGCCGCAGACACAGCGAGTTATGCTCGCGATGTTCGCAGATATGGCACAGGCGGCGAGGTCTGTTTCCGATATTATTGCCAACCGGATTATTCCTGGAACGCTGGAATTTCTCGACCAGGGTACGATCCGTGTTGTCGAGGATTTCAAACAGATCGGGCTTCCGACAGATGTGGCGGCGATCCTCCTCATCGGTCAGGACGGAGAGCCACAGACGGTTGATCGGGATATGGAGCAGATCGCTGCTATTTGCAAGAAAAATGCAGCCGTCCAAATCAAGGTAGCGACGACAGCGGAGGAAGCTGATGAGGTGATGACTGCCAGACGCAGTGCGCTCGCCGCATTGTCCCGGATGCGTCCAACGACCATATTGGAGGACGCAACCGTTCCTCGTGCCGCGATTGCGCCCATGGTCGCCGCGATCCAAGAGATTACAGAGCGTTACGGACTGCATATTTGCACTTTTGGTCATGCAGGTGACGGCAATTTGCATCCGACCTGCATGACAGACGCTCGCAATACGGAAGAGATCGAGCGTGTCGAGCATGCCTTCGAGGAAATTTTCGCAGCGGCAATCGATTTGGGCGGCACGATTACGGGAGAGCATGGTGTAGGAATCGTCAAGGCACCGTATTTGGAGTGGAAAGTAGGGGCCGCAGGTATGGAGATCATGAAAGGCATCAAGCACGCTTTCGATCCTCACAATCTCCTGAACCCTGACAAGATGTTTGCGAAACAGTCCCGGAACAGAGTGGTGGTCCAGCGTGCTTAAAGAAGCCTTGGTAAAGAAACTCGATTACGATGAACTGTCCAACTGCATGCGCTGTGGCTTCTGTCAGCCAGCCTGTCCGACCTTTCGGGAAACTGGCTATGAGGCGGCTTCTCCACGAGGTCGCCTCGCCTTGATGAAAGCCGTAGCAGACGGTGTCATGGAGCCGGACAAAGATTTCATCGATCAAATGAATCTGTGTCTAGGCTGTCGGGCATGTGAGCCGGTATGCCCAGCAGGTGTGCCGTACGGTCAGCTAATCGAGCAGACGCGAGAAGCGATCGAAGAGGCGCAGGAGCATCCATGGTGGGTCAAAGCCGTCCGCAAGCTCGTGTTTTTCCACCTGTTTCCTCATCAGAAGCGCATGTACCAGCTCGGCGGACTCTTGCGCTTCTATCAACGCTCAGGTATGCAAAAAGCCGTTCGCAAGCTGGGGGTGCTGTCGATCCTGCCAAAGCAAATGCGGGAAATGGAAGCAATCATGCCAGAAGCATCTGGAAAAGGTGTCGTGGACTTTTTCGGTGGCACGGTTATCCCAGCCGTAGGCGAGCGCAAGTATCGTGTCGGGATGTTTCACGGCTGCATCATGGATGTCTTGTTTAATGAGACGAATCGGAACACCGTTCGGCTTTTGAGTGAGGCAGGCTGTGAGGTCATCATCGCTCCAGACCAGGTTTGCTGCGGCGCTCTCCATGCACATAGCGGTGAACGTGAACAGGCTCGCCATCTGGCGCGAAAAAATGTAGCTGCTTTTCACAAGGCTGACGTGGATTTCATTGTATCCAATGCAGGTGGTTGCGGGGCGATGCTTCTAGAATACGAACACTTGCTGGCAAAAGATGCCCTGTGGCAGGAGAAAGCACAATGGTTCGCTTCACGCGTGAAGGATATTAGCGAGATGCTTACACTCCTTGTCGAGCCAAAAGAATGGCAGTCATTGCCGCAACGAATCACCTATCAATCCTCCTGTCACCTGCGCAACGGGATGAAGGTGACCAAAGAGCCAGTGAGCCTCTTGCAAGCCATTCCGGGAGCTACATACGTACAGCTTCGCGAAGGAGATCGCTGCTGCGGTTCGGCTGGCATTTACAATCTGGTTCAGCCTGAAATGGCCGGGAGTCTTTTAGACGAAAAAATGGGGCATGTAGTGGCTACTCATGCAGACATTCTTGTGACCTCGAATCCGGGCTGTCTGTTGCAAATGAAAGCAGGCATTCACCAGGCAGGACTAGAAGGAAAGATGGAAGCCGTGCACATCGTCGATTTATTGGCACGTGTGCAGCAGGAAGAAAAGCCATTGTCGCCCCCTGAGTGAGTGGGGATGACAAAGGCTTTTTCTGCTTAAGAGAGGCTAGCTGTTTTGCCCTTTTTCCTGATCGTAGATATCCAATGCAGCTTGAACGGCGCGCCCAGCGTGTACACGGGCTCCATGCCGAATGAGAACGGCTTCCAACGCCCCTAGCACATGCAAAATATTTTTCTTCCGGCAGCTGTAGCCCATTGTGCCAATCCGCCAGATTGTTCCTTTTAGCGGCCCAAAGGAACTGGCAATTTCAATATGAAAATCTTCGAGCAGCATAGCACGGACTGACTCTCCGTCGAGCCCGTCCGGAATTTTAATACAGGTCACGACGGGAAGCTTGCAAGCCGGATCACCATAGAGCTGCAAACCCATCGCCAACACACCAGCGACCAAGGCTTGTTCATGCAAGCGATGTCTGGCAAATCTCGCCTCCAGACCTTCCGTGAGGGCGATGCGCACTCCTTCGCGCAAGGCGTACAGCATCGTTGTCGCCTCTGTATGGTGGTTCAGCCGTGCGGGTCCCCAGTAATCCATGAGCTGGCTCAAGTCAAAATAGTTGCTGCGGATCGTTCGTGTTTGAGTAGATTTCGGAGCAGAGGGATCAGCGAGTCCACGCTCAATTTTTTTGCGTTGGAGCAAGAGTGCTTCTATACGAGAGTTAAACGTGATCGGAGCCATTCCAGAGGGGACCGACAAGCATTTTTGTGTGCCGCCAATACAAGCGTCGATATACCAATCGTCTACCTTCACTTCTGTCCCGCCGATCGAAGCGACAGCATCGACGACAAACAGCACATCCATCCGGCGGCAAGCTTCTCCGATTTCTTTCAAAGGCTGAACACAGCCAGTGGATGTTTCGCCGTGAACCATTGCTACGATTTTGGGCTGAACTCGCTCGATTTCGGCAATCACGTCCTGCGGTTCAAAGACACTTCCCCAGCGCGTTTCCATCGTCATCACATCTGCGCCGTACCTTTCCGCAATCTCCGTAAGCAAGTGCCCGAATCGTCCATAAATGGGTACAAGCACCCGATCTCCTGGTTCAATTATGCTACACAAAACAGCCTCGATGCCCGCCCGGGAAGTTCCATCTATAGGGAAAGCCCAATGATTGGCTGTCTGAAACAATTTCCGAAGCATTTCCATTGTTTCGTTCATGATGTCTGTGAATTCTGGATCGAATTGTCCCAAAATGGGCGATCCCATCACGCGGAGAACACTAGGCTCGGCCTCGACTGGCCCTGGCGTCATGATTGTCCGGTGTGAGGTGGTCAGTTCTTTGTATGCACGCATAAGCTCTCCCCCAGATCTTTCTATATCAACGGCCGCTTTTCCGATTCCATTACCGGAAAAAACGGCCGTAGCACTACCTTTTCTTTTGTGCCCATCAAAAATCGATTTTGAAATTCAAGAATCCAGCTTTTCTCAGCGCCTCGTAGATAATGACGAGCGCTGGACCAAGTATCAGCCCGAAAAATCCCAGCACCTGAAATCCGAGGAACATGCTGACAAGAGCGGCCAGGGCGCTTATTCCCAGATTAGATGCGAGTATCTTTGGTTCAATAATGCGGCGGACGACCGTAATCACGAGGAAGATGACGATCAGGCCGATTGCCAAAGAAGAGTTACCCATCAAGAAGGTGTAAATAGCCCATGGGACGAGGAACGAGCCTGTACCTAAGATGGGGAGAATATCGACGAAAACGATCATGAGCGAAATGACGGCTGCATACTTGACCTGCAAAATGAGCAATCCCAATAAGGACAGCGCGAACGTCATCAGGCTCAAGATGATTTGGGCACGTAAAAAACCAAGGGTGGCACGGTTCAATTGAGAGATAACCACCTCGATCTTTTCACGAGCAGATACGGTGAACATTCTCATGAACCCAGCACGCAACTTCGGCAAATCGAGACTGATCAAAAACAAGGCAACCAAGTAAATAATCGTGGAGATCAAAAAGCCCGGAATGATGGCTGCCACACCGAGAATCCCTTTGGCAACCGTAGAGGCTGAAGTAAGCGCCCAGCTTTTCAGCCCAGCGAAGACACTTTGGATTTCCGATACGGTTTCAGCAGGTAACGACGCATAGTAAGCTTCCCAGCTCATCAAATAGGACTCGACCAACTCAAAAATATGCTGTGAATAAGCCGGTAATCGATGAGCCAAATCCATTCCCTGAATCACAATCTGCGTACCGATCCAGTACAGTACAATCCCAAAAGAAATGAGAAACAGGAAAAAGGCTGTGATTACCGCACTCATCCGATTCATTCGTAGTCTTTTGATAAGAAACAAGACGAGCGGCTCAACCAGAATTGCAGTTAACAGTGCTAGCAAAAAGGGGACGGAGTAAGGCAAAAGAAACAACCCGACTGCTAGAACTAGTAGCAGGATGATCAGTTTCCGAATCGTCATGACTGCGCTCCATTCTGAGTGAAAAGTCGCTGAAAAATTGATTCTCTTATTTTATCATTTTTCCAGAAATGAATACAATGAGCCCAATCATATCGCGAAATTGATAGATAATATCAGAAAAAACAAAGAAATGAAAAGAATACAAAAAAGGGGAAAACACAAAAAGTCATGATATGATGCTCACCTATATACCACTCAAGTTTGATGCGTGTAAGCATATCGTCTTGAGAGTCACATCTTATTCTTTCATAGCGAGGTGTCGGAATGAAGCGGTTTGGATTAGCGATGCAGATTGTCGTCGGTCTCATTCTGGGTATCCTGGTGGGTGCCATTTTTTACGGCAACCCGGCAGTGGCGACCTATTTACAGCCTATCGGTGATATTTTTCTCCGGTTGATTAAAATGATTGTCGTTCCGATCGTTGTTGCGACGCTTATTGTGGGCGTAGCAGGCGTGGGTGACATGAAAAAGCTCGGCAAAATTGGTGGTAAAACAATTCTGTATTTTGAAATCGTTACCACGATTGCCATTATCATTGGTCTTTTGGCGGCCAATATCTTTCAACCGGGTGTCGGCGTGGATCGAACAGTCCTTACCAAAACTGATATCCACAAGTATGTAGACACGGCAGAAGCAACACAGAGCCACGGTATGGTGGAAACATTCGTTAAGATTGTACCAACGAATATCTTTGATTCGCTTGCTCGTGGTGATATGTTAGCGATTATTTTCTTCTCGGTTCTGTTTGGACTTGGTGTCGCAGCAGCAGGGGAGAAAGGAAGGCCGGTTCTCAACTTTTTCAATGGAGTCGCGGACGCCATGTTCTGGGTTGTGAACACCATCATGCGTTTCGCTCCGTTCGGTGTTTTTGCACTGATTGGTGTTACCGTTTCCAAATTTGGTTTGTCTTCCTTGATTCCATTGGGGAAACTGGTTATTTTGGTTCACGTTGCCATGGTGTTCTTCATCTTGGTGGTATTGGGCATCATCGCACGTATCAGCGGAATCAAAATCACTTCCCTTCTGCGTGTATTGAAGGACGAGCTGTTGTTGGCTTACTCCACTTCCAGCTCCGAGACTGTACTGCCTAAAATTATGGAAAAAATGGAGAAGATGGGCTGTCCGAAGGCGATCGCGTCCTTTGTTATTCCGACAGGCTACTCCTTCAACCTGGATGGTTCCACACTGTATCAGGCACTGGCTGCTCTGTTCATCGCGCAAATGTATGGTATTCACATGCCAATTAGCACACAGATCACGCTGATGCTCGTACTGATGGTTACGTCTAAAGGGATCGCTGGTGTACCGGGAGTATCGTTCGTAGTACTGTTGGCTACGCTTGGCTCTGTAGGTCTCCCAGTAGAAGGTCTTGCTTTCATCGCCGGTGTAGACCGTTTGATGGACATGGCTCGTACAGTTGTTAACGTAGTAGGGAATGCGTTGGCAGCAATCGTGATCTCTCGTTGGGAAGGTCAGTTCGACAAAAAGAAAGCAGACGATTATGTTCAGGCAGTAAAAGCCGATCCAAGTGCTGCTTAATAGTAGCTATGAATAATGTTTAAGAAGCCTCCTGTCAGTGAATGAGCTGGCAGGGGGCTTTTTTGCATTTGGTTAAAAAAGTGGCTTTGGTGGTGGAAGAAGCGCATTTCCAGTCTACGCTTCGGCCTCCGCCCCGCAAGGGGTATAACTGTTCGCTTCGTAATAAATGGCGGGAGCGCTTCAAACGTAGAAGTTTCGAAGAGGTATCCCATAAGTGAAGCTGAAATTCCCCGCCATTTATCATTTATTACGAAGCTGGGAGGGGCTCCAGAGGCGCTGGGACTGGCAATGCGCTTCTTCTACGCGGCTTTTTTAGACAATAAAATCTCTCACTATTTTTTGTTGACACCAATAAAAGGAAAGAGTAATATGATACCAACAACTTGATAATAACATTTTGTTAATAACAAAAAACAACAACAAATCAGCAGCAAAAAGAGGCGATTGGATGAAAGATAAACCTTCTGTCAATAAACAAGGTCAAACGGAACAGGAGTACTTGGAAGCTTATGATGTCAGCCAATTCGAGCGACCGTCTGTGACAGTCGATATGCTGGTATTCACCGTGATGGATGAGCTGGAGGAGAATTACCGCAAGCTCTCGCCCAAGTCGTTGAAAATATTGCTCGTGAAGCGTGGTGAGCATCCGTATATTGGCCAATGGGCGCTGCCAGGTGGGTTTGTTACACCTGGGGAGAGTCTGGAGGAGGCAGCCAGACGCGAGCTGCGTACGGAAACAAACGTAGACGACATTTACTTGGAGCAGCTCTACACCTGGGGCGATGCGGGCAGAGATCCACGGACATGGGTTATTAGCACGTCGTACATGGCCTTGGTAGACAGCTCGTCTTTACAGCTACAGGCAGGGGATGATGCTGAGGAAGCCGAGTGGTACCGCATCGAGGACAGGTGGCTAAAAGAAACGAAGACGGCGACGATTGACGGCTCCATTACTGAAAAATGGCTGGAGCTGCGACTTGTACATGAGAGAGAAGAACTGTCTGCCACGATTAAAATTACCAAAACAGTAACGGGCCGCACTGTACGTGAGACCCGCGAAATTGTAGAGACGAACAACCTTGCATTTGATCACGCCAAAATCATTCAATACGCACTGGAGCGATTGCGTAACAAGATTGAATACACAGATATCGCCTTTGCCTTAATGCCGGAGCTGTTTACGCTAAGCGATCTGCAACAGGTGTACGAAGTGATTTTGGGACGTGAGCTGTTGGCTGCGGCGTTTCGGAGGAAGGTAGCCGACAAAGTGGTGGAAACGAATCAATATCGAAAACATGCCGGGCACCGACCATCCAAGTATTTCCGCTTTAACCCGGAATGGATGGATCAGACGTAGCCTTGTACCAGGGAGGAAATCACAATGAATCAGGGACACAATCGAAGCGTACGCGTACGAATCGCGCAAGAGACGCTGCAAATCATAGAGCAGGGCTACTACGTAAACAAAGCGGGAGAAAAGAAGAGCATAACGGAGGATCTCGCTGCTGCCATCAGCCAGTCGGTCTTGTACCGTCCAAATGATTTGGCTGCAGACACAGTACAACTGCCATCGCATCAAACAACAGCTGCACAACTGCGTGCCAAGATCGAGGTTACCTCGGAATCCAGCTTGGATGCAGCCAAGCGCCTTGTCGTTTCTGAGAAACGAGCAGATGCCGTATGCTTGAATTTTGCTTCCGCCAAAAATCCGGGCGGAGGATTCCTAGGGGGAAGCCAGGCGCAGGAAGAGAGCTTGGCGCGTTCCTCCGGTCTGTATCCTTGCATCGTGCAAATGCAGGAAATGTACACCTATCATCGCCAGTTGAAAACCTGCTTTTACTCCGATTACATGATTTATTCACCGCGCGTCCCCGTGCTCCGCGATCAAAGCGATCAGCTTTTGCCTGATCCATACCTCTTGTCTTTCGTTACGGCGCCTGCTGTGAATGCGGGGGTTGTTCGTGAGCGAGAGCCTGAAAATATCGCAAAGATTGGTCCTGTCATGATGGAGCGCATCCGGAAAGTTTTGCGGGCAGCAGCCATTCACAACCACCGGACGATTATTTTGGGGGCGTACGGCTGCGGAGTATTCCGCAACAAAGCGGAGGACGTAGCAGATTACTTTGCAACTATTTTGATCGAGGAACAGTATGCACAGCTTTTTGATCACATCGTGTTTGCCGTCTACGACAATTCTGCGCGCCAGGAAAACCTGCGAGCGTTCAAGGAGAGATTCGCATGAATGCGAAAAGCACCGGCTTTTTAGCAGACTGGAATTGGTTTGAAAAAATTTGGCTCATCTCGTTTACACTCGTTACCCTCTACTTGTATTTCGCGCTGGATGATACATTCATCGGCTTGATCGCCTCCTTAACAGGGATGCTGAGTGTCGTGCTCGTCGCCAAAGGAAAGACGTGGAGTTATTATCCGGGTATCATCAATGTGGTTTTGTACGCGTTCGTCGCCTATGGGCAGAAGTATTATGGCGAAGTCATGCTGAATCTTCTCTATTTTTTGCCGATGCAATTCATAGGACTCTACCTGTGGCGCAAAAACCGCGTGTCCGAAGTCAAACAAAATGACGTCAAAATTGCGATTTTGTCCAACCGAGCACGCATCTGGTGGACGATCTTGAGTATCATCGCAACCATTGCCTACGGGTTTGTATTGAAGCAAATGGGCGGGGCCTTGCCTTTTGTTGATTCCTTGACGGCTGTTCTCTCCGTCATCGCGATGCTTTTCATGGTGAAGCGCTTGGTCGAGCAGTGGGTGGTCTGGATCATTATTGATCTATTCACGATCTACATGTGGCTTGCAGCGTTTTTGAAGGACGGAAGCGATGTCTCGATGCTGGTCATGTGGTCCGCTTATTTGGTGAATGCCATCTACGGCTTGATGAACTGGGTAAGACAGTATCGCAAGCAAAGGGAGGAGCAGACATGGGGGGCGTAGGCTTCATTGGCGGCAAATTTTTGCCACTGCATCAAGGACATGTATACGCAATTACACAGGCGGCCTGCCGCTGCGACGAGCTGTACGTCGTTCTTTCGCACAGCCCCACACGCGACCGAAAGCTGTGTGAGGAGGCAGGAATCAAGCCAATCCCCTATGAAGTACGGTTGAGATGGCTGTCCACGCTGGTTAAGGACATGGAAAATGTCCATGTGCTTGCAGTCGAGGATCTTGCGGATAGCGACGAGAGCTACGATTGGGAGGCGGGAGCAGCGGACATCAAGCGCAAGATCGGGAAAAAAATCGATCTGGTTTTTAGCTCTGAGTCCGCCTATGATCCGATTTTTCGCCGTTTATACCCGGAGGCAGCGCACATCATTCTCGATGAATCGCGCAGCCAAGTACCGATCTCCGCTACCCAGATTCGCAACGAAGGGGTCTTCGCTCATTGGCAGCACATCCCGGCCATTGTTCAGCCCTATTTCGTCAAAAAGGTCGTCGTGGTAGGGACAGAGAGCTGCGGAAAATCGACCTTGACCCGCTACCTTGCGAAAATCTACAACACCGTGTTTGTCGAGGAGTATGGGCGCACAATCTGCGAAGAGGTTGGGGGCTGCGATACGATTTTGACACCGGAGTATTTTCCGCACATCGCGTATGGTCACAAAATGCAAGAATACAAAGCGCTCCAGAAAGCCAACAAGCTCTTGTTTATCGATACCGAAGCGATTGTCACCCAGTTTTACTCTGAACTGTACACCGGGCAAACCTTCCCTGTTCTTGACCAGATCGCGGAAGAGCAAGCGTATGATTTGTGGCTGTTGATGGAGCCAGATGTCGCGTGGGTAGATGATGGACTGCGTGTGCACGGAGAAGAGCAAGTGCGCCTGAACAATCACGACAAGCTGCGTCAGATGCTGGACGAGCGGGGAATTACGTACGTGACATTGCGAGGGAATTATGCCGATAGACTGCAAGGAGCTATGCAGAATGTCGATCAACTGTTGAAGACGACTTCTCAACGAGCTGGAATTGGGCTAGACTAAAGTCATCAAACGATTCTGACAGTAGAAGGGAGCCGTGCTGCATGCAGTCGATCGTACAGCCGCTATCCCCCCTTAGCTTGAAGGAATGGGCAGTCGCCGTCAAAGCGCTTGGAGAAGGTGAGCAGATCATCACGATCCGCAAGGGTGGGTTATACGAAGAAACACGAGAATTCCGCTTGGAAAACAATCAATTCTATTTGTATCCGACCTATGAGCACCAGAAGCGCGACATGGTAAAGACAGACTACCAACACTTGCTAGATGCGACCCTCGAAGGCTGGACAATGGACAAGAAGACCGTGATGATCGAATATTTTGCCGAAGTAACCGACGATGTAGAACTCATGGATGAAACCAAGCTGCGCGCGCTATCGCCCTTCCACATCTGGACGGATAATTTCGCAGATGTGCGCTTGCATTGGAAGAAAAAACAGCCGCTGCACATTTTGTTCGTGCGGATGTATCGATTAGAGCAGCCGGTAGAAATTCCGATTGACGCTGCTTATCAGGGCTGCAAATCTTGGCATGATCTATTGGTGGAGATTCCGCGAGCTACGTTTACGCCTGTGCTTTCCGACGAGGAGTTCGCTGCGAAAAAAGCTGCGATCATGACCATTCTGCAAAACGAACATTCTATTTCAATCTCGTCTGGAGGGTTCTCATGAAAGCGATCCTGGTAACGGAATTAGGCGGGCCGGAGACGATGAAATATGCGGAAGTCGAGATGCCGATCATGTCATCTACACAAGTCCTGATCCGCGTCGAGATGACCAGTGTCAATTTTGCCGATATCAAATCCAGGTATGGAAAAAAGGGAGCAGCCAAGCTGCCGTTTATCCCGGGACTCGATGCGACTGGCGTGATCGAACAGGTGGGGGCAGAGGTGCAAAGCCTGAAGGTGGGACAACGAGTCATTGCGTTTCCTGCCAACGGATCATACGCCGAGTATATCGTGGCGGATGAGTGTTTGACTTTTGCACTGCCAGATCAAATCAGCACGGAAACAGCAGCCGCTTGCCCAGTCGTGTCATTTACTTCGTATCAGCTACTGGCGAAGGTTGCCCGCATTGCCAAAGGGGAAACCGTATTGATACACGCTGCGGCAGGCGGAATCGGGACGACGGCGATTCAATTAGCCAAGCTGCTCGGAGCAGGTCGTGTCATCGGCACAGTCGGTAATGAAGCAAAGGCGGAAATTGCCTTGTCAGCTGGTGCTGATCATGTGATCTGCAATGATCGCGAAGATTTTGTGGAGAAGGTACATGCGCTGACGGATGGTGCGGGAGCCGATGTCATTTTGGACTCGATTTCTGGAACGGTGAGCGAGCGTAGTCTCGAGTGCCTCGCTTGGTACGGCCGACTCGTCCATTTTGGCAATGCCAGCGGCGAAATCGGTCAGATCAAGACAATCGATTTGCACGCAAGCTGCCGCTCTGTATTAGGCTTCAGCTTTGGTACGACACGTAAGCTGCGTCCACACTTGTTACAGGATACTGCCAAGCAAGTTTTGGACTATTTGGCTAATGGACAGCTGGACATCAAGATCGGCAAGCATTTTGCATTGGAAGAAGCAGCAAGAGCCCATGCGTTGGTAGAGAGTAGGGCGAGTACAGGAAAAGTACTGCTGGATGTGCGTTCGTAACGATGTGAAGCCCTTGCTGACTCAAAAGCGAGGGCTTATTTTCTATCATTTTTGGAGAGGTGAATGCTATGCAGATGATTTCAACAAGTGAACTGGACAAAAACGTCATCACTGAATTTTTCATCAAACATTGGGGAAGTCCGCAAATGGTCATCTCCAGTGGCGTTTTCCAATGCGATGCGCTGGACGGCTACGCAATAATGGGTGAAGAGGGTGTAATCAATGGATTTATTTCCTATGCGCTCGAAGATCAGGAATGTGAAATCATTTCCTTGGACAGTGTGATCGAAAACAAAGGAATCGGGACCGCCCTTCTCAACCAAGTAGAGCAGACCTCCAAAGAAAAAGGCTGCCACCGCATGAAGCTCGTCACCACCAACGATAACCTGCACGCCATGGGCTTTTACCAAAAAAGAGGCTATCAGTTTAACGAGCTGTACATCCATGCTGTGGACAAGGCCCGGCAAATCAAACCAGAAATCCCCCTTATTGCAGACAATGGCATCCCAATCCGCGATGAAATTCTTTTTATTAAAAATCTTTTTTAAAATAGCCCCGAAGAAGCAATAGCTGTCCGAAAAGCGAAGGTACATGTTTGGAAGGAGACCGCCCGAACGTAGTGAGGAAAAAGGCGACTGGAAAACATGTGCCTTCGCTTCCCCCGACCACCAAAGATGAAAAACCTCTCGGTTTTTAAAAAAAGTTTGCCCCCACACAATTGTTGACATTCGTAACTGTACGAATTATTATTACAGTACTCTTCGCAAGGAGGCCGTCTGTGACGTGAATAGTGAATTTACCATTGCTGTTCACAGCTTGGCTTTGTTGGCTCATATCCCAGAGCATATGGCAAGCAGTGAGCTCATCGCAAAAAATGTATGTACGAATCCAGCCAGAATTCGCAAAATCATGAGCATTCTGCGTAAGAACGGATTTGTGAAGACCAAAGAGGGAATTGGCGGCGGTTATATACTCGCATGCGACCCGAATGAGGTCACCTTGGCCGAGATATATCGTTCGATCTCGAATGGTACGCTGAAGCCGCACTGGTGTTCGGGAGATCCGCAAGAAGCGTGTCAGGTTTCTGCGAATATGCACGGAGTTATGGATCAGATTTTTACCGAAGCAGAGATGTACTTTACAAAATATTTGGAACAAATCACGATCCAAACCGTATTAGATAAAGTCCGTCATGGATGTCAGGAGAGTTCGCAACAGTAACCATACAAATATTTAACATGGAAACTGTAATGATTTCCGTTACAATTAGGAGGTGCACCAGAATGAATCGAGATGAGTTATTGGAAGTCGGAGAATGGGTTTTGGGCAAAACCAAATTCGGCGAGTTAGTTCAAGGCTTCGTCGAAACAGATGATTCATTGCGAGGTACCGCGAAAGTATATGTGGTTCAATGCGACAACGAAGAGACGATCGGCAAGCTGGTGGTGATTCCGAGACAGTGGATGGATCGCATTCCAGTAGGCTCTTTTGATGATGAAGAGCATATGCATGATTTGATCGACCTCGCCCTCGCAACCAAAGATAGAGAGTGGTTTATGGATCTGACTGCCAAGGCAAGCAACGTGAAACAGTCAGGGAAAGAAGCCCGCAAAACAAGAAGCTCTTCCATTCGCAATCGCTTGGGAACTTCTGCTATTTGGGAGCAATAATTTTTCACTATACAGGAGGAGTACGGAGTATGTCTGTCGTGAATCATAACAGTTGGTTTGAAAAAGGAATGAGCTTTACGGCGTACAAAGAAAGCATGAACGTCAATAAAGAAGAGCTGTCCCGTGTGTACGATCAGCTCACATTTACTGACGAGGATCTGGCTGTCTGGAAGGATCTCTCCCAGCGTAATTGGAAAGGGATCGTGCTGACCGCAGACTGGTGTGGGGATGCTTCCCTATGTGTTCCTGTCATTCAGCGAATTGCCGAGGAGAGCAACATCGAATTGCGCTTTCTCATCCGTGACGAAAATCTCGAGCTGATGGATCAGTACTTGACCAATGGTACAGCACGTGCGATCCCGATCTTTATTTTCCTCGACCAGGATGGCTACGAGGCAAGAGTTTGGGGACCTCGTTCTCCAGAAGTGCAGGAAATGATTACGACTGCCCGTGCTGGATTGCCGGCTGCTGACGCTCCTGATTTTGAGGAAAAGCAAAAGGAGCTGTACCGCAACTTTAAGCAACAGATTTCAACAGACCCTGCCATTTGGCGTACGGTGATTGAGAGTGTGAAAGCGAAGCTGCAAGGCTAAAGAGAAAAATCTACTAGGATAGGACTGGATAAATGAAAATGAATGCACAAGAGAATAGTGAGCGACCGATTCTCTTCCTGATGATTAACATGTTTATCGCCATGCTGGGGATTGGCTTGATTATTCCGATTTTGCCCGAGTTTCTTAAAGAGTTCGGCGCGGGTGGGGAGACGGCTGGATACCTGGTGGCGGCTTTTGGTGTGACTCAATTTCTTTTTTCTCCGATTGCGGGGGAATGGTCGGATAAGTACGGTCGTAAAATCATGATTGTAATGGGACTCGTCCTGTTTACGATCTCCAACCTGGTTTTTGCCTTGGCTGAACAGACATGGGTGCTCTACCTTTCCCGTCTGATCGGCGGGATCGGGGCAGCAGCGATGATTCCGTCCATGCTGGCGTATGTTGCGGACATTACGACCGAGGATAAACGTGGAAAAGGACTGGGGATGCTCGGAGCCGCCATGTCTCTCGGATTTGTTATCGGACCTGGTATTGGCGGATTTTTGGCAGAGCTTGGCTTGCGTATGCCGTTCTACATTTCCGCGGCAGTTGGTGCGGTAGCCACACTCGGTTCCATCTTCTTCTTGTCAGAATCTCTTCCGAAAGAGAAGCAGCTCGCGTTACGAAACGCCAAAGACAAACAGGAAAACATCTTCGTACAGCTCGGCAAGTCGTTCCAATCGTCGTACTTCATCATGCTGGTACTGGTCTTTACGATGACGTTTGGCTTGGCGAACTTCGAAGTTATCTTCCCGCTGTTCGTCGATGCAAAGTTCGCTTATACTCCACGTGATATTTCCATCATTATCACAGTGGGAGCACTTGCTGGTACGATTGTGCAGGCAGCGCTGATCGGCAAGCTCATTACTCGTTTTGGCGAGAAAAAACTCATTAACGTGACGTTCTTCTTGTCTGCTGTTTCGATGGTGATGATGTTATTGTCGGGTAACTTCTGGTATATGCTGATTATGACGGTTCTCTTCTTTACCCTGACGTCGATTATGCGTCCAGCAATCAACACGCTGATCTCCAAGCGTGCGGGGGATGAACAGGGCTTCGTAGCGGGGATGAACAATGCGTATATGAGTCTGGGGAATATTTTTGGTCCAGCGGTGGCAGGTACGTTGTACGGGGTGCATTTGAACGCACCGTATTTGTTTGGCGCGATTATCCTGGTTCTTAGCTTGTTCTTGTCGCAGGTGGAAAGCCGTCGCAGCGTGAAGCGCGTCGTGGCCTAACCCTTGACAGTTTCTAGAAAACCGTGTAAAAAGTAAAGTAACAAGAATAACACCAACAAATTCATTGACGAGAAAGAGTAAGCTAATCCCCTTGTTCCCCAGAGAGTTGGCCCTAGTGCTGAAAGCCAACGTTCAAGACTTAGCCGAAAATCCTCTCCGAGAAGGAAAGCTGAAGCATTTGGAGTAAGCTGACCCGGAATCCCACCGTTACAAGGGACGCGTATGATGGTACGTAGTAGAGGTGCCGAAATAACATGCTTGCATGAAGATTTCGGAACAAGGGTGGTATCGCGAGATCAAATCTCGTCCCTTAGGGGGCGGGATTTTTTTGCGTTCTATGAACCTACACTTCTACGCAAACTACAGAAGAAGGAGTGTACATGATGAGGAAAGTAGACGTAAAAGAAAAAGCAAGGGCACGAGAGTTACGTGTTTTGGAACAGTGGAGGAAAGACGATACATTCCGCAAGTCAATGGACAATCGGCTGGGAAAGCCAAACTTCGTCTTTTATGAAGGTCCTCCGACCGCCAACGGACAGCCGCATATCGGTCACGTGCTCGGACGGGTCATTAAGGATTTTATCGGGCGCTACAAAACGATGTCCGGCTACCGGGTCGTCCGCAAAGCAGGCTGGGATACACATGGTCTTCCGGTAGAGCTTGGGGTGGAAAAGCGACTTGGCATTTCTGGCAAGCAGGAGATCGAAAACTACGGGGTGGCCAAGTTCGTTGAAGAGTGTAAAAACAGTGTATTCGAGTACGAAAAGCAATGGCGCGAGCTGACGGAAGGCATTGCCTATTGGACGGATATGGAGCATCCATATGTGACGCTGACCAACGACTACATCGAAAGTGTCTGGCACATTCTTTCCGAGATCCATAAAAAAGAACTGTTGTACAAAGGCCATCGTGTCAGTCCGTATTGCCCGGATTGCCAGACGACGCTCAGCTCCCATGAAGTGGCGCAGGGCTATGAAGACGTGAAGGACTTGAGTGCGACGGTCAAATTCAAAAGCAAGACAAGCGATGACTACTTCCTCGCGTGGACGACAACGCCATGGACACTTCCAGCCAACGTGGCTTTGGCTGTAAACAAAGAGCTCGATTACGTGCGGGTGAAGCACAAGGATGAAGTGTACGTCGTAGCAAAAAATCTCGCGGAGAAGGTCTTCAAGGAAGACTACGAGGTTTTGTCCACGCACAAAGGCGCAGAATTGGTCGGGACCCCGTATGAGCCGCCTTTTGGCTATATCAAGGTAAACCATGGGCATTTCGTCGTCGATGCAGACTATGTCAGTGACACGAGCGGAACGGGCATCGTGCATACTGCGCCAGCGCATGGGGAGGATGACTATCGCACAACTCGTCAGCATGGACTTGATTTCGTGAACGTCGTGAATTTGGCTGGTCGCTATATGGATCAAATCTCAGATTTCGCAGGTCGGTTCGTGAAGGATTGCGACGTCGATATCGTCAAGGACTTGTCACATCGCGGTCTGCTGTTTTCCAAGGAGCGCTACGAGCATAGCTATCCGTTCTGCTGGCGCTGCAAATCGCCACTGCTCTACTACGCGATGGAGAGCTGGTTCATCAAAACGACAGCGATCAAGGATCAGCTGATCGAAAACAATCGTAAGATCGACTGGTATCCGGGCCACTTGCGCGAAGGACGCTTCGGGAAATTCCTCGAAGAGCTTGTAGACTGGAATATTAGCCGCAATCGGTATTGGGGGACGCCGCTCAATTTGTGGCTATGTCAGGATTGTGGCAGCGAATATGCGCCAGGCAGTGTAGCAGAGTTGCGTGAGAAATCTGTGGTACCAATCGACGAGAAGCTGGAGCTGCACAAGCCATTTGTGGATGAGGTGAAGCTGCGCTGCTCTTGCGGTGGTACGATGGAGCGGACACCTGAGGTCATCGATGTATGGTTCGACAGCGGTTCGATGCCGTTTGCTCAATACCATCATCCATTCGGAGACGAAAAGGTGTTCGAGGAGCAGTACCCTGCCGACATCATTTCGGAAGGAATCGATCAGACGCGGGGCTGGTTCTTCAGTTTGTTGGCAGTATCTACCCTGTATAACGGAAAAGCACCCTACAAGGCGGTCATCTCTACCGGTCACGTTTTGGATGAACACGGTCAGAAGATGTCTAAAAGCAAAGGAAACGGGATCGATCCGTGGGAGGTAATCGAGGAGTTCGGAGCGGATGCGTTCCGCTGGGCTCTTTTGTCTGACAGTGCGCCGTGGAGCAGCAAGCGGTTCTCCAAGCGGATCGTTGCCGAGGCGAAGTACAAAGTGATCGATAAGATCCATAACACGCATGATTTTTATACGTTATACGCCTTGATCGATGCATTCAAGCCAGAAGAGCATCCATCGCAACCACTTGTGAACGAGCTGGATCGTTGGATACTTTCCCGCTTGCATACCACCTTGCAGCATGTGGTAAAAGGTCTGGAAACCTATGATTTCATGAACTCGGCGGGACATATCGAAGCGTTCGTCGACGAGTTGAGCAACTGGTACATCCGTCGTTCGCGGGATCGCTTCTGGAGCAGTGGGATGACGCCTGACAAAGTATCTGCTTACCAGACCCTACGAGAAGTGTTGCTGACGCTGGCGAAGATGATCGCACCATACGCGCCGCTGATTGCAGAAGATATGTATGGCAATTTGGGGGGAGACGGCAGTGTTCATTTGACTGACTATCCGAAGGTAAACGCAGAAGCAATCGACGAAACCCTTGAGCGGGACATGGAAACGGCTCGAAACATCGTGGAGCTGGCGCGAAATGTCCGCAACGAAACCGGACTCAAGACCAGACAGCCTCTGTCCGAGCTGATCGTAACGATGGAGCAGCCATTTAACCTCGAGCGGTTTGCTGGCATTATCGAAGACGAGATCAATGTCAAAAACATTCGGGTAGAGCAAAGCGACAGCAGCTTTGTGACGTATCATTTCAAGCTCAACCTGAAGGTAGCCGGGAAAAAGTACGGCAAGCTCGTTGGGCCAATCCAAGGCTATTTAAAAGAATGGAAAGCAGCCGATGCACAGAAGGCAGTGGACAATGGCTACTTGGATGTGGAGGTCGCAGGCGAGAGTGTGCGGCTTACGCTAGATGAGCTGCTTGTGGAAAAGCAAGGGAAGCAAGGCTTCGCTTCTGCATCCGGCTATCAGCTTCACGTGGCCTTGAATACGACACTTACAGAAGAGCTTGAGCAAGAAGGCTTGGTTCGTGAAGTCATTCGCGTCATTCAGGATGCACGCAAAAAGCTGGATTTGCCCATCGATAAACGTGTCCGGCTCACCTTGGATGTGGACGATGAGCTGCGAGCAGCATTAGAGCGTTTTGATCATGTTTTGCGTGGGAGTGTACTCGTTTCAGATGTGTCTTTTGCGAAAATAGCAGATAGGGAGACCGTTTCGATCGGAGACAAAACGTTAGGTTTGCAAATCGGATAAAAAAGGAAGCTCAGCAGCAGCTGACAATCTGAGCTTTTCAGAAGGAATGTTCAAATCAATGGAGAAAGGGGTAGAGGCACGAAGACGAACATTCATCAGGAAGCGAGGAAAGGCAGATGGATCAAGTGAAATGGAACGTTGGGGTGATTGGCGCAGGCGTCATGGGCGAACGCATGATGAACGCGATCCGTACCCACGAAAAATTTCGAGTAGCCGCAGTGAGTGATGTATCAGCGGAAAGAGCACAGGAAGCCGCGCAAAAGTCCGGCGATGTGCCTTGGTACACAAATTATAAGGAATTATTGAAAAAGGTAGAGCTGGACGTCATCTATTTGGCAGTTCCTCCGAAATTCCATCATGCGATTGCCCTGGATGTGCTGGCGCACAAAAAGCATTTGCTCTGTGAAAAGCCGTTGGCTAATTCCTTGACAGAAGCGCAAGAAATGTTGGAAGCAGCAAATAACGCAGGGGTTGTCCATGTGATGAACTTCCCGCTCTACTATCAAGGTGTTTTTCCTGAGCTAACCCGCAGACTCGAAGCAATCGGAGATGTCCGCCGTATCGATATCCTGACGCATTTTCACCAGTGGCCGCGTCCATGGCAGCAAACACCTTGGCTGGCTGGTCGTGAGCAAGGCGGTTTCATCCGTGAAGTGCTGCCTCATTTCACTCACCTGACTTACGAGCTCTTCGGAGACCTGCATGTAGTCCACTCAGAGGTAGACTATCCAGCAGATCCTGCGCTATGTGAGACAGGTGTATCGGCCTTTCTACGTCTGACAGATGGTACCCCGGTTACGATCAATGGCTTGGCGGGTATCGCGCATGAGGAGCATTTGGATTATCGCGTGTACGGTTCAAAAGGAACGCTGAGTGTCGTGAACTGGAGCAATCTGTTTGTGGGTGGACACGGCGAAGCACTCGTTCCGGCTGAAGTTCCGCAGCAAGACCGTCTCTCCCTGTTGTTGGATGAGCTGTCCATTGCGATAAACGGTGGCGATGCCAGACTGGTTACATTTGAAACAGGCGTGAAAGTACAGCAAGTGCTGGAAGCATTGCTCGGACATGAAAAAGTACATTACATCAAATAGATAGTAGCAGGAAAAGTCCACGAAAAAAGAGCAGGTAGGCAGGGGTAGCACATCCTGCGCGACTGCTCTTTTCTTTTTGCTAGGGCCTGTATGTCTGTAAAAGCTGCTCAATATGCTTGATGGCAAAATGGACATGCTTGTTATCCTGTGTGAGTCTGCTTGCCATGATGGCCCCTTCAATGGAGGAAAAGATAAACGAAGCGAGGGCTTCTGCGTCCATGTCAGAACGAAATTCTCCCTGGGCGATTCCTTCTTCCAACAATCCCTGCATGAACGAAATGACCTCTCGGTAAGCGGTGACGGCATAATCGCGAAGAACAGGGAACGAATGGTCACTTTCGACGGCTGTGTTGAGAAGCGGGCAGCCACCTTGGAGCGGGGGATTGTTTACCGCATCAGAATACACCTTTGCCATGGCTACGATTTTTCCAGTGGCTGTGTCCTGTTTTTCTAGTGCAGCCGCAAAATGTTCTTGTAACACTTCACCCGCATATTTGAAGGCCTCTATGGCAATTTCATCTTTACTGGCAAAACCTCTGTAGAGGGCACCTTTGGTAAGTCCCGTGGCATCCATGATGTCTTGCATGGAGGTTCCTGTATATCCGTATTGATTAAACAGCTCTGCTGACTTCTGGATAATATACAGCTTTGTTTTTTCGCCTTTTCGCATCGCGATAGTCCTTTCATTCGGCCAACACGGTCTATATTCGTCCAAGTTATTGTAACATTTCTCTCGTGTACGAAAGAAGGCAATCATGTAAAATCAAAAAGAGACCGAACCGTTCGGTATCAAAAAATCGAACAAAGGGTTGTGTGACAGGATGAACCGTATCAAACCGTATTCGATTATCATTTTCGTCGTCTGTATAGCGATCACGTATGCACTCGTGCAAAACTTTATCATCGACCCAGAAGCAAAAGGCTTTCTCAGTCACAAGTCTGATTTCAACAAAGAGCGAATGAACACATCGATTTGGCTTACGGTCATGTACGTCCATTTGTTTTTTGCCCTGATTGCCCTAATCTGTGGGGTGGCTAACTTTTCGGACAAGCTGCTCGCCCAGAACCGCAAGCTACATAAAGTAACAGGTTATGTTTATCTTTTTAGTGTGTTGGTTGTGGTAGTCACATCGGGGTATATGGCTCCTTATGTAACGGGTGGAAAAGTGGCGAGTTGGCCCTTCCACCTGTTGAACATCATCTGGCCGGCAATCACTATTACGGCGCTCGTCAAAATTAAAAAGCGCCAAGTCATAAAGCATAAGGAATGGATGGTCCGGAGTTTCGTCTTCTTATTTACCAACATGCTGATTCATCTCATGAAGCTGATCGTAGAGAAGGTGGTAGGCTTGCCGTATGAGCTCAGCTACACAATCAGTGTATATGCCGCCATGATTGGACTTGTCGTGACGGCAGAGATCATCATTCGTACAAAGTTGCGAGCACAGAAAAAGGCATGAGAGAGACGCAGCGCTTCTTAAAAAAAGCTTCGCATCAACCAACTCCATTGGTTCAGATGTGAAGCTTTTTTAGGGGGTAAGCCATTATCCTTTCCTACTGCTGTAAGGTCTTGCACTGCATCAAAAAGTCGATAAACGTACGCATAATCCCGTGGACAGGTGTATCCTTAAGGTAAATCAGCTCGAAGTTCCGGTTGATTTGCGGCAGATTCAAGACGTCTACCTCCTGGAGTTCCCCTTCGTCCAAGTCTTTGGAGATGGCAAACCGAGGCAAAAAGGCGATGCCCAGCCGTTGTTTGACCATCCGCTTCACGACCTCGATATTGTCAGCCTCCATGATGACGTTGTTTTGTAGCTGAAAATGGCTGAACGCATTGTTGATCAGCTTCCAGTCGAGCGAGCCCCGATTGAACAAGATCAATCGTTCACGTGCGACTTCTTCAATGGAAACCTGGTGGCGGAATCCAAACGGATGGTCAGGATAAATCGCTAAGACCATGTCATCCGGCATCAGTTGAATCCGGTTAATCTGTGGATGGGTAACGGCACGAGCAATTCCGAACGACACCTCATGGTTTAGAACCATATCGAGTACCTGATGAGAATGTCCGGTGAGGATCGTCAGCTTGATTTTGGGGTACAACTGCTGGAACTGCTGGACGAGGTCAGGCAAAATGTAAAAGGCGGAGACAAAAACGGTGGAGATGGTCAATTCTCCCTCTACATCGCCTTGCGATCGCTGAATGGCTTGCTGTCCCTCTTGTAGCATATGCATGATGTTTTTGGCATAGGGAAGGAACAGATCGCCTTCCTTTGTAAGAGAAATCGTATGACCCGTACGTTGAAACAGCTTACAGCCCATAGTCGTTTCGAGTGCCTTGATTCGCATGCTGACCGTGGGCTGTGACAGATAGAGCAAATCAGCCGTTTTGCTGAAGCTCCCGGTCAGGGCGACAAAGATGAATGCTTCCATTTGCTCCATATTCATAAGTAGTGGCTCCATTATGTGAATTTTTAAAGTGGACTATTGCAAATTTTAATTAGAATCGCTTATAAAATTACATTACCGTAAAATTAGCAGAATAGGTAGAGTTATCAAAAGAAAATAGCCCAAGGGATGGATGAAAATGGTCAGAATGCCGATTATCGATTTGCACTGTGATGCACTTCTGAAAATTTGGGAGAAAAATGGGGCTCTGTCCTTTGCAGATGCGGACGAGTTGGACGTCAATAGGAAACGGCTACACGATGGCGGAGTGAAGCTACAGTGCTATGCGATCTGGACATCACCTGAATTGTCCACGGAACAACGTTTTCAAAAAGCTTTGGATCAAATTCATTACTTTTATACAGAGGTTCTCGGAAAACATCCAGAAATGAAACAGATCCGTGATTGGAGCGATCTCGACCATTTGCAAGAGGGAGAGATCGGAGCGTTGCTGACGCTGGAAGGGGTAGAGCCAATCGGCAACGATTTGAAGAAGCTGCACATTTTTTATCAGCTAGGGGTTCGTTCTGTGGGCCTCACCTGGAACTTCGCGAATCTCGCAGCGGATGGTGCGCTGGAACCGAGGAATGCCGGACTGACGACCTTTGGCAAGGAAATCATTCAATTCCACAATGAGCATAAAATGTTGACGGACGTCTCGCATCTAGGAGAGGGCAGCTTCTGGGATACGATGGAGCTGGCTACCTATCCGATCGCGAGTCATTCAAATGCACGAGCGATCTGCGACCATCCACGCAATCTGACAGATGAACAGGCAAAAGCGTTATTTGCCAAAGGCGCGAATGTACATGTCGTTTACTGCACCCAGTTTATCAATGAAACGACACCAACCACGATAGATGATCTAATCAAGCACATCGAGCATTTTTGTTCACTCGGTGGCGTGCGTCATATCGGGCTCGGCTCTGACTTTGACGGCATTACCGCAAAAGTCGTGGGCTTGGAGCATGCGGGGCAGAGCCAAAACCTGATCAATGAGCTGCTCAAGCATTATAAGGAAGAAGAAGTGCGCGGGTTTGCCTATGAAAACTTTCTGCGCAATCGTCCCGTGTAAGCAATCGGCATAGATGCACGAAAGGAAGGGAATGTATGACGAAAAAAATGCGGCAGCTTGGTGCGACAATCGGGAGACTGCTGGTTGGTGAGAAAAATGACATTACGGATGTAGTCGGAGTCCGAGTTGGACATGTGACGATCCAGCATGAGCTGGACAACGACGACTATGCATGTACAGGAGTGACAGCCATTTTGCCACATGGCGGCAGCTTGTTTCGGGAAAAGGTAACCGCAGCCAGCTATGTGATCAACGGCTTCGGCAAAACGACGGGACTCGTGCAAGTAAATGAGCTGGGGGTGTTGGAATCGCCGATCATGCTCACCAATACGTTTTCCGTCCCTGCGGTTACACAAGGGACTCTGCAATACATGCTGGATACGAATGAAGAGATCGGGGACACGACTGGGACGATCAACATTGTCGTGGGCGAATGCAACGATGGTCATCTCAATTCCATTCGCCGCTGTGTCGTTCGCCCGGAGGATGCTAGAGAAGCGATTCAGAACGCAACGGACCAAGCCGTAGAAGAAGGAGCTGTCGGGGCAGGGACGGGGATGATTGCCTTTGGCTATAAAGGTGGTATCGGCTCGTCTTCTCGTATCGTAGAGGCTGAGGAGCATGCCTATACATTGGGGAGTTTGGTACTCAGCAACTTTGGCAACAAAAATGATTTCTTGGGAGCAAATCTGTTCACAAGCTGCAAAAGCAATGAAAACGCAGTAGAGAAGTCCGAGGATGGCTCCATTATCATCGTACTGGCGACAGATGCGCCGCTCAGTGATCGACAGCTGCTTCGGGTAGCAAAGCGCGCAGGAATCGGCTTGGGACGAACGGGCAGCCATTTTGGGCATGGAAGCGGCGACATCGTCATCGCTTTTTCCACAGCACAAAAAATCCCCCATCAGCCAACAACCATTACGGAAACGCGCGTGCAACTACGCGAGGATCATCCGATCATGAACGAACTATTTGCTGCTGCGGCAGAAGCGACAGAAGAAGCCATCTACCATTCTTTGGCGCAAGCAGTCACGACCACGGGAAGAAAAGGACGCATCGTTCATGCGTATCCAAGTCAGGGATTAGGACAGTAGTAACATAACCCTACAACTGGTGACATACCTTGAGTGTAAAGAGGTGCATGGTGCGATACGGGAGGTAGGGTTATGTACATAGAAGTCGAAAAGGGTGTCACGGTTTTCGTTGAAGACCTCAATCCTGGCCCGAATAGCAAAACGATTTTTTTCGTTCACGGCTGGCCGCTCAACCATAACATGTTTTCCTACCAAATCAACGTACTTCCCCAGCACGGTTTCCGCTGTGTTGCCATGGACATACGCGGCAACGGCCAATCGGACAAACCATGGAGCGGATATACGTATGATCGCTTGGCAGATGACATCTATGTCGTTTTGGAAGCATTACAGATTAGGGATGCTGTCTTGTTAGGCTTTTCGGTGGGCGGAGCCATTTCGATTCGGTATATGTCTCGTTATGAGGGGCGGCATATTTCCAAGCTAGCGTTAGTGGATGCGGTTTCTCCTTCTTTTGTGAAAATGCCGGGTTCTCCATACGGTGTCTCGAAGGAGCAAGCGGAGGGGCTGATCAGTCAGATGTACGCCAATTTGCCTGAGTTATTAAACACAGTTTCCTTGCAGTTTTTCAATCGCAATTTAGGGACTGCTACGCTCCAGTGGTTTGTTAAAATGGGGCTGGATTCCGCTTCCTATGCGCTCATCAAAATCATGCAAGCAGCAGTGAGGGAGAATGTCATCAATGACTTGGGTCAAATCCGCGTGCCCACCGGAATTTTTCATGGGATTCACGATCAATTGATTCCATTCAAAAGCGCCGAGCTCACCCAGCAGCAAATCAAAGGGTCGAAGCTGTTTCCGTTTGATAACAGTGGACACGGCTTGCCGATATGTCAGGCGGATGACTTTAATAAGAAGCTGATGGCGTTTGTTCAATCATAATTCGTAAGGGAACTGACAGCCGATCTTCTGCCTTACGTGCAGGATATCGGCTGTTTCTGATAGAACTTACCAAATTATAGTTTTCAATAGCACTGGAAAAAACAACGAGTAAGGATGGGGAAATTGAAGAAAAGATTGTGGATTTCTATACTACTTCTAGCGATCGTTGTGGGAGGTTTTTATTCTCTTGTAAAAGGTAATCCGCCATTGGATATTGGCACCCGTGCTTCAAGCGAAGATCATAAATCTGTTGTTGTGGGCATGGGTAATAAGGGCTTTGGTGAAGTGAAAATCATAGATGTTTCAGTGAATAACGATGAAACACCATCAACAACAAAAGTGCAGGTTAGTAATGCATTGCAAGGGTTCATCATAACGGATGATTTTGATAATCCGGGCTTCAAGCCGTATGGATTTCAGAATCTAGAGGATGTAGCGATAAAAGCTGGCACATCTCCTTCTGTTAATTTCAAAAAAATGGATGAGGGTACTGCTACGAAAAACGATGAAATTTATGGGCTTAGTGTTGTTCATCATGAAGCAATAGACAGAGTGCATGTAAAGTACAGCTATCTTGGGATAACATTTGATGAAAGGGTGTTCTTTGAAGCGGGGGTAAATCTATGAGTCAAATGAAAGTTGTACCTGTCGAAGTTCCCTGGATGATCAGCCCCTCACATGATTTCGTAGGTTTTACTGGTTATGAGGAGCGGGGAGTAAGCGTGGAAATGATGTGTGGATATAATAAAAAGCGCTACGATAAAGTCTTGTCTAAGCTGCAAGAGCAATATGGGGAGGATATCCCAGACGACGAATACAATAAGGCGGGCAGTGCTATCATCAAAATTACTTTCCGGCCAATTTGTCTTTTTACGATGTACGGTAAAATGCAGGGCTACGAGCGATATGATTTCAGCATGCTCGATCAGTACTATGATGGGAGACTGTCTTTGGGTGATGAATGGGATAAAACGGATGTTTGCCCAAATCCGGGATTTTACGAAGTTATGGAGTCGACAGCAAAAGAAGCATTTGGATTTACGTCCCCTAGAGTCAAGCATTGGGTATTATGCGCGCATGACTCATGTATCGATGTGTTGGCCTATTCTTTTGAGTGGGAAGAGGTCGAATGACTTTTGGAACACTCTTTTTGCTAGCTAGAATCTTTCAGCCAAAGGCAGGGGAATGGAATGGACCACGCGAGCGTTTCAGCTCTGGAAGCATTTGTGCAACAGTTCATGCAGAAGGAAAAGGTGCCGGGGCTCTCCATTGGCATCTCTCGGGATGGTGAGACCATCTATCAACAAGGCTTTGGTGTTACCGATCTGGGGACGAATCAGCCCGTAACACCCGAGACCATTTTCGGCATTGCTTCGGTTACCAAATCGTTTACGGCTGCCGCTATCATGCAGCTCGTGGCGGAAGGCAAGCTGTCTGTTGACGACCCGATTTGCAACTATTTGCCTGATTTACAAGGAAAGGGAGACATACAAACTGACAAAATCACGATCCATCATTTGCTCTCTCATACTTCAGGTGTTCCACCGCTGCTACGCCGTGAAGAACTGACGAGACTGCCCGAGCATATTGCCTATTTGAACGAAGTCCAATTTGACCCCCTTGGTATGCCGGGTGAGTATATCAGTTACAGTAACGACATGTTTCTCCTGCTGGGAGCTATTATTGAGCGTGTCACTGGGCAACGCTACCGTACCTATGTAACAGAACGCCTGCTAGCGCCGCTCGAAATGAATCGCTCGACCTATAACCTGGAAGAAGTGGCTGGCTTTGCCGATGTCTCCGTCCCTTATGTCAAAGGGGAGGAGCAGCAGCTGAAAAAGGTGCCGTGGCCCACGCTCGGCAACTATGAAGTCGGGGGAGGCATCCGCTCCTGCGTTGTTGATTTGCTGAAATACGGCCAGCTCTATGTCAATGCCGGGCGTTATCAAGAGAAGCAGGTAGTAGATGGGGCCTCACTTAGAGCCATGTGGCAGCCAGTTTATCGACTCACAAAAGACACCTGGTATGGCTATGCGCTCAAAACAACGCCTGGTTATTCAGGAATAACGCTCGTTGAGCATGGTGGAGGTCAGCCCGGGGTGTCGTCGAACTTTGGATTCGTTCCGGAAAAAGGGCTAGTCGTCACCGTTCTTTCCAATCTGGAAAATGTGCCGATCCGCTACGTCTGGCTGGCTGCTGTGAATGCTGCCCTTGGTTTACCGGTTACACACAAAGAAGACGAAGCTCCGCTTTATACGCCAACGAGAGAAGAGCTAGAGAAGCTCGTCGGGACGTACACGTCAGGAGAAGGCGGAAGATTGCGGCTCTTCCTTCGAGAGGATGCTCCTGTAGCAGAAGTAGCTGGTATGGAGTACGCGTTACGGGCCAGTAGCCACGATACGCTGATCGATGTACAAAATGGACAACCCCTGCGCTTCTTTTTCAAAAAACAGCAACAAGCATGGGCGGTCCTCATGGGGCTGAGGATGCTTTGTAGGAGCGAAGACAAGTTTTAGACGGACTCCATAAATGAAACAGCGGCGACCGAAGACATGATCATAAAGTCTTCAACTCGCCGCTGTTATCACTGTATGGGAATTCCTCTGTCTAGGCTAAATAATGATACGTCGAGATGAAAAAGGAGAGAATGCAAAGAACGAGTGCCGGTATTGCTTTCGGAAAAGGATCTCTAGCAATCACAAGCAGGATGAAGGCAGCAACTAACATAGTCACGCCTAAAAGCAATCCAGATAATAATGCCGCGATTGAAAACCATATCCCAATAATCAAGCCAATGGAACTGATGATCTCGATAAAGCCAGTTAAGAAGTTAAAGATAGGTGGGAGTCCAAAGCGGTCAAATTCATTCGCCATTTTACCGGAAATAATTTTTGTACCTGTAAACATAAAGAAGATCGCTACAATGACTTGCAAAACGATTAGGGTCATAACCATGACAGCTTCCTCACTTTCGTTATTTTGTATCAAACTAAATGTATGCTATAGCATGTATTTGGTGGAGAAAGTATCTGACCTCTATTTACTCATCTTTTACGACTTGATAGAGTTTGTCGAGCAAAGCATGCAATTCCGCAATCTCTACATCGGTAAGGTTTTGCGTCACATGGTTATGCGCATCGGTAACGACGGGTAGAAGCTTTGATTTTAGCTCCATCCCTTTGTCACTCAGTAACAAATTATGTGAGCGTCGATCCACGTCATTTAAAGTGCGAATGACGATTCCCTTTTTTTCAAGCGAGTAAATCATTCTGACGACAGTGGTTTGATCGCGGTCAATCGCATCCGAAAGCTCCTTTTGTGTGATCGCTCTTTCTCCATCCATGACACTGAGAATGCCCCATTGCTCTGGCGTGATCTCCAATTGCTTTAACCTCTTCTTAAAATAGTTCGTCATTTTCATATCTGTACGGTGAAGAAGAAATCCGGTCAGATTGAATAATTCCATAGAGAATCCAAACCCCTTTATTTATATGCTATAGCATATAAGATGCTAACGTATTTTTTCCCGTTAGTCAAATATAGAGTGCCGGGAAAGCCTCACTGAAAAAAGAGTAAAGAAAACGAAAAAACGGGTAAAGATATTAAAACTTATAATTCAGAATATTTAATATAATACGAACTGTCCAACAAAAAAAGAAGCATGAGGGGGTTCGTGTATGGGATTTCGTTCCTGGATTTCTGTGGCGCTCCAATTAACGATGGCGACAGCCTTGCTTGTAGGCTGTAGTCAACCGGCGGCCACTCCTGACTCAGCATCGCCTTCAGGTGCGAATGGCGTCACGCTAAAAATGGTCGAGAGCATTACTAGCCCGCAACGAACTGCGCTGTTAAAAGACATGCTAGCCCAGTTTGAAGCGAAGAATCCGGGGATCAAAGTCGATCTGATTTCACCTCCATTCGAAGGAGCGGATCAGAAGATCACTCAAATGCTGATGGCAAAAGAAGAGCTGGACGTGCTAGAAGTTCGCGAATTCAATGCCAAGCAGTTTTCGATGAACGGCTTTATTGAAAATTTGAAGCCCTACACAGACAAATGGAAAAATTACGATCAGCTGACTGACGTCGCCAAACGGCGTGCCACTTGGGTGGACAAGACTCCTTATTACATTCCGAATGGACTGTACCAGCGCGTCTTGTATTATCGGACAGATTGGTTTAAGGAAGCAGGGATCGAGGTGCCGAAGACGTGGGATGAGCTCTTAGTCGCAGCCAAAAAGCTGACCGACCCTTCCAAAAACCGCTATGGGTACAGCTTCCGGGGAGGAGCGACCGGGTGGGATTACGCGCTGATCACGATGTGGGCCTACAACGGGACGGAGGTCGACCCTGACTCAGCCTTTTTCATGAAGGATGGACGCACGCTCTTCTCCACGCCACAATCATTGGAAGCGATGCAGTATTACAAACAGCTTTACAAGGAAGGCTCTCCAAAAGATTCCGTGAGCTGGGGCTTTCAGGAGATGGTACAGGGCTTTGTAGCGGGTTCGACTGCCATGCTGATTCAAGACCCTGACGTCATTGATGGAGCCAAGGAGAAGATGCAGGAAGGGACTTGGGCGACCGCTCCGATTCCGATTGGTCCTTCAGGTGTCGCTCAGCAAGTAGTCGGTGGACCTGGGTGGGGGATGACTGCGTACTCGAAGCACAAGGAAGAGGTGTGGAAGCTGATTGCATTCCTCTCTGATCCTGAACAGAGCACTCATTTTGCGAAAAAGACTTCCACAATCCCTGTCGTGAAAAGCGCGGCCGAAGATGAATTTTACAAGACTGGTTACTTCCAGCCGTTTATTGAGATGAGCCAGCAGTCGACGAAGTTCCTCGATGTTTCACGTCCTGTGGACTACAAAGGCTGGGGAGCTTGGCAAAGCACGGCGGATAAAGACATCCAGAGCTTTTTGCTCGATCAGCTCACCGCGGAGGACCTGTTGAAAAAATGGGATCAATACTGGACAAAAGAAAAAGCCGAGCGAAAGTAGACGTGGGGGGATGGTAGCTTGGACACACAAAAACCCATCGTCATGATGACGAAGCAGGTTGTGCCGGAAGGGAAGAAATCGTTCCGGATTTCCAAAGAAGGTCGCTTTATATTTTTGTGCCTCTTGCCCGCGATTTTGTTTGTTTCGGTCTTTACGTATTATCCACTCGCTCGTGGCATCATCATGTCTTTTCAGAACTACACGCTTTTTGATTTGATGAATATTCAGTTCATCGGGCTGGACAATTTTGTGAACGTACTGACAAGCCCAGATTTTCCGCGTGTTGCCATGAACAGCTTTTACTGGGTGTTTTTCTCCCTTGTCTTTCAATTGCTGTTTGGCTTCATGCTGGCCCTCTTGATGCGTAAAAAATTTCGTGGGAGAGGGATTTATCAGGCATTTATCTTTTTTCCGTGGGCGATGTCCGGCTTTCTGATTGGGCTGATTTGGCGGTGGATGTTCAATGCCCAGTTTGGCGTCATTAATGATTTGCTCTTGAAAACGGGTCTGATCGATGCGCCGATCTCCTTTTTGGCGGACGGAACTTGGGCGATGGCTGCCGTGATTATCGCGAATATTTGGTATGGCGTCGCGTTTTTTGCCATCATGATTCTGGCTGCCCTGCAATCGATCCCAGAGGAGCTGTACGAGGCGGCGGCGATGGATGGAGCGGGGCGGATTCAGCAGTTTTGGCGGGTGACACTTCCGTATATCATGCCTACGATGCTGGTGACGATCCTGTTGCGGGTTATCTGGATTCTCAATTTCCCGGACATCATTTACGCGATGACGAATGGAGCTCCTGCAGGCTCCACGCATATATTCGCTACCTACATGATCGATAAAGTCATCTTCGGTCAAGACTACGGGCAAGCCTCGGCAGTGGGTGTCATCATCGTGGTGATTTTGATGTTATTCACGATCTTCTACGTGAAAGCGACCAAAGTAGAGAAGGGAGGGGAGTTCTGATGCATCGTGATCATCTAGGGTGGAGGACTGGCAGAGCGATTGTCTTGACCTTGTTTCTTGCATTTGCGATTTTCCCGCTGTATTGGATTATCATTACCTCGCTCAAAGGTCAAAAGGAAATCTTTTCGCTGCCGATTCAATATTGGCCACAACAGGTGACGTTGAACAATTACCTGGAGATCTTTCAGATATCCCACTTCCAGGTGTACATCTGGAACAGCTTTCTCGTTTCCTTGGTCGCTTCGGCTATAGTCGTGTTCATCGCGATGCTCGGCGGTTACGTGTTGGCCCGCTTTTCGTTTAAAGGGAAGCGTCAGGTGATGTTCGGATTTCTCGTCACCCAAATGATTCCGATGTTCATTGGCATGGCGCCGTTGTACGTGATGATGTCCAACATGCACATCTTGAACAGCCTATTTTCGTTGATGCTCATTTACACGGTCATGCTGATTCCTTTTTGTACGATTATCATGTCGGGCTTTTTCCAACGGATACCCAATGCCTTGGAGGAAGCAGCGATGATGGACGGCTGCTCCCGATTGAGCGCCCTGTTTCGCGTCATCGTGCCGATCATGCTCCCCGGAATTGCGGCCACGTTTATTTTCGCCTTCGTTCAATGCTGGAACGAGCTGATTATGGCCGTTCTGTTCATTGATGAAGAGTCGGTCAAAACGATTCCCGTCGCGATGAACGCCTTTATCAAAAAATACGATATCGAATGGGGAGCGATGTCGGCAGCTACGGTGCTGTCAGTCATCCCGACGATGCTGTTGTTTGCCTTTTGTCAAAAGTACTTGGTGGAAGGGCTCACACAGGGTGCTGTAAAAGGCTAGAGGTAGTTTTGCATGCCAGCTTGGTACGCTGCTTCATCGTTGTTTTCCAAACCAAACAAAGCTTCTTCCAAGGCAAATGTACTGCGGTAAAATCTCATTCGTGTAAGCACCTGCTCAAGCTGGGGGTACACCGGGGTGAAATGCTGCAAAAACGCTTCCCCGTAGCTCGCGCATAGTCCTGCGAGGTCGTAAGCAGGATCGCCTACACCCGAACCGCCAAAGTCGATGATTCCTGTGATGCGTTGTTTTGTGGGGGAGTACAAGATATTCCCTGTGCCAAAATCTCCGTGAGTCAAGCAAGGCTGAAAATCAAAGTGGGCAGGGTTTGCCAGGTATGCTTCAAAGCGCTCAGCTACATCCTTTTTCGCTTGCTCACGCATGGCAGGGAACAACTTCGAAGCAATCTGTTCATACAGCTCAGTCAACTGCTTGGCCATGTCAAAATCGTCAGGCATAAGCTCCGGGAGCAAGGAGGAGACGGGGAGCTGGTGCAGCTCATGAAGAAATTGTGCCAGCTGGGTAGCGACAGTCGGTACCGCGTTTTGACGAGAGGCTGCTTGAAAAGCTTCTCGGGTAAAAGGCTCGCCTTCGAGTAGCGGATATCCGGCAAACACCCGCCCAGGTGTTTCTTCAGCAAAGGACAAATAGATCGGAGCCGGAATCGGCAGGGAGAGATATGGTTTTACCGTGCGTAATATGCTCGTTTCGACCTTCAGTTGCTCGATTCCGGAGCTGTACTTCGGAAAGCGAAACACGTACTCGTCATTGACGATGAGCACATCATTGTTTTGGCCCATCTCGTTAAAGTAGGCGGAAGTGATGGTCAATTCGGGATAAGTTGCTTGAATGTGTTGGATATACGCTTGCGTTGTCGTTGTCATCATGATTCTCCTTCCAATACCCCGCATTTCGAAAAAAGAGCACTCTCCCCTGAGGAAAGTGCTCTTTCGTATTTACGATGCTGCCAGTTCAAATCTGACGAGCGTTTCTTTGGTGTTTGCGAGCTTTTCTAGTTCAACAATTCGCCAGTTAGGGGAGATTGTCCTGCGCATCCACGCCAACGCATCGTCTTGTAAGCGAACGTGGTGCAGCGCTGTCTCCTCAACTTGATAGTCATGCTCCGCTTGGATGTTGTAACGTTTGTTCAGCAAAAACTTGATCCCGTTAAAAGTGGTGAACTTGATCTGGTAGCCTTCGCGAATCGCAGCTTCCAGCGTAGATGGATCATTTTTAGACAGTTCAAACAGAGGGGTGTAATCGTACTTGCCGCCCTCCACGTCCGAAAAAGGCGCAGGGTCACCTGTTCTCAGCTTGTGGATGATTGCTTCATCGACGAATCCATGGGCACGGGCTGCCTCTAACAGCATCGTTTCCCACTGGGATAGCTTTACGGTAGACATGGACTGTCCCTCCTCTTATCACGATGTAACGGCACAGACATCGCCAGCCTTTCTTCTAGTATAAAACAATGGAATTGTACTTCTCAACTGTAATTCCGACTGTTTTACTATGAAAAGTGCAGCGAGCTGTTTTGCTCAGGATGAAAGCGAGGAGGGGTTCTTCTTTTTACGCGGCTCCTTGGAGGTTGTGGTCAAGGTCACGCCCGCGATGATGAGAATCGCACCGAAAAACTGTACGCCTGTTACAGGCTTTGCCAGCAATAACAAACCGAAAAGCATGGCAATAAACGGTTCCAGGTTGGCAAACATCGCGGCTTTGGCAGCGCCTACCTTCTGTAGTTGGCTGTTCCAGATTAAGGTCACAATGCCGTGCATGACGACAGCGGTGACAAACAAGAGAAGCCAGGAGGAAAGGCTGGTGCTTACTGTGGCCGTAGGGATGCTGATCAGGACGAAAGGCAGCATCGATCCGAAGCCGATCAAATTGGATACGAGCGTCGTCACGAGTGGAGGGAGTCGATGTCCCAACAGCCTGACGAGGATGATCGAGGTAGCGAACGTCAGCATCGTCAATACAATCCAGAGGATACCGACATCAAAATGCAGCTCTGCCCCTGTATAAATGACGAATATAACACCTGATGTACCGATTACCGAACCGATTGCCATGCGGCCAGTCAGCGATTCCTTTAAGAACAAGGCAGCCAAAAGAGCGGTTGTAATCGGCGTCAGCGCCAGGATCAGGGCAGAGGTGGTCGGATCAGCTGTAACGAGCCCTTTGTAGAAGGACCACTGGTTAATGAATACGCCGACAACCCCCAATACCGCGAGCAAGAGCCAGTCCGTACGAGTGAGCTTTGGCATTTTCAACCGCCCTCTGGACCAGATGAGCAGAAACAAGACGATAAACAAGAGACGCATAGCCGATAAAAAGAGCGGAGAAAACTCGGCGACGAGCATTTTCCCGAAGACGAAATTGCTACCCCAAGCGGTTACGCAAAAAATGAGCAGCAAGTAGGAGCGTAGCATAGGATTCGTTCCTTCCTGTGGGTCAGCGAGTGTGAGCCGGCGTTCGGATGTACCGTTTCCATAGCCAGGTGATGCACAAGTAGGCCGTTAAGACCAGAGCTGTACATAAGGAGGCAATCCAGATTGCCATCATCGGATCGACGTACATCCGGCTGCTATAGCCTGCGACGAATCCCATTACCGCGCTGATCAAAATGAAAGTAGGTGCTTTACCCTTCGTCAACACGATGACGACGACAGGCAAAAACAGCGAGGCGTACATAATGCCAAAGAAGAACAGCAAATCCAGCAAGGTCGGCTGGAAGTAGATCGTCAAACCATACGAAAGCGCACCGATGGCAATGGCAAGGATGTAGCCCAAACGGATTTTTTGCCGTTCCGAAGCGTCTGGGCGGAACAGCTGATAGACGTTGTTGACCATCAGACTGATCATGGAATGAAGCCCCGCGCCAAAAGCGGACATGATCGCACCAAAGGCACAGAGGACAAATAATACAAGTAAAATCATCGTGTCAATCTTGCGTACGAGATCAAACAACAGCGAGTAAATATCATCAAAGCCGCCCGTAAAAAGGACGATGATGATGAGCGAGGAAAACGCCAGTGGTACGGTAGCAAAAATGAGTCCGGACACCAGAAAGGTAGGGACGATCTTTTTCTCTTCCATCATATAGAGCCGCTGCCACGATGCCTGATCGACAAACACTTGACCAAACCCAATCAACAGCCCGGTAATGATAAAAAAAAGACCCTCGTTGTTGTTGAGCACCAGAAGGTAAGGATGGTAAAGGCGCAGTCCGTTATAGACGTGCTCGACACCTTTTCCAACAAAAAAGTAGACGGGAATCAGGATGACGGCCGCAAACGTAATGACAATTTGCACGATGGCAAAACGATGGATCGAGCGGATTCCCCCGATGCCTGCAAACAGCACACAAAATCCGAAAAAGCAGAGCAAGCCGAGCGGGATCGGGAAGCCAAACAAGATGTTCAGCAATACGCCCCCAGCCATTCCCTGTACGAACATCGCTTCAATCGTCGTAATCAAAAGGATGATGATCATCAGCCAGTAACCAAACGGATGCAGCTTGTCTCGCATGTAATCCCCGATGGTCATCCCTTCTGAGAACTCACGGCGGACCTTACGCCCAAGCAGTCCAAACATACTGAGGGCAAATGCGCCCATCAAAGCGAAGCCGATCCCGCCAAATATCCCGTATTTGACGAGTGCTTCCGGTGAACCGAAGATCGTGTTTCCGGTCACCCAGCGGGCGAGGATCGAGACGACCCCAAGTCCGATGCCGATCTTTGCTGCACCGACCACGTATTCGCGAAACGATAAGTAGGTCAAGATGCATTCCCCTTGTCCCGGTATTCTTTCGGGGTTTTCCCCACTACCTTGCGAAAAATGGTGCTGAAATAGTGTTGGCTGTTGAAGCCAGTCCGCTCCGCAACCGTCGATATGCTCCAATCAGGATGAGCGATCAGGAACTTCTTCGACATTTGAATGCGGTACTGCATTAAATACTCAGAGAATGAGACGCCTACTTCTTCATGAAAACGGCGGCTCAAATACGTCGGATTAATATGGACCTCTGCGGCCAGATCAGCCAAATTCAGCTTCTCCGCGTATTTTTGATGAATGATGTTCATCGCATCAGAAATAATTCGGGTGTAAGCAGAGAGGGCAGGGCTCTTCTGATATTTTTTCAGAATGTCGACCAGCTCGCTCTCAATGACGGGCTTCGTGATGTAATCCACGACACCGAGTCGGATCGATTGCTTGGCATAATGAAAATCTTGATAAGCCGTTACAATGATGAGCTCGATGTCTTTGTGCTGGGCTCTCAGCTCTTCGCCAAGCACCAGCCCGGATTTCCCCGGAAGATTAATGTCCAGAAAGGCAAGATGAAGAGGAACCTTCTGGCTGATCGCCATGGCTTGGCTGCCATCTGCGGCCTTGTAGAATTTCCACAAGGGGAACATGGGCTGAATCAAATACTCGAGTTGGTCCAGCTCCAATGGTTCGTCATCCACGAGTAGTACGTTCATCTTCTCACCTCAGATCGATTTGTTCATACGTACAGGGCCACCTGACAGACACAAGAGTTCCTCCTTCAGCTATCGGAGCAAGCTCCAGATGTGCATGATCACCAAAACAAAGGTGGAGCCGCCTGCGGATGTTGTCCAACCCGTGACCGCTCTCCTCATGTGGCTGTTCAGTTTCGATCTCACTTTCATTCTGGAATGCTGTGAGTCCGGAAGAACCGTTGTCGATGACTGTAAGCAGGACATCGTCATCTTGTCGGCTTACGCGGATGTCTATGGTCGCTTCGCCCATTTTTCGTTCCAATCCATGCTTAAATGCATTTTCCACGAGCGTTTGCAAGACGAATGGCGGAATGGATGCTTGCATGAGATCATCTGCACAATCCAGCTGAATTCGGAGCCGATCGCCGAAGCGCAGCTTTTGAATCTCCAAATACTGCTCCGTGTACGTAATCTCCCGCGCCAATGAAATCAACGGCTCGGTGGATTTGTATTTGAATTTGAGAAACTGGGAGAGGACTTCGAGCGCTCTCACCAGTTCCTTCGTTCGGTTCAGTCGCGCCAGACTCAGAATGACATTTAGCGTATTAAACAAGAAGTGAGGCTGGATTTGTTGATTCAATTGATTGTAGAGCGCTTGCTGCAACTCTTTTTCCAGCTCGATCTTTAGATTCTTGTTTTCTAAGAGATCAATCCGCTTCTCGAAAATGAACAGAAACAATAAAGCAATAGCTCCTATGATAGGAGCCAAAATAAACAGCAGAATGAGTAAAGTGAAGCCTTCGAAGCTTATCATGAGATCCCTTCTGTATGGAGAGATTTTGCAGTTACCATCATATCATGCTGCTTCTTGATCTCTTGCGTTTTTAGAAAATTTTAATCTCTTTACGGTAAAGTTCAAAATGTCGACTTTTCAGCACCGAGAAAGTGGCGAGAACCTGAAGAAGGAGGAGCGGAGTGTAGGAAACCTACATGAGCACCGGACTTCAAAGGTGAACGCCAGTTTCGATGCCGAATTCGCTTTCAGAATTACTACGTGATCAAAAGTCGACTTTTTGAACAACCTCTTGGGCAAGGTGGCAGGCGACTTGGTGCGTATCGTGCAGGCTCGTCAGTCCAGGTACTTCTGTTTTGCAGCGATCAATCGCATACGGGCAACGCGTATGGAAGCGGCAGCCTTGCGGAGGATTGATCGGAGAAGGTACATCTCCACGCAGAATGATCCGCTCCTGCTTTTTATTGATGTCCGGTACCGGGATCGCAGATAAGAGAGCCTGTGTGTAAGGATGCTGCGGGTTGTCGAACAGCGACTTTTTATCCGCGATCTCTACCACTTTACCCAGGTACATCACCATGACGCGATCCGAGATGTGACGAACGACGCCGAGGTCATGGGAGATGAACAAATAGGTAAGCTTGAATTGCTTCTGCAACGATTTCAGGAGATTCAGCACTTGAGCCTGAATGGATACGTCGAGTGCCGATACGGCTTCGTCACAAATGATCAGCTTCGGCTGCATTGCGAGGGCACGGGCAATCCCGATCCGTTGGCGTTGACCACCACTGAACTCATGCGGGAAACGGTCAATTTGATCCGGACGCAAGCCTACATAGCCGAGCAGCTCGATAATGCGCTCGCGGCGTTGATGCGCCGGTACGATATTTTGGATAGCCAACGCTTCCCCGAGAATAGCGGATACAGATTGGCGCGGGTTGAGCGAAGCAAACGGGTCCTGGAAAATGACCTGCAAATGCTTGCGCATGTCGCGCATTTGCTTCTTGGACATCGCCAGCAGATCCTGTCCCTCGAACAGTACCGTTCCGCTCGTCGGTTCATCCAGACGGAGGATGGCACGACCGGTAGTGGATTTGCCACAACCGGATTCGCCTACAATACTCAGTGTTTCTCCTTCATGGATCGTGAAGCTGATGTCATCCACGGCTTTTACATGGTTGACGGTACGGCCTAAAATGCCGCCTTTGATCGGGAAGTGCTGCTTGAGATTTTTTACTTCCAGCAGTGGTTTTTTCGTTGGATTCGCTTGTGTCGTCATCATGGTCATACCCCCACTTCCGTTGCAGTCTTGGTGTCGCCGTCCCACTCAGACGTATACATCCAGCAGCGTACTTTGCTTCCGTCTGCATACTCCAAGAGTTCAGGAAGCTTTGTATGGCACAGCTCTGTTGCATGCGGGCAACGTGGAGCGAATCGGCAGCCAACTGGCATATTAAACGGACTTGGTACATTCCCTTTAATTGCTTGCAGCTCTTCCACGTCCTCATCCAGACGGGGGAGGGAGTTCATCAGCCCTACTGTATAAGGATGGCGTGGATTTGCGAACAGGTTTTGTGCAGTCGTGTACTCTACGACTTTTCCTGCGTACATGACCGCGACCCGATCGCATGTTTCTGCAACGACGCCAAGATCGTGGGTAATCATGATAATGCTCATGCCCATTTCGACCTGCAGCTTTTTCATCAGCTCGAGAATCTGAGCCTGAATGGTAACGTCCAAAGCTGTCGTCGGTTCATCGGCGATCAAAATCTCCGGGCGGCAGGCGAGAGCCATCGCGATCATGACACGCTGGCGCATACCCCCAGACAATTCATGCGGCTCTTGAGTCGCGCGTTTTTCCGGGGAAGGAATACCGACCAGGCGCAGCATGTCTACTGCTTTGTCCCATGCTTCCTTCCGTCCCATGTTTTGGTGCAGGCGCAATACCTCTGCGATTTGCTCCCCAACCGAATAAACCGGATTAAGCGAGGTCATTGGCTCTTGGAAAATCATCGAAATCTCGTTGCCACGGATCGCACGCATATCTGCTTCTGATTTTTTCGTCAGGTCTTGCCCTTTGAAAAGGATTTCTCCTCCTACAATTTTTCCCGGAGGACTGGCAATCAAACGCAGGATCGAGAGGGAAGTGATACTTTTTCCACAGCCCGATTCTCCTACCAGCCCGAGTGTCTCTCCTCTATTTAGAGAGAAATCAACGCCGTCCACTGCTTTACTGACGCCATCTTCTGTGAAAAAATGCGTTTGCAGATTGCGAACGTCCAGGATGATATCTTGTTGTTCCGCCATGGTGATCCCTCCTTAGTTCAGATCAATTCGTTTATTGAAGTAGCGATACAATACATCGACGAGCAGGTTCACAAACACGAAGATAATGGAAGCGATCAGTACGCCGCCTTGTACGACAGGCAAATCACGCATGCGGATCGCATCGACGATCAGACGACCCAAGCCGTTGATGGCAAAGACAGATTCTACGAGAACCGTACCCCCCAAAAGGAAACCGAACTGCAAGCCAACGACAGTAATAATCGGGATCAAGGCGTTTTTCAAAGCATGCTTGTAAATGATGACTGTTTCACGCAAGCCTTTTGCTTTTGCTGTGCGGATGTAGTCTTGACGTACGACGTCGAGCATACTGGAGCGTGTCATACGAGCAACGATGGCGGCTCCGGCGGTACCGAGTGTGATCGCTGGCAAAACCATGTGCTTCCAGGTGCCCCAGCCTGCAACAGGGAAGAGTTGCAGCTTGACGGAGAACGTGTAGATCAAGCTCAAACCGAGCCAAAAGCTTGGCAAGGATACACCGAGCAAGGCAATAACCATGATCGTAATATCAGCAGCAGAGTATTGCTTGGTAGCAGAGATGATCCCTGCGACCATCCCGAGGACAACCGTTACAAAAATACTGGCAACGGCGAGCTCGATGGTAGCAGGCAAGCGTGCCATAATCTCATCCCACACGGGGAGGTTGGAGCGAAGTGATGTACCAAGATCGCCTTGGAACACGTTGACGACATATTGCGCGTATTGAACCATAATCGGCTGATCCAAGCCGAGCTGTGTACGCATTTTCGCAATCGTTTCTGCAGAAGCGCCTTCACCAGCAAGCAATACCGCCGGATCGCCAGGAACCATTTGCATGATCAAAAAGACGACCAGAACGACACCGAGCAGGACGGGAATCATTTGCAGCAGGCGACGAGTAATGTAAACAAACATGTAGCATTCCCTCCTATTGTTTCATTCGTGGATCGAGAGCGTCCCTGAGGCCGTCCCCAAAGATGTTGAAGCCGAGAACAAGAGTGGCAATAGCGAAACCAGGGAACATGGCCAGATGCGGAGCGGTAAACAAGAAGTCGCGTCCGTTACTGAGCATGGCGCCCCACTCCGGCAGAGGAGGCTGTGCTCCCAGTCCGAGGAACGAAAGCCCAGCGGCGGAAAGAATCGCGGTAGCTAGGCGCATCGTTGCCTGTACAATAATAGGAGACAAAATGTTTGGAAAAATGTGCCGAAAGATAATCGTGAAGTCATTGGCACCGAGTGAGCGGATCGCATCGATGTACTCCAGTTTTTTCACCGTCAAAGTAGAGCCGCGGACGATCCGTGCAAATACAGGAATCGAGAAGATACCAACGGCGATCATAACGTTAAAAAGACTCGGCCCTAAAGCACTGACAATGGCTAAAGAAAGCAGGATTCCCGGGAAGGCGAGGAGGACATCGATGATACGGGAGATGATCGTATCTACCCAGCCTCCGTAGTAACCGGATAATAAGCCGAGAATAATTCCGAAAAATGCACCAATAAAGACGGCGACAAATCCGACGGACATCGAGAGCTGTGTTCCGTATAAAAGACGGCTCAGTACATCCCGACCTTTGTCATCGGTACCCATCCAGTGTTCAGAAGATGGTGACTTCAACTTGTTAACCAAGTCAATCTCATATGGATCGTGGGGAGCGATAAAAGGTGCCAGCAGGGCAATCGCGATGTAAAAAATCACGATACAGCCGCCTACCATGGCGAGTTTGTTTTTTCGTAGTTTCCTGTAAAAAGTCCGCCATCTGCTAGGGCGTGTAGCCTCTGCTTTCGGCGGAAGAGCTTGATTGGTTGGTGCGATCTCAACCTTCATGGTGTAACCCCTCCTTTGCTTACGTCAAAGTTATCAGAAAAATGTACGAAGTAAAGGCAATTTGAACAAGTCGTAAAAATAGTGAAAATAGACGTAAAGATTGTGCAAATCAAGTCTTTCGGCTTCCTAGATAATGGGGGAGAAAGGAATGGAGAGAGACAAAGAGAGGGTGGATAATGGATGGGCGTTACCTATTGGTTGACCAATGTTCGTTTGGAGACGGGCTACCGTCGGGAAAACGGTGTCGTCACGGGGACAGAGGCATCCTTGTTTCACATTTTGGTTAAAGACGGAAAATTCACGCGTATTGTACCAGCGACAGAGAAGCTTACAGACGGTATTTTGCAAAAGGATGCAAAAGGCTTATTGGCACTTCCATCTTTTGTAGAGAAGCATGTTCATTTGGACAAGACGCTTCAAGGAGAGCCATGGCGGGCTGTCATTCCTGTATCCAATATCATTGAACGCTGCGAAATTGAAAAGCGCACACTGCCGGGATTGCCGACAACGACACAAGAGCGTGCAGAGAATCTGTTGGAGATCCTCTTGTCCTATGGCTCGACACACGTGCGTACACATGTGGACATTTACCCGGAGGTGGGAATCTCCAATTTGGAATCAGTGAAAGCAGCGTTAGCAACCTACGCGGATCGAGTCACCCACGAGATCGTGGCATTCCCGCAGCATGGCTTGTTGCGTACAGATGCAAAAGCACTCTTGCGTGAGGCATTGCGCCAAGGTGCGACTCATGTCGGGGGCGTAGACCCAGCTAATGTAGATGGCGATATAGAAGAATCCTTGCACCAAATGATGGAGCTGGCGGTAGAAGCAAACGCAGGAGTGGATTTGCATTTGCATGACCCAGGCCATTTGGGGACCTACACGATGAAGCGATTGGCAGCTATGACCGTAGACGCTGGCTGGCAAGGCCGCGTAGCAGTCAGCCATGCGTTCGCGCTCGGAGACATCTCAGTGCAAGAAGCTGAAGAGATGGCGACGATCTTGCGGGAAGCAGGCATTACGATTATCACCAGCGTGCCATTTAGCCGCGTGATCCCACCTGTGCAGCTACTGCACCAAAATGGCGTTGACGTTGCGGTCGGCTGCGACAACATTTTTGACACATGGCAGCCTTACGGAAATGGCGATGTACTGGAGCGCCTCTGGCGACTGGCAGAACGCAATCGTTGGCTGGATGAGCTGTCTTTGTCTCAATCGCTGCGTTTTATCACAGGTGGCAAAACGACGCTGGATGCTAACGGAACACAGCTGTGGCCTGTACAAGGGGAAGACGCGAGCCTGATTCTCGTGGATGCGACCTGCTCGGCAGAAGCGATCGCGCGCCGTGCAGATCGACACGCTGTATTCTTTAAAGGCAAGCTTGCTTCTGGTCAAGTGGAAGAAGTGAACGTTTAAGAGGGGGGAAAAGCCGGTGAAATCTTCTCCTTATTGGATCGTCAACGCTCGATTGGAAATCGGGTATGAGTGGGAAGAAGGCGTGATCAGTGGAACGCGGACAGAGCTGTGCGATTTGCTCATTGAACATGGAAAAATCACACGCATTGTCCCTTCCAGTGAAATTTTGGAGGATGGGCTGCCTAAAAAGGACGCGAAGGGCTTACTGATTTTGCCGTCTATGGCGGAGAAGCACATTCATCTGGAAAAAACGTATTACGGCGGCCCATGGAAGGCAACAACTCCCGTAAAAAACTTGTTCGAACGCCACGCTGAGGACAGAGGGCTTTTGCCGATGTATCTCAAGCAGGCACAGACAGGAGCAGAAAATATACTTTCGCTGCTGGTGGAAACAGGCGTTACGCATGTAAGAACGCATTGTCATGTGGACCCACAGGTTGGGCTAGGGTTTTTGGAAGGAATGAAGAGTGCGTTTGAGACGTATGCAGACCGCGTCTCCCACGAAATCGTTGCTTTCCCGCATTATGGCATGCTGCGTACACAAGCACGCGACATGGTACGTGAGGCACTGCGCCAAGGCGCCACTCATGTAGGTGGCGTCGATCCGGGTGGAGTAGACGGAGACATCGAGCGTTCCCTGCAAACGATGCTAGAGCTGGCTGTAGAAGCGGATGCCGACATTGACATGCATTTGCATGATCCAGGGCATCTCGGAGTATTTACGATGAAGCGTCTCGTTGCTCTGACGGAAGAGGCAGGCTGGCAGGGACGTGTCACGATTAGTCACGCGATGGGATTGGGCGATGTTTCGCAGGAAGAAGCCAGAGAGATGGCGCAACGCCTCGCCTCGCTTGGCATCTCCATCGCATCGACTGTTCCGATCAATCGCCCGACGATTCCGATTCCGTTGCTGCATCAAGAAGGCGTAGCTGTCATGCTCGGCAACGATAGCCTGACAGACAACTGGACCCCCTTTGGCAGTGGAGACTTGCTGGAAAAAGCAGGACGACTGGCTGAACGCTTCCGTTTGACGGATGAAAGATCGTTAGGCGTAGCACTCGGCTTTGTGACAGAGGGGCGGATCACTCTCGATGAAACCGGTAATCGTCTGTGGCCATTGGTTGGCGATGAGGCGAGCCTGATGGCGGTTGAAGCGACATGTTCAGCAGAAGCTGTTGCGAGACGTGCGAAGCGTAAGGTCGTTCTTTTCCAAGGCAACCGGGTCGCAGGTGAGTGGTAGTAGTACTACTTTTAAATAGAAAGGATGTCATGGATAGATGTCTACAGCCTATTGGATTACCAACGTCCGCTTGGAGAGCGGATACCGCAAAGAAAATGACAAGGTGGTTGCTACAGATACTGAAGTGGCGCATCTATTAATCGAAGACGGACGTATTGCACAGATCGTGAGTGGAGCTGCTCCACAAACTGAGCTGCCAACGAAGGATGCCAGCGGTCTGTTGGCACTGCCGTCATTTAGGGATATGCACATCCACATCGATAAAACGTACTATGGTGGCCCTTGGAAAGCCGTGACGCCAGTAAAAAGCATCCTGGGTCGACTGGAAGAAGAGAGCCAGCTCATGCCGAAGCTGTTGCCAACAGCACAAGAGCGCGCAGAAAAAATGCTGGAATTGCTGCTGTCCGCAGGCTCTACCCATATTCGCTCCCATTGTAATATCGATCCGTACATCGGACTCAAAAACCTGGAAGCGACCATGGCTGCACTGGAGACATTTAGTGGCAGATTGCAGTGCGAGGTGGTTGCCTTCCCACAGCAAGGTCTTTTGCGAAGCAACCAAGTGGAAAACATCCGCCAAGCCTTGAAGATGGGCGCGACCTACGTTGGTGGTGTAGACCCGGCGACCGTGGATCAAAACATCGAGAAATCGCTCGCTACCATTTTTGAGCTGGCAGTCGAAGCGAATGCACCAATCGACGTTCACTTGCATGATCCAGATCATCTCGGGGTGTTTACATTCAAACGTCTGGCTAAAATGACCGAAGAAGCAGGGTGGCAAGGTCGCGTTACCATCAGCCATGCCAACTCCCTTGCTGACATCAGTCTGGAAGAAGCAGGAGAAGTAGCTGAAATGCTCGCTGGCTTGGGCATTTCGATCACTTCCACTGTACCAGTGAACAGAGGAACAATTCCAATCCCATTGCTGCATGAGAAAGGCGTGTCGGTGTCTCTCGGAGACGATAGTATTACCGATCACTGGTCGCCATTTGGTCAAGGAGACAGCTTGGAAAAGGCAGGCCGCTTGGCAGAGCGCTTCCGAATGCAGGATGAGCGTTCCCTGTCCCAAGCACTGGGCTTCATTACAGGTGGGAAAACGCCGTTGGATAAAGAGGGTAATCACCTGTGGCCGAATGTTGGCGACGAAGCGGATATTGTATTCGTTCATGCATCCTCGGCAGCAGAAGCAGTTGCACGCCGTGCGAAGCGCCAAGCAGTCATGTTCCGAGGGAATGTCGTTTCTGGGACTTTGTAATATCGAAAAGGAAATAAGAAAAAGGCAGAACCACAGGGTTTTGCCTTTTTTCTTTTTGTAAGTGGTTATAGTGGTCAGTTGTTTATTTTTGTTTATTTTAATTTATTCCAGTTTTATTAAATAATAGTTTCTAATTGAGTTACTATAAATAAATATTGTATTTTTCAGATATTTATTCGGGGGTGTCATTTTGTCGTTCATTGCAGAGACAGAAAACGTAGAGCGCACGTTTGGTAGAGGGGCAGCTGCCGTTAGAGCGCTTGCGGGTGTGAAAATGCGCGTAGAAGCAGGACAATTGCTCGTACTAAAAGGCAGATCAGGATCAGGAAAAACAACGCTATTAAACCTTTTGGGTGGACTCGATCGTCCGACGGTAGGAAGCGTGTACTTTCAGGGACGAGAAATCGGCCAGCTATCGGATTATGAACGAACGAGGATCAGGCGAAAGAACATGGGCTTTATCTTCCAGTCGTTTGGCCTGCTTCCGCTCATGTCAGCCGCTGAAAACGTCGAGTTTGGGCTCCGCCTGTCAGGTGCGCCTGCTGCCGAATGGAGGGAGCGTGTTGGCGAAGCGCTCGATTTCGTTGGGCTGTCCAAACGGGCGCATCATCGGCCGTTTGAGATGTCCGGTGGAGAACAGCAACGCTGTGCGATTGCAAGGGCTGTTGCGAACAGACCGACGCTACTATTGGCGGATGAGCCGACAGCTGAGCTGGATAGTAAAACGGGTCTGCAAATTAGCCGTTTGTTTCGTCAATTGGTCGATGAAGGTGCGATGAGCATTGTCATGACGACACATGATCCTGGTGTAATGGAGGTGGCGGATGATGTCTATGAATTGGAGGACGGTCGTATCAAGGAATAGCAAAATAAAATGGGCGTACTTGAGTGTTTTCCTTTTGTTGACGGGCTGTTCCCTATTCCCTAAGGAGGAGGAGGTTCTGGCTCCGCCATTAGTAGAGCCGTCGCCTATCAAATATGAGGTGGCAGAAGTTTTACAAGGGCCGATTGTAAAAAGTGTGAAAGGAAACGCCTCATTCACGACCGTGAAAACGGCGGAGCTCTCTTTCCCAGAGACGAAGGGACTGCGGCTGAAGTCGTTCTCTGTCCAAGGCGGCGATAAGGTGAAAAAAGGACAGGTACTTGCTGAATTGGATGCAGCTGAAATGGAGAGGGAGATCGAGTCGGCCAAGTATGAAGTGGAGAAGGCAAAGCTGGAGCTGCTTGAAGCCCAGCAGGATAATCACTACGAGGTCGAATCCGCGAAGCTGGACGTTTTGAAGGCAGAGATGAACGCCAAGGTAAACGAGACCAAGCTAGCCAAGATCGAATTGGAAAAGGTTAAGCTAGACTTGGCGAAATTGCAGGATCCTAAGAAGCAGCAGTACGTGGTGGAGCGTGCCAGACTAAACGTGAAGCAAAAAGAGATGGACCTGAAGAACCTGCAACAGCGTTGGAACGAGACCAAGCTGATCGCGCCCTTTGACGGCATCGTGCTGTTTACAAGCAACGGGCAGGTAGGAGATGAGGTGGAAGCGCATCAAAAGTTGGTAACGATAGGCGACCCGAACAAGCTGTTCGTCATGTATATCGCGCCCGAGAAAGAGGCGCTGCAAGATGTGAGGGAAGGGATGAAAGTGATTCTCACCGGTAAAGACGGCGAAAAAGGCGAGGGGACAGTTGTTCAGACGCCCCTGCATGTCCCTTCCAATTTACCAGAGGATTTGACGAAGCTGTATCAGAGAAGTCTGCTCATTACTCCGAAAATTCCTCCAAAGGGCTTGGAGATCGGGACAGGAGTCAGTATGGAAGTGATTGTGGACAAGCAGGATCAGACGCTTTTTATACCGAGAAAAGCACTTCATGATTTATCGGGCAGGAAGTACGTCCGGGTGCTCGACGGGAATAGCAAGAAGGAAGTGGACGTGGAAACTGGGATCATGACCCAGACAGAGGTTGAGATTCGCAAAGGTCTTTCGGCAGGCCAACTGGTTATTTTGGAATAGGGGGACAAACTCGTGGCGATGCTGCAAATGATCCTGCGGAAAATGATGAATAACCGCTGGCTGGTCGGCAGTCTGTTGATCGGGCTGGTCGTCGCTGTCGGACTGGTATCGAGTATACCAGCGTTCACGTCAGGGGTACTTCAACGCATGTTGATCAAGGATATGGAGGAATACCAGAAGAATGTGAAGCGCTTCCCTGGTGGCTTACTAGTCGCAGTCAATCAAAACAAACTAGGGGAGAATGGGGCGGTTCTTGTAGACGAAATGACCGCTCATTTGCAAAACGAAGTAATCGCTCAACTGAATGTCCCGGTGTATGCAGAAGTGACAGTTTTGCGGACCATCCCGTTTAATGCCATTCAGGAAAACATACAGGAGAAGAGCCCGCTCAGTTCCGACAGCTCGCGGATTTATTCGCTGAGTGGACTCGCGCAGCATATGACGCTCGTTGACGGTCGCCTGCCTGCTGCAACCCCTGTTGATGGCGTGTACGAGGCGCTGGTAACGGAAAAAGCGCTAAAGGACCGCCGGATGGTGCTAGGCAGCTTGTATGAGCTGACTACGAGCCAGGTAGAAGGACTCAAGGTGCGAATCAAGCCGGTCGGTGTTTTCAAGGAAAAAGAGGGGAACGATCCTTATTGGTTTGCTTCGATGAGTGAATATTCCAGTGGCTTCGTATTGGATGAACGGCTTTTTCGGAGTGTGTTTTTGGAAGAGAAAAATCTGGTGATTTCCAGCCAAATGTATACGGCCCTTCACTACCAATCCTTTCGAATCAGCGATACAGAGAAGCTGAATTCATTGGTGACCGGAATCGAAGGGAAGCTGCAACAGCATGGATTGAAAAAAGCGGAGATCAACGTTCAGTTTCCGGCGGCTAATCTCGTGGGCAAGTACAATGAGCAAGAGAAGCAATTCAAAACCATTCTCTGGTCGCTCTACATCCCCATTTTCATTATGCTGGGCATTTATCTCGTGATGATTTCGGGATTAATTGTGGAAAGGCAACGAACGGAAATCGCTGTGCTGGGCAGCAGGGGAGCCAGCAGAATGCAGATTTTTTCTATTTATTTCATGGAGATCGCCATTTTGGGGTTATGCGCTTTTCTGATCGGTCCATTTGTGGGGATACAGCTTAGCAAGATACTCGGCATCTCGAATGGATTTCTCGAATTCGTCGATCGCAAAGGTTTGGATGTCACCATGAGTCGCGAAGTTTTTGTGTATGCTGCGTGGATGGTGCTTGCCTGTATCACACTCGTTTTGATTTCTGTATTTCTGGCAACCAAGCAAAATATCGTCACGCACAAGCAAAACATGGCGAGAATGAGTGGACATGCCATTTGGCACCGACTGTTTTTGGACGTATTGCTGCTTGCGGTCTCGTGGTATGGATGGTATTCCTATCAAAACGCCGCTGAAACCGCAGCAAAAACGAGCGAAGGGGCTTCGGCCATCTCAATCGATTTCCTTCTCTTTTTTGTGCCCGTTCTGTTCTCGCTCGGTTTTGGCCTGCTGCTTCTCCGATTGTACCCTTGGCTCCTGCGTCTGATGTCTTGGGCAGGACGTTCCTTCTTCCCGCTTTCTCTGCATACGACGCTGGTTCAGGTAGGGAGAGCTCCACGGCAGTATCATTTTCTCATGCTGTTTGTGACGATTACGGTCGCAGTAGGAATGTTCAGTGCAAGCATGGCACGGACGATCAATCAAAATGCAGAGGAGAGAATCCGTTACCAAATTGGCGCGGATGTTCGCTTGAAGGCAGAGTGGCAGAGCGACAAACCGGAAGTAACGGTCTATCGGGGAGGAATGAATGCAGAAGATGGTGAGGGTGCAGAAGTGGAACAAGCGCCTGCAGCTCCTCCCGTTCAGTATGTAGAGCCGGATTTCGAAGTCTACAGTCGACTGCCTGAGGTTGAGCATGCAACAAAAGTCTTTGTGAACGGCTTGGCGGAGGCTTCTTTTCAGGGAGATCCTGTGAAGGACATCACTTTGATGGGGATCGACCCCAAAGAGTTTGCAAAGACCGCTTGGATGAAGTCTGACTTGCTGCCGCATCACTTCCACGATTATTTGAATTTGATCGCAAAAGAACCACATGCCTTATTGCTGTCTCGCAGCCTCGCTGACAAACTGCACGTGGTGGAGGGACAAACCATCCTGCTCGGTTGGGGGGATTCTCGCAGGGTTGAAATGATTGTGTATGCCATCGTAGATTACTGGCCGGGATGGAACCCTACTCCTGTAAAAAGCACATACGGAAACAGCGTAGAAGAACAGTATTTAGCAGTCGCCAACCTACCGTTCGTGCAAGACAAGATTCGCATGGAGCCGTATGAGGTTTGGATCAAAATGAAAGAGGGATCGTCTTCTGAATCGCTTTACAAGGGTCTGTCACAAGAGGGAGTCAAGCTCGCCATGCTGAATAATGCCAAACAGCAAGTCATCCAGATGAAAAACAACGCATTTTATTTGGGGCTGAATGGATCGCTGACGCTTGGGTTCCTGCTTTCCATGCTGGTCACCTTTATCGGCTACGTGTTGTACTGGGTGCTTACACTTGGAGCCAGAAAATTGCAATACGGCGTGTTCCGCGCGATGGGAATGCCCTTCAGACAGCTTCTTGCCATACTCGCGTGGGAGCAGCTTTTGACGTTTGGCGTCGCTTTTGCGATGGGAATGACAGCTGGCAAGCTGGCAAATAGCCTGTTTTTGCCTGCACTCAGTCTCTATTTGCATGCCGATAAGCAAGTTCCTCCCTTTACCGTCATTTCGATGCCGCAAGATGAACAAATCATTTATACGTTCATTGCTGTGACACTGGTTATCGGAATCGGGGTCGTCGGTATTCTGCTGTCACGGATGCAGATCCATCAAGCCGTAAAGCTGGGGGAGGACTAATCAAATGATCGTATGCGAAAATTTGGTGAAAATCTACAAGGCAAATGATCTGGAAGTGGTGGCGCTGCAAGGGTTGGATTTGCGTGTAGAGACCGGAGAGCTGATGGGGATCATCGGGAATAGCGGCAGCGGAAAATCAACGCTTCTGAACATGCTGGGTGGGCTAGACCGGCCCTCGGCAGGAAAGCTTTCCGTCGCGGGAGCTGATTTATTTCGATTGACGACTTCCGAGCTGGTTTTGTACCGCTTGCAGACCGTAGGCTTTGTCTGGCAGAACAACGCCCGCAATCTGATCCCTTATCTATCAGCTCTGCAAAATGTGGAAATGCCAATGCTTTTACGGGGCAAGCGAAAAAGGGAGCGCGCCCACGAGTTGTTGGAACTGGTGGGGCTGGGCCACCGCAAAAAGAACAAGCTAAGCGAACTTTCCGGCGGGGAGCAACAGCGGGTAGCCATTGCAATCGCGTTGGCGAACGAACCTAAGCTGCTTTTGGCAGATGAACCGACTGGCAGTGTAGACACTCGAACGGCAGCTATCATCCTCGATTTGTTTCAAGAGCTGAACCGATCGTTTGGGCTAACCGTCGTCATCGTGACGCATGATTTGGAGCTGGCACGAAAAGTGGATCGCGTCGTAGCTATTAGGGATGGGAAAACGTCCAGCGAGTTGTTGCGGCGAAAAGGAACGGAAGAAAACACTTCCGATTCGTTGGAAGAGTCAGCCAACGCGGACACACATGAGGAATTGGCGGTGCTTGATCAGGTGGGGAGGCTGCAGATCCCAATGGAGTACCTTCAGGCGATTCAGGCGGATGGCAAGCTGCGAATCGAGCTGGAAGAAGATCGCATTATCCTAAAGGCTCCTGTAGCCTCCACAAAAACAGACACGCGATTGTGACGTGTCTGTTTTTATGTTCATTTGCCTGCACCTAAAATGCATGGCACCAGCATAAAGGATCATCTCCACCACAATGAGGGCAACAACCACCTGTATAGCGAAGTCGAATTTTATCTGAATGAAGCACACCGTAGTCGGTAATCGGTTCGACACCCGGGATTGGTTCGTCTGGAATCTCGCGCACTTTCATGTCCGACCACTTTCCACTCCAGGAACATTTCCTGCACGTTAATCTCTCTGCTGTAGGGTGCAACGCATTCTCGATGACGATCATACATTCTTGACTGTTGGTATTACAAGTAGGACAATCGTGAAATTTCATGATTCATCACCTCTCAAGTTTGCATACATCCCCAAAATAATCGACAACAACCTCACGGAATTCTTGGGCAGCTCGCGAAATGTACCGACTCTTGTGCCATAATAATGCGATTTCCCGTACCAATTCGTGATTCTCGACTCTTAGATACGTGATTTGTTCACGAGAATCTCTTGCCGTGCTTGGGATGAAGGCTATGCCAATTTCTGCTTCCACCAGCTGAATCAGCCTTGCAGGTTCATCTCCCTCATACACATAGGTAGGTACAAAGCCAACCGACTTGCAGATAGCGTCTACCAAATCGCGTGTACCGTACCCTTTCTTTACACCGACAAACGATTCATCCTTCAGTTCTGTCAAAGATACGATGCTTCGGTCAGCTAGTCGATGTCCCCTTGGAACAGCTACGAGAATAGGGTCAATGAACACGATTTCACATTCAATATCATCGTCTTGGATAGGAGGGGAGGACAAGCAAAAATCGACCTCGCCTCTATGAAGAAGCGTAATCATTTCCTGCGTGGAGAGCATTTGTACATGGAATTGGATATCGGGCCGCTTTTTTCGAAACTCTCGAAGGATATTGGGCAGGGTGCTTGCCGTAGTCACTGCTAATTCAAGCGTTCCATGCTCCGGGTTGGACAAATCGCGAAGCTCCAGTTTCCCTTGTTCCAATTCAAACAAAGCTCTTTCCACCCGGCTGAGGAATTTGCTTCCGAACTCATTCAGTCGTAGCTTTCTCCCTGTACGATCAAAGAGAGGGACTCCCAGATCCTCCTCTAATCGTTGAATCGTTTTGCTTAGAGACGATTGGGTTACATGCAGACTTCGTGCAGCTTCTGTCACATGCTCCATACGAGCTACGGTAAGAAAGTATTGCAGTTGAAGAAGTTCCATGTAGCTCCTCCATTCATTCCTTTCAATCTATGAAATCATAACATGAAATGCGTTGGAGTAAATATATGGTTTCCAGTACGATATCATCAAAACGCTTTTAAGGAGGGCTGGAAATGGGGGCTCACAACAGGTGGTTGATGATTGCCGTTGGACTAGGGATATTGTTGAACCCATTAAATTCTTCGATGATTTCTGTTGCGATTGCAAGGCTGCAAAGTGTGTACCGTCTTGATTTCACGGTTGTTTCGTGGATTATTTTTTCGTTCTACATTGCGAGTGCAATCGCTCAACCTGTCATGGGAAAGGCAAGTGATTTGTTCGGCCGCAAGAAGATATTTCTTACCGGGCTTGTCGTATCTTTCGTTGCTTCCTTATTGGCTCCATTATCCCCAAACTTCGGGTGGCTCATTGTATTCCGAATTGTGCAATCGATCGGAACTAGCATGATGGTTGCCGTTGGAATTGCGATTGTACGAATTCATATTACCGAGAAGCAAGCGACTGCGCTTTCCGTACTGTCCATATTCCTATCTGGAGCAGCAGCGATTGGACCTTTTATCGGCGGGGTATTGCTTCATTATTGGGATTGGTCTGCGATCTTTCTCGTTAATATTCCGTTCGTGGTGGCGAGCCTGCTGTTAGCTTGGAGGATGATTCCAAAGGATGATTTGACAGCATCTGTTGCACAAAACATGTCCTTTCGAAAATGGTTGGAGCTGATTGATGCAACAGGGATCGTGCTCTTCGCAGTCGGTCTGGTTGCACTGCTCGTTGGATTACTGTCAGCAAAATCATCGGGGCATGTCTCATGGTGGCATATCATAGTTGGAGGGATCGGCCTCGTTACACTGGGGGCTTTCGTACGACATGAGTTAAAAACGACTTCTCCGTTTATTCCTTTGCGGACATTCGCGAAGTACCCTGCGATGACGTGGGTCAATATCGAATTCATGCTCGTTAACGTCCTTTTTTATTCGCTTTTTTTCGGCCTTCCATCCTACTTGCAAATGGTTCGTCATATCAGCGAGTTTCATACGGGAATGCTTATGCTCAGCTTAGGTTTATGCTCACTCATTGTGTCTCCACTAGCAGGACGATGGATTGATCACTCAGGACCTCGGCCAGCATTGTTAGCATCCGCCATACTGATGACATTTGGGTCATTGTGGCTCGTGATGTTCAACCAAGATTCACCGGTCGTCAGTGTTTGTGTGGCGTTAGCGGCATTCGGCATTAGTAACGGGTTAAACAATGTCGGAATGCAAGCAGCCTTGTTCAAAAGCTCTCCAAAAGAAATCATCGGCGTTGCATCCGGATTATTTCAAACATCCAGATACCTGGGAACCATTCTCTCCTCATTATTGATCGGCATTGTAATGGGAGATACGTTTAGCGCCGAGGGTTTGCAAGTGCTTGGCATGATCCTCACGACAATCTCATTGTCTTTGGTACTCATGAGTTGGCGACGGGAATCAAGGCAAGCGGGGGAGTCGTAGATCCATCCCTTATTCAAAATCGCAGGCATGATCCATAACAAATTGTTGAAATTTTTCAGTGGCAGGTGATAAATATCTCCCTTCTACCCAAGCAATTCCAATTGTTCGTTGGCACTTCGGGCTTTTGACAGGGATTTGTGTAATCTTACTCTGATCCGTTCCCTTTAAATTGGGCAAAAGGGAGATTCCCAGTCCAGCAGCGACCAGCCCTGCAACGGTATCTGCTTCCTCTCCTTCAAATGTAATGGGAGGTGTAATTCCCGCTTCTTGAAACAATTGCTCGACAGTGATACGAAGGGAGTATCCTTCTTTTAAATGGATAAAGGCTTCATCTGCAATCTCTTTCAAAGTAATCGAGGTACGATTTGCATATTTGTGGTCTTTGGGGACAATCACAAAAAGCTCTTCATCCCAAAGCGGCTTCCATACAAAGGGAGATTTCATATCCATAGGAGCAAGTAGACAAAGATCAAATTCTCCTCCTTGCAACTGATTCATAAGCGTATGAGAGGGACCTTGTCCGAGTCGAAAATGAATGTTTGGGTAGTGGGAGCGAAAAGAAGCCAGTAAATCAGGGATACGACTCGTACTTAACGTGTGCAGAAATCCAAGAGACACCTCTCCCTTATCGGGATCAAGTAAATCCATGATTTCTTGTTTTCCTTCATGAAATTCCTTCATCATATTTTCGACTCGCTTTAAAAAGAGCTGACCATATTTATTAAGTCGAATCGAACGTCCCTGACGGTCAAACAGAGGCACGCCTATTTCATCCTCAAATCGGGCAATCGAACGACTGAGGGCAGGCTGGGAAATCGAAAGAGCTTCGGCAGCATGTGTCACGTGTTGGATTCTTGCTAGGGTTTGAAAATATTCGAACTGTTGCCATTCCATTCGAAGCACCGCTTTCCGTTCGGATTAATCATTACATAAATGCATGGAAGACATGATTATAATGAATTATACATCATAAATAAATGGTGGTACCATGAAACCATAATCATCCTGAAATGATATGGTGATCACATGATACAACAAGGCACATCACTCTTCCGCAAGACAAGCTTTGCTTTTTTTGCCGCTGGTTTCAATACGTTTGCGATTCTTTACTGCGTACAGCCCTTGATGCCAGAATTTTCAAAGGAATTTGCGGTTAGTCCAACGACAGCAAGCCTTTCCCTCTCCATTACAACAATGGTTCTTGCCGTCAGTATGCTCATTTTTGGTTCGTTGTCTGAAGTATGGGGACGCAAACCAATCATGATCGTTTCTATGCTCGCTTCATCTGTGTTTTGTATTCTCACAGCATTCAGTTCGAATTTTCATGTTCTCCTGGTAATGCGAACGATTGAAGGTATTTCATTGGCGGGTTTACCCTCCATAGCAATGGCCTATCTTGGAGAAGAAATCGAATCCAAAAGTTTGGGAGCGGCTATGGGTCTCTATATATGCGGCAACTCAATTGGTGCTGTGTTTGGCAGGGTTTTCTCAGGCATGATGAGTGACTACTTCGGCTGGCAGATCGCGATAGGGGGAATTGGCCTCATCAGTTTGGCTGCCACACTGGTCTTTTGGAACACCTTACCACCTTCACAAAATTTCAAGGCACGCCCATTCGTCATGAGAAAGTTAGGTCTGTCTTTAATGGACCATCTAAAGGCTCCAAGTCTTATTTGTTTATTTGTCATCGGTTTTATCCTTTTAGGGAGTAATGTAGCGTTGTTCAATTACATCGCTTATGTATTGCTCGAGAAGCCCTATTCACTCAGCCCGACATATATAAGTTGGACATTTTTAATTATGATCATCGGGATGTTCAGCTCTGTGTGGACAGGAAAATTAATAGATCGTCACGGTAAGCAAAGGCTGTTATTCACAAGCTTATTCCTTGCCTTGATCGGTGTCTGTTTGACGTGGGAAGCGAATCTTATGATGAAGATCGTAGGACTTGGACTTTTTACTTTTGGATTTTTTGGAGCGCATGCCGTTGCAAGCAGTTGGGTGGGACAGCTTGCTTTACAGAACAAAGCACAGGCCTCTTCTTTGTATTTGTTTTTCTATTACACGGGTTCAAGTGTAGGAGGAACACTCGGAGGAATGTTCTGGTCCGCATACGGATGGGGAGGCGTCATCAGTATGAATGTCGGCTTTCTCCTCATTGGCTTTATACTTTGGGCGTGTGTCTCAAAAATGGTACAGAACGCGAAGAAAGTGACGAAAATCGCCTAGACTTGTGCCTCAACATAAAGAAACGGAAAAACTCAGTATCGTTTCGTGATACGAAGTCTTTCCGTTTTTTTATAAGTCATAGGTTAAACAGCAAGCCGATTGCCAGCGCCAGTAAGACGGCGAAAGCACCACCTGCAAGTGAGCCAGCGACATTGACGGCATCGTTGTTCCAACCAGCGCGACCGCGGATTCGCACGGCTGGCTTACCGCAGTGACGAGCCTGCTCGATTTCACGACCGCAAACGCTGCAACGGTACATTTGCTGCCATGTTGCACCGATCCATGAATCGACCAGTGACCCTACCAGGCCCGCCAGTCCTGCTATGCCGATCCACACTGCCAGTCTAAGGGCAGGTGTGATCACATCTGGCGCGGGTTGACCGGCTACCGCAAGCAGCAACCAAGCTACGCAGCCGATAAATAGTCCACCGGCAAGCGAAGCACCCATGCCGAGACTAGAAACGCCACCAGAAGTACCAGGCGGAACACGCTGCCCCGTCTTGATCGATCGCGGAGGCTTCCGGCTCAAGCCGCCGATTTCTGTCGCCCATGTATCGGCTGTGACCGCTGCCATCACGCCGAGGAACGCGTACCACCAAAGCGGATGCGGCCACGCCCAATTTGCTATACATAACAGCAACCCGAGCCCGCCGTTTGCGAGCACCTGGCCAGCATCGCGTCTCCCTGTTTTCTCATAACCACTCTCTGCCTCTTCCTTTTTATGCTTTTTCCACTTGGATAATAAGGTGGACGAGACAAAAAAAGCGATGAGGGAACCGAACCAGATAGGGCTTCCGAGTGCGTACATCACGGTGCCCAATATCAACGCCGCCAAAAAGCCGGAACCAGACAGCGACCGTTTTACATAAGCCGCCCCCGCAATTCCAGCGCTACAGGCCAGACCGATTAACCATGCCACAGCTTCCCGCCCCCTTTGCTTTGACTATTATACCTCACCGTAGCAGGCAAGATGAGCGGTATCCTCTAGAAAATGGTAATGACAGAATAGAGGAGTAACGGATGTGGGAAAAAGGTTAATTAGGTATACAGAAGAAATAGTAAATACGTATGGCAAGATTGAAAGCATAGCAAGTGACGAGGAGTGTTAAAAAGTGCAAAAAGTTGGGCATAGATAGACGTGTTGTACGAACGGGTATCTTTATCAAGAAAGGATGATTTGTTATGGGGACTACTTTCAAAGAGAATGCGGTGTCGTTTTTGCAACTGGTTGCGTCAGGGAATGTGCGAGAAGCATACCAAAGATACGCTAGTCCGAATTTCCGTCACCATAATCCCTTTTTCCGTGGCGATGCTCATTCTCTCATGCTCGCAATGGAAGAGAACGCCGTAAAGAATCCGCATAAGCTTCTCGAAGTGAAACGTGCAATCGAAGAGGGGGATATGGTTGCTGTTCATTCTCATGTGAAGCAAAACCAAGAGGATCTTGGGGGAGCTGTAGTTCATATCTTCCGTTTCCATAACGACCAGATCGTTGAATTGTGGGATGTTGGCCAACCTATACCGGCTGCTTCCCCCAATGAGAATGGAATGTTCTAAAACACGAAGTACGGCAGCCAGTGAATTTGGCTGCCGGTTGTTTAACTATAGAGGGTCATTTCCTTCTGATGGATATCTAGCACTTCCATCTTCACTATACCGCCAAGATAATGTGGCACGAGATCAGACAATTCTTTTAGCGCCATATGGAATTCATCGATTCTTGTTTCATCTACTAATTCGATACAGAGGAATGCATTTTTCGTGTTTTCTGTTAGCATCGTCCTCTGAGCTTCACGCCAATTCCAGCATCTGCATATGGCACCCTCATCATCTTTATAAACAATTTCCCCTTCATAAGGTGAAGCATTTTCATCCTGTCCCAATGGGAGAAACGGTTCGTTTCCATTTGCTTGTGTTAGCCGAATATCGCCTACAAAAGTATCGATATCTTCTCCACCACAGGGAAGTCCATAACGCAAGGAAATGGAATTATAGATGTCAACAAGCGGGTTTATGGTTCCGATCGGATTACCATTTTTCACTCTTTTTAATAAAGCTTCAATGGAACACCGTGCCCCTTTCTTGGTCTTGAATTTCTGAAAAGCTTCCCGCCAAACGGAAATGACAGGATTACTGCTAAATTCCTCCAGGCGTAAAAATTTGTGTGCTTCTTTTTCTGCCTCCCGAAGCAGCTTCTCGTATTTTTCAACATCGCTACTTGAATTATCAATTCCCTGACATATCACGATGCCTATTTTTGCATGCGGAAATAACGACCAAAAATCATCTTCTATGATAAATCTGGACATAACCTATCTCTCCGTTTCATTTCGTTGATTATGTTTTGGAGGGACTGGCAAAGGCGGAGAAAATCCCGAGAGCAATATAGAAATAACCAGTGATCCGATTCATTACCTTTGAACTCGCTGTACTACCCACAATCCGCTTTCTCATACTTGCGGCGAGAACGGCATACAGACCATCGCTAATAAAAGCGAGGATAATAAATATCGTTCCTAACAGCAAAAATTGAACGGTGACTGACCCGGCAGTAGGTGCGATAAATTGCGGAAAGAAGGCTAAAAAGAAGAGTGCTGTCTTGGGGTTCGTTATCTCCACAAGCGCTGATTCGTAAAAAATCTTTCGCAATTTTTTGCGAGGGGCTTTTGGAATTTCGGAAGCCGTGCTATCAGATTTTGAAAATAATGTCTTGCACCCCAAATAGATAAGATAAGCAGCGCCCAAGTATTTCACGATATGGAAGGCTGTTGCTGATGTCATCAGGATCGCAGAAACTCCGATTGCTCCAGCTAAAACATGAACAGAACCACCAAGAGACACTCCTAGAACGGATACCAGACCTGCTTTCTTCCCTTGGTCGATACTTCTTGCCATAATATAGAGCACAGCTGGTCCAGGTATGAGTAACAATGTAGAAGCGGCAACGACAAATAGCCAAATAGTTGAAAACTCCATAAGAAGCAACTCCTTGTTGTATCTATAGGCTGATCACTTAAATAACTCTTTTCGTTGCTCACGCATCCACTGAGCAACCTGAATTTCTTCTTGATCCTTTGATTTTTCAAGCTCTGTCACAATTGATTGATAATCGGTGTTGTTGCGATTTTGGCTCATTTTGGCTGCCCCTTGGATCGAGGTGATTTCAATTTCAAAACCGACGATTCCTTTCATTTCTCTCTCAAGCAATTCAGGATCAAATGTCTCCCAGAGCCGACCATTTTCTCGGTGAGATTCATAGTGTGTCAGCATCGTATCCAAAGCCGACTTGAGTTCATCCTTCGTGAGAATACGTGCTGCCCCATACGCATGTACAGCGAGATAGTCCCATGTGGGAACCTGTTCATTCTCATACCAGCTTGACGAAATGTAAGCGTGCGGTCCTTGAAAAATTAGCAAAACATCTTGATTGTTATCCAACGTTTTTTTCTGCATGTTTCCGTATGCGATGTGCCCAGTCGCATAGATTTTCCCGTCCTCTTCACGAATTTCCAACGGGATATGTGTAGCCAACGGGCGATGTTCATCAACCGTAATCAATAGGGCAAACGGGTTAGCCTTCATCATCTGAACGGCCTCATCATGTTCCATACGATATAGCTTAGGAATGTACATAGTAACCATCCTTTCAACTTGTATTTAAACCAAGCTTATGATACAAACTGACATAAAAAAAGATACAATAACAAACAAACATACATGTCAGGAGGGGCAAATGAAAAATACCATTTTTACATTTAAGGATAGCTCTCCTAAATACAAACAAATCTATGAGAAATTTAAATCATTTATTGAACAAGGCGACATAAAGGCGGATGAGCCATTGCCGTCCATTCGTCAGCTCGCAGATTCCTTACATGTAAGCCGTAATACAACGTTAATGGCGTATGAACAGCTTGTTGCGGAAGGATATATTCGAGGAGAGGGCCGAAAAGGGTATTTTGTAAATGAGTTAGAGCCCGTTTTATTTCATGAGGCCCGCAGCTCTTCTACTCACAAGCAAACAGAGTCGGTACCCTCTGTGCGCATTGATTTTCGCGCAGACGTTGTCGATCAATCGCATTTCCCTTTAAAAACGTGGCGGAGGATTTCGAATCAGGTATTAACGGAAAAGGACAGCTTTCGGTACGGAGAACCTTTTGGTGAAAAGAGCCTGCGTGAGCAGATTGCAGCCTATTTACTCCAGTCTCGTGGGGTGAAAACAGAACCAGATGCCATCATTATCGGCAGTAGTACCCAACAAATGCTGGTGTATCTCGGTCTTGTCCTGAAACATGATTTTTCTAGCGTGATTGTGGAGGACCCTGGTTATGATGGCGCTAGGAAAGCTTTTCAATTAAATCGTTTTACACTGGAAACGTTACCCGTTTATGAGACAGGTGCTGATTTTTCACACCTGGAACAAATGAAATCACGATTGATTTATGTAGCGCCGTCCCATCACAGTCCATATGGGGTAAGTATGCCCATTCAGCAAAGGCACGCACTCATCCATTGGGCAAAAAATAGGCAAGGCTATATTATCGAAGACGATTATGATAGTGAATACCGCTATACCCAACAGCCATTTCCGGCTCTCGCTTCCATTGATTCAACGAGGGTTATTTATCTCGGAAACTTCTCGAAGTGCTTTCTGCCAGGAATTCGTTTAAGTTATATGGTATTGCCACAGCCACTGATCAACTCTTATAAAAATCAATTCGCACATTTCGAGAGCACCACTTCACTCCTTAGCCAATTCGCCATGGCGAAATTTATGGAAGAAGGAGAATGGAATCGCCATATTAAACGCATGCGTCTTGTTTATAAACGAAAAATGCAGCACTTCGTCTATGAATTAAGGAAGCATTTCAAACACCATATATCAATCATCGGGGAGCAGTCTGGTTTGTACGTATTAGTCAAAGTACACCTGGAGCGTTCAGAAGAATGGCTCATTCAACAAGCTTCCCTTCAGGGAGTTAAAGTCTATCCGACTTCACTCTATTTCATTAAAAACAAAACGGATCACCCAATCGTCAGACTTGGGTTCAGTAATTTATCAACGGATGAAATCCAACTTGGTGTGAAGCTTTTAAAAAAAGCTTGGTTATAAAAAAAGCTTTTAAGCGGGGACAAACACCCAAGCTGGTAAGAGAAAAAAGAAGAAATAAGCGAAAGTCTTTGGGATACCAGCCGAAGCGCAATGGCAAAAAAGAAACCTGCCTTTAGCGTCCACCTCTGAAATACTTCGCAGAGGCGCGACTTTGGACGCGGGTTTCTTTTTTTCCATGGAGCTGGGCAGGGATGACCCCATAGCAGGTAGCCCAAGAACTTGAGCGTTTTCTTCTTTTTTCTCCCCACCACCAAAAGCTCGATTTAAACCCAAAGAAAAAAGGCTTCCCTGAAAAATCAGCGAAGCCTTCGTGTCTAACTGGCTACTTTGTTTCTTCCGTTCTCTCCAAAGCACCATGCACAATTTTCCCTTTAAACATAACAGCAGCCCGACGAGATTTTCTCGCAATCGCTTCCGCAGAGCAGGAGCTTTCTGCAAACACGATGCTCGCCTCATCGCCAACCTTTGGCCATGCACGGTTGCCATCTTTATCGAGCGTTGTTTTTCCTCCGGTGATGAAGTACAACGATTGCACCAATGATTTCTCATCGACCCAACGGTAGCGCTCGACCAGACGGTTTAGCTTATCCAGCATATCGCCTGTACCATATGGCGACCACGAATCGTAGAACCCATCATAACCAAGTGCGACTTGTACGCCTTTGGCATGAAGCATCGGAACAGGAGGCATTGCACGATTAATCGGAACGGTTGTCATGATCATCGTGCCCAGCTGGGACAATCGATCTGCCATATCCGAGGACTCCTCCATCGACACATCTCCGAGCGCAAAGGCATGACTGATTGCCATCCGGTTCTGCCAGCCAGCTTCCTCGGTTAGATCGAGCAGTCTTTTGATCGTATAAAAGCCGAGTGTCCCCGGATCATGTAGGTGAATATCGACATCCGCATCTGCTTCCACCGCAATGTCCATCATTTCACGCAAGGAGCCTTCCAATTCATTATCAATCCCAGCCGGGTCCAAGCCCCCAACCAGTGTTGCGCCTTCCTTCATCGCTTGTCTCATCAAGGAGCTTGCTTGTGTGCGCAGGAGCCCCTGCTGTGGGAAAGCAACGATTTCATACGTCAGACGATCACTGTACTCTTCTAGTGCTGCACGAACACCCTCCAGGTTTTTCAGCCCGATGTATGGATCGATGTTCACGTGTGTGCGGACATGCGTGGCACCACCTTTGATATGGAGCTGGAGCATCGCTTGTGCGCGCTCTTTGGTCGTCCCTGTCATCAGTGGCATTTCTTTTGCTTCGAACTCTAAGCGATCGATCAGTTTTTTCGGAGGAAGGCAGGATTTCCAGGTTGCACCCGCATACGTTTTATCCAGATGATTATGCTTTTCAACAAAAGAGGGGAGGGCCAATAAACCTTTTGCATCTTCTTGTGGGAAAGGGGTGTCGAGTGGTTCGTTCGCGGATACGATCTCTGCGATTTTGCCGTCTTCGATTTTCAAATGACAGATCTCCGAGATTGTGTGAAAGACGCCGTCGTCTCCTGTTTCAAATCCTTTATCGAGACGGACGTTCGTTAACCAAAAAGCTTGTATCATTAGAAATCAGCCCTTTCTCTATCTTGCAAGTAGTGGATGAGAGTCCAGTCTAGCTGTCTCTCCTAATTGTAGTGAATATTTCGAACAAGGTTGTTCATCTTTTTTACTAGTTTTTGCATGATCTTTACGTGTTGTATGGAATTTTGCCTGTTTTCAAAAAGGAGTAAAGATTATGCAAATACACGTAAAGGTTTTGAAACAAATTTTACAGAATATTTCCTATAATAACGAAGGATACAGCAGAGTGGAGAGGCCGGAACGAGAAAGAGTAGGGAGGATCATCATGAAAAAGAAAATAACCGCAAAATATGTCATCGGTTTTGACGGCGAAGATCATGTGATTATCAAAGATGGGGAAGTCGTTTACGAGAATGACACCATTTTGTATGTGGGGCATCATTTTGATGGCGAGGTAGATGAAGTAATCGATGCGGGCAATGCAGTAGTCAGTCCGGGCTTCATTGACCTGAATGCGTTGGGTGATATTGATCACGACATCGTACATTTGGAGCAAGCCTCTGCTCGAAACAAAAACATGCTCTGGTCGGAAGACTACTACCGTAAAGGCTACCATGAGGTAATGACACCTGAGGAAGAGGCATTCAAATCGCTCTACGCCTATAGTCAATTGATTCTAAATGGAGTAACGACAGCGATGCCGATTACATCCGTTTTCTATAAGCGCTGGGCGGAAACGTATGAGGAGCTGGCAGCCGCAGCTGTTCATGCAGGACGCTTGGGATTGCGTATGTACATGGGGCCGAGCTATCAGTCCGGCATGCGTGTCGTGAAGGCAAATGGAGAGATCGAAGTACTGTGGAACGAAGCAGAAGGACAAGCAGGACTGGAGCGGGCTGTCCAATTTGTCAAAGATTTCGATGGGGCTCACAACGGACTCATCCGTGGAATGCTGGCACCAGAGCGAATCGAGTCACAGTCTGTAGAGAACCTGATCAACACAAAGCGCTACAGCGAGGAGCTCGGATGTCCGATCCGTCTGCATGCTGCACAAGGTCTCTATGAATATACGGAAATCCATCGTCGTCATAACAAATCACCGATTCAGTTCCTGAATGAGATCGGCTTCCTCGGAAAGAAAACAGCAATTCCGCACGCGCATTTCATTCCAGGCTTTAGTAAAGCGAAATTCGGCGAGGGAGACGATTTGGCGATCCTGCAAGAGACAGGTACGACCGTGATTCACTGCCCGCTCGTAGTAGGCCGCCACGGTGAGGCACTCGAATCGTTTGCCCGTTACAAGCGTCGTGGCGTCAACATCGCGATTGGAACCGATACGTTCCCGCCTGACTTCATCCAAAACATTCGCACAGCCAGCATGCTGTCCCGTTTAGTGGAAGGCGATGTCGCGGATTCCAGCTACGCGGATATTTACCGCGCAGCGACATTGGGCGGCGCACGTTTCCTTGGCAGAGATGATTTGGGACGATTGGCGCCGGGGGCAAAAGCAGATATCATTGCCATCGATCTGGACGGTTTCCACATGGGTGCGGTTGATGATCCAATCCGTACGATCATCACGTGTGGCTCAGGCCGTGATGTGAAGCTCTCCATCATCGCTGGGCGCACCGTGATGAAAGACCGTCTACTGCCAGGAGTTGATCTGGAAGAGATCAAAGCAAAGGGACAGCGTTACTTTGACAAAATGCGTCTGGGCTACGTCGAGCGCGACTATCAACAGCTGGGCGAAAAAGAGCTGTTCAAGCCTTCTTTCCCAATCGTGAGTAAACCATAGCTTGAATAAATAGAAGAAGCACAATCTGCTAGAAACGGCGGATTGTGCTTTTTCAGTTATCGGATGAACCCGCCTTCGGAATGCATAATCTGTCCCGTAATCCACTCCGCTTCGTCACTTGCCAGAAAAGCGACAAGACGTGCTGCATCCTCGGGCTGACCGATCCGTCCGAATGGAAATTGCTTCAAAAGGTAATGCTTGATTTCGTCATTCATCCAGCCTGTATCGGTGGGTCCTGGATTTACAGCGTTGACCGTAATCCCTCTCGTGGCTACTTCGGCAGCCAGTGTCGTCGTCAGGGCATCCACGGCTCCTTTTGTTGCCGCATACGCGATCTCGCCGACCATCGGGCCTTTGGACTGACCAGATGTCATGTTGATGATTCGGCCTCCTCGTTGTTGGGAGAAGCGACGTGCAAATTCCACACTGAGCATTGTGGTTGCCCGCACATTGATGGCATAATGTGCGTCCAAACTGGCGATATCCAGCGCCTCGAAGCCGTCATTTGTTGAATGGCAAGCGTTGTTGACGAGGATGCTCGGAGCGCCCAATTGTGCTGTAGCTGCGTCGAGCACCTCCTTGTAGGCATCGGGCTGGGAAAGGTCGACCTCGATCCCGGCGCACCTGACTCCGTAGCGTCTGATCTCTTCCTGCAAGATGGCGGGTTCATCCTTTTGCATTCCATAGGGCATGGATTGGTCATAGGCGGTCCAATATGTATGGAAAATATCGGCTCCGTGTGAGGCAAGCATTTTACAAATAGCAGCCCCAATCCCTTGAAGGCGGCTGGCTCCTGTTACGATGGCAATTTTTCCGTGCAAGCGAAGGTGCGTGGTCATACATATCCCTCCTCATTCTGTCACTATCCATTCTTTTCGGGATACCTATTCCTTTCAACCTGCCTGCGAAGAAAAAAATCGATCACGAAATTTTTGCGAAGTTTTCGCTAAATAACCAGAAATTGTAGAGGTAGGACAAACTTACGCTGGAAATCATGCAAAATTGTTGCTATTTTGTATATATAGGAAGTTTCAAATCGTGGTTTTCATACTAAGGGAGATGTAGAAGATGGAGTGTCAGTTAACAATTACCCGGACAGAACAGAAAAAAGAGAAACCAGCTTCTGACAAGCTGGGGTTCGGTGTGCATTTTACCGATCATATGTTCACCATGGATTATACTGAAGGTAAAGGATGGCATGATCCACAAATTGTCCCTTACTCTCCGCTGACATTGGACCCGGCAGCAATGGTGTTCCATTATGGACAAGCTGTCTTTGAGGGCTTGAAAGCTTATCGCAATCAAGAGGGCAAGGTTCGCTTGTTCCGTCCTGATCAAAATTTCAAGCGTATGAACCGTTCATTGGAGCGTATGAGCATGCCGCTGATCGACGAGGAATTCATGGTCGAGGCATTGAAACAGCTGGTGGCAGTAGATAAAGATTGGATTCCAACAGAAAGCGGACAGTCTCTCTACATTCGTCCCTTCGTAATCGCGACAGAGCCATGCTTTGGTGTGCGCGCTTCGCATACGTACAAATTGGTGATCGTGCTCTCTCCAGTTGGAGCGTACTATGCGGGTGGCATGAAGCCCGTGAAAATTTACGTAGAAAACAACTATGTTCGTGCGGTAAGAGGCGGAACAGGAAACGCAAAAGTGGCAGGTAACTACGCAGGCGGTCTGAAAGCACAAGTCGAAGCAAAAGAAAAAGGCTATGAGCAAGTGCTGTGGCTGGATGGCGTAGAGAACAAATATATTGAAGAAGTAGGCAGCATGAACGTGTTCTTCAAAGTAAAAGGGGAAGTGTGGACCCCAGCATTGAACGGCAGCATCCTGGAGGGTATCACGAGAGATTCGACGATCCAATTGCTCAAGGACTGGGGAATTCCAGTCGTAGAGAAGCGGATTTCCATGGAAGACCTGCATACCGCTTACGTCAACGGTGAGCTGGAAGAAGCATTCGGCACGGGAACAGCTGCTGTTATTTCCCCAGTCGGTGATCTGAACTGGAACGGACATCAGATGATCATCAACGGTGAAAAAACAGGAGAATTGACGACGAGACTGTACGACGAGATGACAGGAATCCAGTACGGTGAGCGTGAAGACAAGTTTGGCTGGTCGGTAGAAGTGACAGAGTAATTACGCCAGTATAACAAGAGGCATAGCCTACTCTTTTTCGAAAGAGGGCTATGCCTTTTTTGATTGTGTAGGTCACCTCTTGACAGGAGTTGTGTAAAATATTACCTTTTGTGGTAATACCACAAAAATTTGTTGTAGGACCAGGATCGTAGGGAGGCGACAATGACAATGGAGAAAAAAGGGGGAAAGAAAGAACGGACGTCGGATCAAATTGAGAAGAAATTAATCAGAGCAATTTTGACCCGAGAGTACCCTGCAGGAAGTACGCTGCGGCCAGAACGAGAGTTGGCAGAGCGCTACGGGGTAGGTCGGCCAACCGTTAGAGAAGCACTGCAACGCTTGGAAAGAGATGGCTGGATCACTGTGCGGAAAGGACATCCGGCAATTGTCAACGATTATTGGCATCAAGGCAATATAATGACCCTAGTCCATATCATTCAAAACCACGACGATGTTACGGATGAGTTTATTTCGTACTTGCTGGAACTGCGGATATCGTTGGCGCCTGTTTACATTCGTAACGCGGTTGTTGCTCATCAGCCGAAGGTGGTCGCATTGCTTGCCAATCTCGATCAACTCAAACCTGATGCTGATTCTTATGCAGCATTTGACTGGGAGCTACAGAAAAATCTGACGAGGCTCTCCCCAAATCCTATCTATTTACTGATTGTAAACAGTTTTGATTCCTTTTACCTAAAAATGGCACGAAAGTATTTTTCCACCCCGGAACACCGAGAGGCATCTTGGCACTATTACCATGAACTTTTGAACGTCGCTTTACAAGGTGATTACATCGAAGCAGAGCGTGTAGCCAGAAAGGCAATGGAAAAAAGTTTGGAGCTGTGGAGAAACCGAACCGTGTTGGAACAAGACAAGTGAAGGAACACAAGAGGAGGGCGTTTTTGTTGAAGGCAAAGTATCTAAAGGAATTCTTTACGTTTCCGGATATCCTCATCATGAGCATCCTATTTCTGATTAGCTTGTCTATCACTTTTTCTGAATGGTACGTGTTGAAAACATGGGTGGCACTCGTGGCGGGGATGATTGGATATGCGGCAAGCGAATACTTGATTCATCGATTTCTCTTTCACCTCAAACCGCCTAGAAATCCATTTTTTCTCCAAATGTTAAAGCGCTTACATTATGATCATCACGCCGATCCCAACAACTTGCACCTGTTATTCTTGCCCGTGTGGTACAGCTTGCCGCTCATTGCAGGAACCGGAGCCATTTGTTACCTGCTTACTTCTGACGTGATTGTGACCAATGCCTTTGTTACAGGCGTGATCGGATTTCTGCTATTTTATGAATGGACGCATTATATCGCCCACCGCCCGGTTCAACCCATATCTCCATGGGGGCGCTGGATGAAAAAGCTCCATCTTTGGCATCACTTCAAAAACGAACATTATTGGTACGGTGTTACCAGCCCTGTTTTTGACGTCATGCTGGGAACTTACAAGAATGAACAGGATGTCGAGAAAAGTTCGACCGTGAGGGATCTGGAAAGACGGTGGGACAAAGATGTTGAACTATAAATGTTCTTTCATGCACGGCCATCCCTTTTTGAGGGATGGTTTTTTATCTTCTTAAGTTTTAGAAGCTATCGCTAAACCGCTCAAGCTAGCGAGAAGAAAAAGCACAGGGCTCGCAGACCTTGACAAAGCCAGCCCAGACGGAACTTAAAAAAGGGGACCACGCTAGTCGAACACTTCTTCCTCGAGAAACGTCCGCCCGTAGGGTGGCTTTGGCTCGACGGTCCCCTTTTTTAAGTGGAGATGTCCAGTGAATCCCCCCTTGCGAGCGTGTCAGAGTCGAAGAGACCTGTGCTTTTTCTCCTCCACTATGTAGGCACCTTCAATAGAGTTATTTTTAACATTCAAAAACGACCTAGTAAAGAAAGTGAAAAGAAAGGTAAAGATAATGAAAAGATTAATAGTAAGAAAATTAGTAATATTTAGTCATGTCATATTCTTTTCATTCTATCATCCAGAATAAGGGGGCATTCACAGTGAAGAAGAAGCACATGCTACGATCCATCCTCGCCCTGTCTTTCTTGGTTTCCACAGTCCTAGCAGGCTGTGGTGGCAGTCAGACATCCAGTGGGACGAATTCCGCGTCCAACTCCAATCAAGCTTCGACTAGCCCCGCGTCTTCATCGGCCGCAGCGGGTGGAGGCGGAACCCTGATTATTGCCCGCCTGTCCGATGCCAATAATCTGGACCCGCATTTCAGTACCCAGATTAATTCCATGGCGGTGACGCAGCACAAGCTCTATGAAGGTCTGGTCATGATGGATCGGAATAGCGAGTACAAACCTCTTTTGGCAAAGGAATGGAAACAAAAAGATGATGTCACCTGGGAGTTCACAATGCGTGACGGTGTTACCTTCCACGATGGGGAGCCTTTTAATGCGGAAGCGGTGAAAAAGACGATCGACCGCATTTTGGACAAAGACAATCCGACTCCCAAAGCAAACATGTTTGGCATGATTAAAGAAGTGAAGGTCATTGACCCACTGAAGGTGGAGATTATTTTACATTATCCGTTCGCAGGGCTCCTGTCCGTTCTGGCGAGTGCCGAGGGTGGCATCATTAGTCCGAAGGCGATGAAGGAATTTGGCAAAGAGTTGTCCAAGAAACCGGTAGGGACGGGGCCGTTCATCTTTGAATCATGGACACCTGGACAGGAAATCGTCTTGGTGAGAAATGAGAAGTATTGGGGAAACAAGCCGAAGCTGGAAAAAGTCGTTTTCAAGACCATTCCTGAGGACGCGACACGTGTAGCCATGGTGGAGACAGGGGAAGCTCATGTCGCAGAGCAGCTACCGGTCACTGAACTGGAAAGGGTACAGAACTCGCAGAGCATGTCTTTGGGGCGGTTCGAATCATTCGCGGTTGACCATATCGGGATGAACGTCAAGCAGAAGCCTTTTGACGATGTTCGTGTCCGTCAGGCCATCGCCCATGCGATTGATAAGGAAGCAATTATTAAAGGGGTCTATAACAATGTCGGAAAAGTAGCGATCTCGTCATTAGGGCCAAAAGTCATCGGCTACAGCCCGAATATTAAAACGCCAGACTACGATTTGAACAAAGCGAAGCAATTGCTCACCGAAGCAGGCTACGCCAACGGATTCAAGGCAACCATCTATCTCAATGACAACAAGGCACGGATCAATGTGGCAGAAGTGTTGCAATCCCAGCTGAAGGGAATCGGGATCGACTTGCAGATTCAAGTGATGGAGTTCGGCGCGTATTTGGAATTGGCGGCAAAAGGGGAAGCGCAAATGTTCATTAGTGGCTGGGGCAATGCGACCGGGGATGCCGATTACAACCAGTACAATCTCTTCCACAGCACGTCAGCAGGTGTGCCAGGCAACCATTCCTTCTACAATAATCCGAAAGTCGATGCGCTGATCGAGGCGGGGCGTAAGGAAAAAGATCCAGAGAAGCGCAAGGAAATCTACGCAGAGGCGCAGCAAATCGAGATGGAGGAGGTGCCGTTGCTGCCATTCCGTAGCAGTGAAAACCTCGCAGCCATTGCAAAAAATGTACAGGGTGTGTACATCAGTCCATCCGGGTACATTGATGTGAGCCAAGTCACGATTCAATAGCAGGAGCTAGAGACCTTCTCCACCAAATGGAGAGGGTCTTTTTTAGTAGATAAGTGGGTAGGAAGGCTTCACCAAAAATCTTGGCGAAGCCAGTATCGTGGCTGCGGTGGGGAGAAGAATATTTCCAGTCTAGGCTCCAGGCTCCGTCCTGCTGGGGGATAAGACTGTCCGCTCCGAAGGGATTTGCGGGGAAACGCAAAAGTGGTAGCCGCTTCGTCGCGCGGGCACGGTTGCGTTTCTTTTGCCCGCAAATCCCTTCTCCGCTTGGTAGGACTCCACAAGTCGCTACGTCTGGAAATATTCTTCTCTGGCGTAACTGATGATCTTCTTCAATCTTTAATTGTTTAAAAACCCGTTTAAGCACGGAAAGCTCGTAGAGGAAACAGGAGAAATAAGCGAAGATCTTAGGGACACCGACCGAGACGGAATGCAAAAAGCGAAACACGCTCTTAAGCGTCCACCTCTGAAAAACCTCCTGAATCGACTACTTTGGACGCGGTTTCGCTTTTTGCATGGAGTCGTGCAGTCAATCCCCCAAGGGGTGGCCCTAGAATCTGAGCATTTTCTCCTGTTTCCTCCCCACCACTACAGCAACATATACTCCAAGTCTATTTTTATTGCATGATTCGCATAAAAGTAGAAAAAGTGAACAAAGAGTAAAGAAAGTGAAAATACAAGTAAAGAGAGTGAAAACGACGTGACAGAATAGTGGGTAAAATGAAATATGTGAGAATGGTCAAAATATTCAAGTACATCTGGCGCAAAAAGCGGTCACGACCGTTTTTTTGACCGCAAGCGGTCACATCAACATGGATGAAAAACAACGAGACGTTTTTCACAAAAGAGGGGGATAACTACATGAAAAAGGCGCGCTTTTTCCAGACGCTGCTTGCCATGACCGTTGCGGTTTCTACAGCGTTGGCAGGCTGCTCACAAGCACCTGGAGCAGCAGGGACTTCCAATTCTTCAGGGCAAACCAATGCTTCATCACCAGCTGGCAAAGAAGGCGGGACACTGGTCATCGCCCGCTTGTCTGACGCGAACAACCTTGACCCACATTTTCTAACGCAAATCAATTCCGCCGCCATCATTCATCACAAGGTATACGAGGGTCTCGTTCGGATGGACAAAGAAAGCAAATATGTAGGCTCACTCGCTTCTGAATGGAAGCAGCTCGATGATGTGACATGGGAATTCAAGCTTCGCTCTGGTGTGACGTTCCACGATGGCACACCGTTCAATGCGGAAGCTGTGAAAAAGACGATTGCACGTGTTCAAGACCCGGCTGTAGGCTCTAACCGCGCCAATTTGTTTGAGGCCATTAAGGAAGTAAAGGTCTTGGATGATACTACGGTTCGATTCATCCTGCACTATCCATACGCACCACTCCTGTCAGTGCTCGCCAGTGCAGAGGGGGGAATTTTGTCACCAAAAGCGATTGAACAGTATGGGAAAGATTTGACCAAGCATCCAACGGGAACAGGGCCTTATAAATTCGAATCATGGACACCTGGTCAAGAGGTCGTCCTAGTGAAAAATGATAATTATTGGGGCGACAAACCGAAGCTGGATAAAGTCGTCTTCAAGACCGTTCCAGAGGATACGACCAGACTCGCGATGGTCGAGACAGGAGAAGCGAATGTAGCTGAGCAATTGCCAGTGACAGAAGTCGATCGGGTGAAAACTTCTCCGAGTATGACACTTGGTCGTTACCCTGCTTTCGCTAGCGATCATATCGGGATTAACAACTCGAAGAAGCCATTCGATGATGTACGTGTTCGTCAAGCGATTGCACATGCAATCGATAAGAAAACCATCCTTCAAGGGGTCTACAACGATGTCGGGACGGTTGCCCATTCCTCCATTACCCCGTCCATGGTTGGTTACAGCCCGAATGTAAAAGACTTGCCTTACGATCTGGAAAAATCAAAAAAACTGTTGGCGGAAGCTGGATACGCCAACGGCTTCAAAGCAACCATTTACTTAAATGATAACAAGGCACGAGTAAGCTTGGCAGAGGTGCTACAGCAACAGCTGAAACAAATCAATATCGATTTGGAAGTGAAAGTGCTAGAGTTCGGTGCTTATATTGAAGCAGCCAACAAAGGCGAAACAGAATTGTTCCTCAGCGGTTGGGGAAATGCCACAGGTGATGCAGACTACAACCAATACAATCTGTTCCACACGAAGTCGCAAGGGGCAGCCGGCAACCATGCTTTCTACAGCAATCCGGAAGTGGACAAGCTGATCGATGAGGGCCGCAAAGAGAAAGACGAAGAAAAACGGAAGCAAATCTACGAAAAAGCACAGCAAATCGAAATGGACGAAGCGGCAATGGTACCATATCGCTTCTCAGAAAACCTTGCAGCGATTCAAAAAGGCGTAGAAGGAGTTTGGATCAGCCCAGCAGGACACATTGAGATCGACGATGTAATAATGCCATAATTTCAGCAAAAAAGTGCTTCACGATCAGCATAGCTTCGCCCATTGGGAACGAGCTATGCTGATTGATTATACACAGAAAGAATAAAAGGGGGGCGAGTCTAGTGAAAAAACAGAAGATGCTAGGTTCAATGCTGGTAGGTATCCTGAGCGTTGGCCTCGTACTTACAGGCTGTTCATCGGGTACAGAGCAAGGTACGGCAGGGACTCCGACTGCGAAGGAAGCTCCGGCAACAGATCAGACGCTGGTGATTGCACGGCAGTCTGACGCAAATAATCTGGATCCGCACTTTATTTCAGCGATCAATGCAGCGAGTGTCGTCCACCACAATGTGTACGAAGGTCTTGTCCAGCGAGATGATAACATGGCGTTCAAACCAATGCTAGCCACGGAATGGAAGCAGTTGGACGATGTCACCTGGGAGTTCAAGCTGCGTCAGGGAGTTAGCTTCCACGATGGTACGCCGTTTAACGCCGAAGCGGTGAAAGCAACCTTCGCTCGCGTACGCGATGAAAAAGTCGCCTCTCCACGTGCATCTCAGTTTAAGATGCTTTCGGAAATAAAAGTAGTGGATGATTACACCGTGCAATTCAAGTTAGCCTACCCGTATTCCCCATTGCTGTCGATCCTTGCCAACCACGAAGGCAGTATCATCAGTCCAAAAGCAATAGAGCAATACGGCAAGGACCTGAGCAAACATCCCGTCGGTACAGGACCGTTCGTATTTGAATCGTGGACACCTGGCCAAGAGATTGGACTTGTAAAAAATGAAAATTACTGGGGGGAGAAGGTAAAATTCAAGAAGGCTGTCTTCAAAGTCGTACCGGAGGACACGACCCGCGTAGCCATGGTAGAGACGGGAGAGGCGCACATCGCTGAACCATTGCCGGTAACGGAAATTGACCGCGTCAGTAATTCCCCTCATATGAGCTTGTACCGAACAGAGGGTTTAGGGACAGATTTCATCGGGTTCAATACCAAGAAGAAGCCGTTTGACGACATCCGTGTTCGTCAGGCGATCAACTATGCGATTGAGACCGATGCGATCATCAAAGGTGTGTACAACGATGTCGGAACGAAAGCGAATTCAGCAGTGAGTCCGAAGGTTCTAGGATACGATGGGGCGTTAAAAGGATACGAGTTCGATCCGAACAAGGCGAAGGCCCTGTTAAAGGAAGCGGGTTATCCAGACGGCTTCAAGACAACCCTGTGGACAGGTGATCGCAAGGAACGGATTAATGCTGCGGAAGTCATTCAGTCCCAGTTAAAGGGAATCGGCATTGATGTAGAGGTAAAAGTGCTTGAGTATGGAGCCTATTTGGATGCAGAAGACAACGGTGAAACAGAGCTGTTCATCAGCGGCTGGGGCAATGCCACTGGAGACGCTGACTACAACCAGTACAATCTGTTCCACTCCAGTTCCTTGGGCAAAGGCGGTAACACAACATTCTACGTGAATAAAGAAGTGGACAAGCTAATCGAAGAGGGGCGCCGTGAGCAGGATACGGAAAAACGCAAGCAAATCTATGCGAAGGTGTTGGAGATTGAAAAGCAAGAAGCACCAATCGTCCCGATCCGCAATCTTGAACATGTCGCTGCAGTCAGCAAAAACATCAAAGGCTTCTGGATCAGCCCTTCTGGGTACATGATGATCAAAGGCATTACGATCGAATAACGCAAACATTTAGAGAGAAAAGGATGGGAGACGAAGCATGAAAGCAAGCTTGTGGATCAAAAATGCGAGTCTGGAATGTGGCTATATAGAGGAGAATGGCATCGTGACGGGAACAAAGACGCAGTGTTTCCACATCTTGTTCACGGACGGTCGCGTTGAGAAAATCGTACCTGCTTTGTCAGATATACCTGACGGGGTATCTGTGTGGGATGCACAAGGCCTACTGATGCTTCCTTCTTTTCGGGAAATGCACATTCATTTAGACAAAACATTTTATGGAGGTTCGTGGCAAGCTGTTCTTTCTGCTCCCAATCGTTTTTTTCGAATCGAGCAAGAGCAGGAACTGCTGCCCCGCCAGCTTCCCGTCGCCCGTGAGCGTGCAGAAAAGCTGCTGGAGTTAGTGCAATCGCACGGCGCTACTCACGTGCGGACGCATTGTAACATTGACCCGGTCATTGGCCTGAAAAATCTGGAAGCCACATTGGAGGCATTGGCAGCTTACCACGAAAAACTTTCCTGGGAAATTGTCGCGTTTCCCCAACATGGCTTGCTGCGCAGTGATTCTGTTTCCCTCGTTCGTGAGGCGATGAAGCATGGAGCCGGACTTGTCGGTGGTGTCGATCCTGCCACGTTTGACGATGATATCGAGAAATCACTTGATACGATGATGGATATAGCGGTTGAAGCGAATGCGGATGTGGACATTCACCTGCACGAGCCTGGTCATTTGGGTGTTTATATTATGAAAAAAGTGGCTGCAATGACGAAGGATGCGGGTTGGCAAGGTCGAGTCACTGTCAGCCATGCTTACGGGCTAGGAGAGGTACCGACCGCAGTGGCCGAAGAGGTCGCGGAGCTTTTCGCCGAGCAGCAAATCGCTGTCATGTCGGCTGTTCCCATTGATATGCCAACCATCCCGATTCCGTTGCTTCATGCAAAAGGCGTCCATGTTGGTTTGGGTAATGACAACATTACTGATCATTGGGACCCATTTGGAACCGGAGATATGCTGCAAAAAGCAAACCGTCTGGCTGAACGGTTCCGGTGGATCGATGAGCGATCTCTATCGCGTGCACTGGGATTCGTTACTGGTGGCGTGACTCCACTAGATCAAGCTGGCAATCAGGTTTGGCCGAAAGTCGGAGATGAGGCAAATGCGGTTTTTGTCCGTGCCAAATGCTCCGCTGAGGCTGTGGCTAGACTATCTCCGAAGGAAGCGGTGGTTTTCTCGGGCAATATGGTTTGGCAGAAAGATTCATAGGGATAGTAAGCGCAATCCGATCTTCTCCAGAAGGTCGGATTTTTCATGTGTTTTAAAAGTGGCTGTAGTGGGGAAGAAGTGCATTTCCAGTCTACGCTTCGGCCTCCGCCCCGCAAGAGGGATCGACTGTTCGCTTCGGAATAAATGGCAGGAGCGCTTCAAACCAGAAAACGCGAATGCGTTTTTGTATGTAATAAAAGCTGAAATTCCCCGCCATTTATTCCTACGCTGAGATGGGCTCCAGAGGCGCTTGGACTGGAAATGCACTTCTTCCGGCGTAGCTTTGATTAATTACTTGAAAGTCGATTCTAGTTGATTAAAATTACTTAGTTAACTATATGCTGTTTTCATATCAAACTCATTCATTAGAATGCTAAAAAAGGTCAATCATAAAGAACCTTCAATCATTTTCTTGTTGCCTTTCATATACAGATCGGAAAATCAGCAAAAGCAACGCCAAAGAAGCGTGTTTCCCGTCATTCATACCGGAGCGGACAGTCTTCACCCCCTTGCGGGGCGTAGGCCGAAGCGAAGACTGGAAACACGCTTCTCCACCACGGCTACGGTATCAAGTGTATTTTCACAATTATTGATCTGTACAAAATTAAATAAAAGTAAAAATATTATAAATTGATGTAAAGATGCTGAAAGGTTCGGTTGGGAATCTACCGTATAATGCAAATAAGAAATACATTCAGAATTTTCGACAGTATTCTACAGGGGGTAGACACAAATGAAGAAAACGCGCGTGGTCGGTTCCTTGTTGGCTCTGACATTGACGGTTAGTGTTGCGCTGACTGGATGTGGGGGTGCGAGCTCGGAGCAATCCGGTTCGACGAATACAACTGCTGCTGAAGCTCCGAAAGAAGGGGGAACCCTGATTGTCGCTCGCAAGGCAGACGCCAACAATTTGGACCCGCATTTCATCTCCAATATTCCTTCGGCAAACTATGTGTATGGAAAAGTGTATGAGAGCTTGGTTTCTCGCGATAAAAACGGCGAGTACAAGCCTACTCTAGCAACTGAATGGAAACAGCTTGATGACTTGACATGGGAGTTTAAGCTTCGTGAGGGCGTTACGTTCCACGATGGTACACCCTTTACAGCAGACGCTGTGAAAAAGACGTTCGAACGAGTACGCGATCCAAAGGTTGCATCACCGCGTGCATCCAACTTCTCCATGATCAAGGAAATCAAGGTCGTGGATGACAAGACTGTACATTTCGTACTGGAATATCCTTTTGCACCGCTGCTCTCCATCTTGGCTAGCTCAGAAGGAAGTATCATCAGCCCGAAAGCAATCGGCGAGCATTCCGATACATTGGCGAAGCAGCCTGTGGGAACCGGACCTTTCAAATTTATATCATGGACACCGGGTCAAGAAATGAAACTCGCAAAAAATGATAGCTACTGGGGTGAAAAGCCAAAGGTAGATGAAGTATTGTATAAGGTTGTTCCAGAAGATACGACGCGTGTAGCGATGATCGAAGCAGGCGAAGCGCACATCGGCGATCAGCTTCCCGTGACGGAAGTAGAGCGTGCACAGGCATCTCCTGGGATGAACATGGTGCGTGCAGAAGGCTTGGGTGTGGATTACATCGGCTTTAACGTGCAGAAGAAGCCATTTGATGATGTACGTGTACGTCAAGCTGTCGCACATGCTATCGAAAAGCAAGCCATTGTACAAGGGGTATACAACAATGTAGGAACACAGGCTGTTTCCTCGCTGTCACCAAAAGTCATCGGCTACAACCCGAATCTCCAGGATTACGCGTATGACGTCAATGCAGCAAAAGCACTGCTCGCAGAAGCAGGTTACCCAAACGGCTTCAAGACAACCATCGTGACAGATGACCGTAAAGAGCGAATGAACGTAGCAGAAGTCATCCAGTCACAGTTGAAAGGCATCGGCATTGATTTGGAGATCAAAGTAATGGAATACGGTGCGTATCTGGAGTACGCGGACAATGGTGAGCATGCGATGTTCATCGGGGGCTGGGGCAATGCAACAGGGGATGGCGACTACAACCAGTACAACGTCTTCCACAGCACTTCGAAAGGTAGCGCAGGTAACATGGCGTTCTACAACAATCCAGAGGTAGACAAGCTGATTGAAGAAGGACGTCGCGAAAAAGATGCGCAAAAACGCAATGAAATTTACGCAAAGCTGCAAGAAATCGAGCTGAAGGAAGTACCGATTCTTCCAATCCGTACGATTGACCATGTGGCGGTTACATCCAAGAATGTAAATGGCTTCTGGCTGAGCCCTGTTGGCTACTTGATGCTGGATGATGTATCGATCAACTAATGGTGATAGAAGGGATGGCGCTTGTCGCTGTCCCTTTTTTCGTCAATAGAGGAATTCACGTTCTGAACCGGGAATGTAACTTGGGGAAGAGAAATGCTCAAGAGACAAGTCACGGGGTGGAAAACATGCAGGAAGAGCAGCTAGACATATTTGACGAAGCAGGACAGCATATCGGGGTAGAAGCGCGTAGCGAAGTACACCGCTTGGGGCTGTGGCACCAAACCTTTCACTGCTGGATTTATCGTGTAGTAGATGACCAGATTGAAATGTTGTTCCAAAAAAGACATCCACAAAAAGATACTTTTCCAGATCTGCTCGACATTACCTCTGCCGGTCATCTTCTCGCCGCGGAACAGCCGTGTGACGGCATGCGGGAATTGGAGGAGGAGCTAGGCTTGTCCGTCAGCTTTGAGGAATTGGACCCGTTAGGCGTAATTCGTGATGTCATGGTTGCCCCCTTTATCATTGATAAGGAAATGTGCCATACATTTTTGTATGAATGCGATCAACCCTTACACGAGTACCGTATACAGGAAGAAGAAGTCACGGGGCTGTTTTGGGTCAGTCTGCCTGAGTTAGAGCGGTTGTTTGCGGGCGAGATCGGACAGATGACGGTGAATGGATTTTTGCTAACGGAAAATGGTGAACCAAAGGATATAGCAATGATCGCGGCCAAGGCTGACTTTGTACCACATGAAGTGCATTATTACCAGCAGGTGTTTGCAGCAGTGAAACGACGCGCAGCCAATCGATAACCCTGAACGGAAAAACAATGCCTCGCTTGTTATTTGACAAGACGAGGTTTTTCGTTGGTCGAGAAGGATTGTTCTTTCATGTGGTATACTAAACAATGCTTTTTCGCTACTCGCGATCATGCGTACATAGAGAGAGGAGATCGAGATGAGACTACAGATTATGATTGCCCTTATGCTCTCGACATTCCTTGCTGCGATGGAAGGAACGATTGTGAGTACAGCCGTACCGCGCATTACGAGTGATTTGGCAGGCTTTGAACAGGTGAGCTGGGTATACGCCATCTACATGCTTGCCACTGCCGTATCTGCTCCCATTTACGGCAAACTAGCTGATTTATTTGGCCGAAAAAACGTGTTGTTAATCGGGATCGGCATCTTTTTATTAGGTTCTACGCTCTGTGGAGTGGCGACGTCAATGTGGCAGCTCATTATTTTTCGTGCCATTCAAGGCTTGGGTGCAGGTTCAGTCATGCCGATTACGATGACCATTATCGGTGATTTGTATACGGAGCAGACTGCCCGAGCAAAAGCGCAGGGTTGGATTAGTGCTGTATGGGGACTTTCCGGTGTGGCAGGTCCGTTGGTCGGAGGATTTTTGGTCGATACACTGACGTGGCGTTATATCTTTTTTCTTAATTTGCCTTTTGGACTTGTATCGTTTTTCATGCTCATCTTTTTGTACAAGGAAAAACTTGCCGTCAAAGAAAAGCGTCATATCGATTATCCGGGCGCGCTTATTTTTTCGGTCGGGACCATCGCCTTGTTGTATGCCTTGTTAACAGGTAGCCAGAATCAATCCTGGACCAGTCCAGTGACGATTTCCTTGATCGTTTTTGCTTTGGTGACCTATCTGGTGTTTGTATCGGTGGAGAAGAAATCGGCTGAGCCGCTGATTCCGCTTTCGCTTTTTACCAATCGAAATGTAACCATGATCAATCTGCTGACGCTTTTGACCAATGGAATTGTAATCAGCATGGTGGTTTACTTGCCGATATGGAGCCAGGGAGTCTTGGGCGAAAGCGCGACGATGGCGGGCTTTGTCCTGACACCGATGCCAGTTTGCTGGACGATTGGCTCTATCCTTGCGGGGAACTTGTTAGGAAAGCTGCGAGCGGAACAGTTATTTATCGCAGGGACAGCCGTTCTGACGGTAGCGACAACATTGTTGAGCTTCCTATCCACTCACTCAGCGGGATACCTCATTTATGTGGCTGTGGGCTCAATTGGTTTGGGAATGGGACTCATTTCCCCAATCGTTATGGTGAAAATTCAATCGTCTGTTGCAGTCGACAAGAGGGGGACTGCCATTGCCCTCAATACATTCACGGGTACATTTAGCCAAACCTTCGGGGCAGCGGTATTTGGAATGTTGTTCAACATGGTGACTGTAGCAAGTGGCCATACGAATTTAGGGGCATCGTTTGAACACGGCTCGATCCCTGTGGCCCAGCTGGCACAGATTCGAGACTTATTGGCTAGCGGTGTTCATGTGGTCTTCACAGGCACCTTTGTGCTTGCGATAAGCAGCTTTGTTCTGACCCTTTTGATCGCAAAAGGAAACCGAGTAAAGCAGACACACTAATTCGAAGACGTCCGCCGCGTGCGGACGTTTTTTAATATTTGGTTACAGTTTTCCAAAAAATGCAAAATTCATATTGCCAGCTGTTACATTCATCGTTACTATTTTCCTAGATGCCGAATTTCTTGCAGACAGGAGTGCATGAGATGATGGAGGAGATTCGCCCGGTTTCCATTGACGATATCGATGAGGTCGTGAGAATTGCAGCGCTGAGCTACCCTGGAAGCAATCTACTGGGTGCAGAGAGCAGACAGCGATTTGCCGAACGCGTAAGGGAGACGATCGAAAACGACCCACATGTTAGCTACCACGGCTGCTACCGTGATGGACAATTAGCGGGTATAATGAAATGGTACGATTTTCCTATGAATGTTCTCGGTACACCGCTTTTGACTGGCGGAATTGGGCTGGTCGCCGTAGACCTTTTGCATAAAAAGGAAAAGGTCGCGATGTCGATGCTTCAAGGTTTTCTTTCCAGCTATCGGGAACGGGGAGTCACGCTGGTCTCTCTTTATCCGTTTCGTGTTGATTTCTACAAGCAAATGGGGTTTGGAATAGGGACCAAGGTTCATCAATACAAGTTCAAGCCGTCCAGCCTGCCGTTTGTAGGCAAGGACAAAATCGTTTATATAAGAAAAGAGGACAAAGAAGAACTATCTGCTTGCTATCATCGCATCGCCCGTCAAACTCATGGCATGATCAAGCGAACAGACCGTGAGTGGGACAGACTCCTCGATGTCCCTGAAATGATTGTCGTCGGTTACAAAAAGGAAGGGAGATTCGCCGGCTATCTCGCTTTCCAGTTCCAGAGCGCTCATGAAAAAAACAAACTCATCAACAACATAGAAGTAAGAGAGCTTCAGTATGAGAGCCGCGAAGCACTCGCGCAACTGCTCTCTTTCCTACGGAGCCAGGCCGATCAGATTCAGCGAATCGAGTTCACGACGACGGACGAAGATTTTCACTTGTTGCTATCCGATCCGGGAAATGGAACGGATTCGATTTTATGGAGCATTTATCATGAGAGCCATGTATCTGGAGTCGGTCTGATGTATCGGATCATTGATGTACCAGGATTTTTCCGTCAGCTGTCCCACCACCAATTTGGTTCGGAAACAGTGAATGTAAAGCTGACGATCCGCGATTCGTTCCTGCCTGTGAATGAAGGAACATGGCTCATCAAGTTTGTCGATGGACGTCCGGAAGTAGGAGAGGCAGCGGAGTCTGACGTTTCGATGGAGCTAGATATTTCGGATTTTTCTTCACTCGTGATGGGGGTAGTAACGGCCCGCAAGCTGTATCAATACGGCCAGTTGGAGCTGGATGCACCAGAAAAGCTCCCCATTTTGGATAGACTGTTTGCTGTTTCCGAGAAGCCGAGAAGTGTGACAACCTTTTAAAAAAGAAGGTTCGTCACGTTTTTGACACATTTGGTTATCTTATTTTGCTTCCTCCCATATGTTGTTAGTAAATGGGAGGAGGTAGGGTTTATGATCTTTCTAACACTGGTTATCTTTTTTGCATTTCTTTTGATTGTTTGGGTGGTTGTTAGACTCCTCTTCCGGCTGGAAAAGCATGATTCCATCACACATGATGAGAGGGAATTATGGAACCGTTTTCAGGTGAAGGAGCAGGAGATCAGATACCGAAAGCCCAAAAAATAAAAAGAAAGGCGCCAAGATGACAGGCGCTCTTTCTTTTGCGTGTTACCCACTATGAGAAGAGAAAGAAGGAGAAAACAATGCCAGGTAGATCAGAGGGGCATCAACGTGAATTTTTTCGCTTACGTCTAGAATACGCCCTCTGTGCAGACATGACCATTGTGCTGGTTAAAGGGAAAACCATGGAGATTGGGAGCACGCAGGTATTGATCGAGGATATTGGGGCAGGTGGACTTCGTTTTCTTTCTCATCTCAAAATGCCAGCAAATGACCAGCTCGTTTTGCAGTTTGCGACGGAATTGTGCGGACAGGCTCTGAAAATGTACGGACACGTCGTTCGCACGATTCCGTGGGAAACGGACTATTACGAATACGCTGTACGGTTTACGATGGAAGAGGAACAGCATCTTGAGATTAATCGCATGGTAAACCGATTGGCCATCCGCTATCGGCAGAAGCGTACAGCAACAGAAGGACGTTTCTACAAAGGTGACCGCCTGACATTTTTAAAAGAGTTGGCTCAAGCAAGTCTTTCGATGCGAGCCAGTGAAGCATAGATAAAAAGGCTTTCTGTTGTGCGAATACAACAGAGAGCTTTTTAATTTGACATGGAATAAACGCGGTGATAAGTTATCTATAATAAGTCAAACGATTAAAGGTTGTGTTTATATATGAGTCTTCACGAAGCATTTTGGAGCGCTTCTCTTCAAGAATGGAAGCAAGGTTACATCGAGCAAGATGAACATTTTATGTGTTTGCTCTGCGGGGAACAGGTGGAGAAAGGAATCATTTATCCCGTGGGGGGTGTCCTGTATGAAGCATCCCGCTTTATCCGCCATCATATCGAGGTTGCGCACGGTTCTGTCTTTACCCATCTGAGCCAGTTGGATAAACGATTGACGGGCTTGTCTGATCATCAAGTTAATTTACTTCGCCTTTTTTACCAAGGAAAGACAGACGCCGAGGTTCAAAATGAAATGGGGATCGGCAGTGCATCGACGATCCGTAATCACCGCTTTGCACTCAAGGAGAAAGAACGTCAGGCCAAGGTGTTCCTGGTCATGATGGAGTTATTGCATGAAGCGGATAAACAGCAATCGTCCAACGATGCCAAATCAAGCAAGCAAAAGAACCCCTCGAAAGTTGGCGATGTCACAGAGTATACTGCGGTCGTAAAGAAATTCCTTCCGAATGGACTATCAGGTCGATTAGAGCGCTTCCCACGCAAGCAAAAGCATAAACTCATCCTGCTCGAAGAGATTTCCAAAAAATTCGAGCTTGATCGTCTCTACACCGAGCGGGAAGTGAATGAGATTCTGGAAGGACTCTACGATGATTATGTGACCTTGCGGAGATATTTAGTCGATGCTGGATTGATGGATAGACAGGCGGATGGCAGTCAATATTGGCGAATCGCTGTGGAAAGTGAAGGAGAGGAGCGGGGAGCGCAGCAGATGAATCGCAAGCAAGAGCTCAAACAAATGTACAAGGAAGTAGAAACCGATGCAGGTGTTTATCAAATAAAGAACAAGCAAACTGACAAAGTCTTCATCGCTAGCACGAATAACCTAAAAACGATCAACGGTAGAAAGTTCATGCTTCAGCATGGCTCGCATCCTAATCGACAGCTGCAAAAAGACTGGGATAAATACGGTCCGGACGCTTTCGAAATCGAAGTGCTAGAGAAGGTTGAAAAGAAAGACCATCCGTATTTTGATCTGAAGGATGCATTGGAAAAACTCGAGGATAAATGGATGAAAAAGCTGGCGCCATATGGTGATCGAGGCTATCACGTGCAAAAAGATCCGTCCTAGTCTCGTCCATCTTCCAGCATGCGGAAGCGCTCCAGGTGATCCCACAGACCTTCCTTTTGCAAGATCTGGATTTGTTTTTCGCCAAGTAAATCAAAATGCGGGAAGGGCGCACGATTATGAATGTAGGCAGGATCGAGTCCGTTGGCAAGGCACCAGTCTGTCAGTAACGAATAATTGGCGCAGCCTACTTTTGTAACGGTTTTGATTCCAGGAAACCGGGGATCCAGCCAATAGTGGGTAAGAAATGCCAATTCGCCTTGACTAACGGCTTGCTTCCAACGGTTTAGTTCGTCTCGTGTAACCCCAAATGCCACTCTTCCTCATCCTTTGCAAAGCGGTTGTGTCTCTCCCTCATTAATAGCATGGAATGATAGATACGTCAAAAAGACAGTTCTCGCCGGGGAAAACTGTCTTTTTGTGCTTGGTTTGCTTACCGAACTCCTGTAGGAAGCTGAGGCGGGATGTAATTCAATTCTTCGTCCGCGGTGATGTAATCCGTGTGGACCATGAGGAGCAAATAGCGTTTGCCGGTTTGCGGATCACTGAGAATGATGTGGTCCCGGCCAGCAGTTTCGAGGACACCGCGGAAAATTTTGGCGTTCCATTGGCTGTTGTTTTCAAACGTTTGGTACACCGTAATGACTTTGCCTCGATTCAGACGAAGGATGTTTTCGATGTACGATTCTTCCAGAACTTGCCCAGGAGTTATGGGCATTCCGGGAATCAAGGATCCGCTTGGTTGCATTGGAACCAGTTGAGGTTGTTGCTGCTGAATCATCTGCTGCTGTTGCTGAGGTATGCCGTATGGATATTGTGCGGATGGGTACATGTCGTAACCGAATTGTTGTTGAGGGTAACCTGTGTAAGGCATTTGTTGACTCATGATGAACTCGCTCCTTTATCTATCTCATTCTTTTAATAGACGCGTGGACAATCTGCTGGTGTTGGAACGAAGAAGCAGTGTGCCTTATAGCGACCGGAGTTTTGTTGATCCCACCAGGTAGCTGGACAGTTTCCGGCAGGCCGGTAAAACCATAATGCGTTGCTAGCCGGACGGGTCTTTTCGCCATTGACTGCGCGCTGTGCCAAGCGTCTTTCTTTATCCCTGGTCCGTTGATAGAAATACGGCTTCTGGACCGCTTCGAATCCTCCCGGAGATTGATAGACCATGTCACGCATGCTGCGAATGTTTTTGAAGTCAAGGCAGTTACCTAAAATCCGATTTACCCCAACGTTGCCAACCATCAACATGCCCAACTCACCTTCACCCTCAGCCTCAGCTCGAATCAGTCTGGCAAGCATATCGACATCTTTGGAGTTCGCTTTGATGACGGCCATTGCTTCACCTCCTTCCCCAAAAATCACAATAACAATATATGGGCGAATAATAGATTGGTGATTGGCCCGATAAATTTTTCATCAAGTTGACGTTTACGTAAACGGCAGTTACAATCATTTTGTTCGGTGAATTCTGAATTTTATAAATGTAAGTAAGGGGCGCTGGACATGAACAGAGAAGGAATACAGAAGGAAGAATCGTGGACCATCTCTGATCTTGCTCAACAATTAGATGTCAGCACCAGAACGATTCGGTACTACGAAGAGCTAGGCTTGATTTTCCCCAGTCGGACAGAGAAGGGCAGCAGGCACTACAACCGAAAGGATCGTGCCAGGCTGCGACTCATTCTGCGAGGGAAACGCTTCGGATTTTCGTTGGATCAGATTCGCGAGATGATTAAGCTGTTTGACGAGGATCGTACAGGTAGGGCGCAGCTTTTGCGAACGATTGAGTACGGCAACCAAAAGCTGGCTGAGATCGACGAGAAAATCATGGAACTCCGACAACTGAGAGAAGACATTCTCGTCTACAAGCAAAACTTTGAACAAAAATTGCTTGAAGAAAATGAGGAGGAGAAACGATGAACGTATCAGCTCTGCTCGCAGCAAACGGAAGGAAATACCCTGACAAGCCCGCTCTGGTTGCAGGAGATGTAGAGGTAAGCTATTCCCAGTGGGATACACGCTCTACGCAGTGGGCTTTCTATTTGCGAGAGCTTGGCATCGAGCAAGGGGATCGCGTCGTCATGCTGATGCCCAATTGTCCGGAGTTTGCCATTTTTTACGTCGCCGTCATTCGCACTGGTGCACTCGTCGTGCCGATCAACGCGCGCTCAACTCAAGAAGAAGTACGACATATATGTGAACATGCCGGAGCAAAGGCACTTCTTGTTCACGATGCCCTCGTGCCGATCGTGAATGAGTGGGTCCTTCAAACGCCGCAGCTTGTGGCAATCAAAACAGGAACGAGCCAAGGGAATTGGCAGGGCATTGCTGATTGGGATGCCACAAACGTTTCTTTTGATGAAATGAATGCGCTTTCTCTACAGCCCTATTTGGTGAACCTGAACGAAGATAGCGAGGTTAGTATCCTCTATACATCAGGAACGACTGGACGACCTAAAGGAGTGCTTTATACACATAGAAGCTTATTGACTGTCGCGAAAATGATGTCGATTGAACTGACGATGACACATCGTTCTCGAATTTTACATTTGATGCCGCTGAGTCACTCGGCTCCGCTCCATCTCTTTTTCATTGCAGGGCTCATGCTTGGCGCCACTCAGGTAATGGCTCTGACCTTCTCCCCGCAGCTTCTATTGGACTTGGTGCAGCAGCATCGGATTACGCATTTCTTCGGAGCTCCGGTGGCGTATTTGTTGACGATGAAGCATCCCGAGTTTGCTGCGTACGATTTGTCTTCCATCGAATATTGGATGTATGGCGGGGCTCCTCTGTCCAAAGAGATGGCTGCGCTCATGGAAGAAGCATATGGACGCGATAAACTGGCGTGCGTCTACGGATTGACGGAGGCAGGACCGACTGGAATGTGTCTTTTGCACCGAGAGCATCCAGATAAAATCGGCAGTATAGGCAATCGTGGTGTATTGTTTGCCGAAATGGAGGTCGTAGATGAGCGAGGAGAGCGATGCGCCAGTGGCGAAGTGGGTGAAATTCGCTTGCGCGGAGAAGGGACCATGAAAGGATACTACAACAATCCAGAGGCTACAGCAGAATCGATACGAGATGGCTGGGTGTATACGGGTGATATTGCACGGGTAGATGAGGATGGCTTTCTGTGGATGATTGATCGCAAAAAAGACGTGATGATCACGGGTGGGGTTAACGTTTACCCCAAGGAAATCGAGCAGTTGTTGGAGTGTCATCCGTTGATTGGCGAGGTAGCGGTTGTAGGTTTGCCACATCTGGAGTGGGGCGAGACGGTTACGGCCTATGTGGTGCTAAAATCAGGAGTTGATAACAATCGGGATTGGCTAGAGGAAATCCAAAGCTTTTTGCGTGGTCATCTCGCGGATTACAAGCTCCCTCGACAGGTCCATATTGTCCCTGCGCTGCCGCGGAATACGAGTGGAAAAGTCCTGAAGCATGTATTGCGTGATGTCAGTTCCCAGAAGGAAGTGGAGCTGCGATGAGTGATTTGCAAACGAGCATCGATCAGCGAACGTACAGTGACAACATCCCGCACCCGCGTATGCCACAGGGGGAAAACTTTTTCAAAGCAGATCCCAATCTCAATTACTTGCTGGAACGTTATCTCCCTGCTTCCATGCATGAATGGGCCAAACAGCAGTTGAGCTGGTTAGGGGCGCAAGTGGCAGGACCCATCGATGAGCGTGCCGCTTATACAGACAGGGAAGGCAAGCCAAGATTGCGCAAGTACAATCGGCTTGGCGAGGATATTTCCGAGATTATTACCCATGAAGGCTACAAGGAAACAGTAGCAGAGGTTTACGGAGCAGGCATCGTCAGTTATTTGTATCAAGACATTCCCGAGTTGGGGAGAAAAGCGCCGTACAGCTATTCCTTTTTCATGGGCTATCTCGTGAGCCAGTCTGAGCCAGGTTTTTATTGCCCTGTCACCTTGTCGATGTCAGCCGCTTATTTACTTGATCGTTACGGCAGCGAAGAACAGAAGGAGCAGTACCTGACAGGACTGACCTCTCGTGACCGCACTCGCTTGTATGAAGGGGCTACTTGGCTGACCGAGAGACAGGGCGGGTCGGATGTCGGTGCGAATTTGACCGTTGCAGAGCCAATAGCAGGTCGGCCGGGAGTGTATCGATTGACAGGAGAAAAGTTTTTTGCGAGCAATGCCGGAGCATTTGTTGCGACTGTTTTGGCGAGAATCGATGAGGAGAAACCGGGGACAAAAGGGCTCGGACTGTTTTTGGTGCCTTGGGTAAAGCCTGACAACGAACGCAATCACATCCAGGTCCGCCGCTTGAAGGAAAAGCTGGGCGTCAACGCCGTACCATCTGCGGAGATACTGTTGAACGGGGCAGAGGGTTATTTAATCGGGGAGCCACAGAACGGCTTCAAATACATGGCAGAAGCCCTGAACCTCTCGCGCATTTGCAATGCGATTGCTTCGATTGGGATTATGCGTCGAGCTTTTTACGAAGCGAGGTATTATGCCGAGCAACGTCGTGCATTCGGGAAGCCAATTGATCAGTACCCGATGGTAAAAGAAATGCTGGTGAGCCTCTTATTGGATACAGAGGTCAGCACGGGTGCGGTGTTTGATATGATTGCTGTCTATGATCGCTTGCAGTCTCATTCCGCGAGCAAAGAGGATAACGCGCTTGCTCGCCTATTGATTCCTTTGCTGAAATACCGTACAGGGGAAGAAGCTGTCAAATCTACCCATACCGCGATTGAAATTCATGGGGGTAACGGCTATATCGAGGAATACGTGACGCCGCGTCTGTTGCGTGACGCGCAAGTTTTGACCGTATGGGAAGGCACCTCGAATATACTGGCACTCGATATTTTGCGTGTGATGCAAAAAGAAAACAGCCACGAAGTGTTTAGCAGAATGCTTCGGGAGCGCATAACTGGCTGGAAGCATGCCTTTTCACAGCCGTACGCCGAGCTGATTCGAACAGAACTGGACATCCTGGAGGAAAATATCGCCTATCTCATGCAACAGACCCACGATTATGTGACGTACAAATTAAAAACGCTCGCAGACCATATGGTAGATTTGTACACCTTATCATGCATCGTCAGTGAAGCAGAGGATCTGGTGACACGTGAGGAAAATGCGCGCAAATACATTTTGGCAAAGCTGTATGCCGAAAAGCATTTCCCTTCACGAGAAAAGCGGGGGATTCAAGTCGATTCTTTGCTGGATGTTCAGTTCTTTACCCAACTGGTGGAGTATCAGTTTGTCAGCGTAGAGGAGTGGGCCCAACAGTCCGCTATTGTTCCGACCCGATAATCAAAAAGCGCCTTTTGTCCACTTGGTGAGGTGGCAAAGGCGCTTTTGATTTTTATGCGTACCGCTTGCGGCGCATGCTCCAAATAAACCAGGTCGCAGCAACCACTGCTGCTACTGCCAGCAGCGTGATCTCGAAGTATTCATCGATCAGAACCTTTGCGTGATTTCCGTATAAATAAAACAAGGTGCCTATCAAGAAAAACTTCAATCCCCGCCCGATGATCGCATAAAACATGAGCTTGGTCAGCGAGTAATTGAATACGCCTGAGAGCACAGTGAAAACCTTGAAAGGAATGGGGGTAAAAGCTCCAATCAGTACGGCAGCATCCCCGTTTTTTGCGAATTTTTCCGTCGCTACGATAACCCATTTTTCAGGGAGAATCTTGTGCAAAAGTGGTTTTCCCAGCCATCTCCCCAACAAAAATCCGATGGGAGCGCCGAGGACGGAAGCAGTAAAGGCTACTGTCGCAAACTGAATCGCTGAGCCTGGATCGAGCAGACTCATCGCAATTTGCATAAAAAACGGAGGAATTGGACTGATAAATGAGTCCAAAAATGCCATGGCCGCGAGTCCCCACATCCCATATTGCATGAATAGCTGTGTGATATGTTCGAGCATGAGCATCTCCTTACGGGGTTTTTTCTATTGTAGCCATCTTATGCCACTTTGTCCAAAGAAAGACCACAACGGAAGGTAGATGCCGGAAGGAAAAATGAGGAAATAGGACGATTGGCCCATCAATTGACTTCCAAAATATCCCGAATATAAGTAAGTGTGGAATGTCATGACGAAAGGGATATTTATTAAATGAAAATGCCATTATCTATCAAAGTCATTCAAGGGTTTATGCTGTTGCAAGTCATCGTATTGGGAGGCCTCTATTTTGTGGTTTCACAGGCAGATCCGATGAACTTGAGCCACTGGGCCAGTAAAATGGTTTTCAATGCGGTGACGATGCCAGAAGATATGTTGGATCAAAGCTACGTGTTAGGAAGAATGCAAGGAAGATTAATGTTTCCACTGATCATCACCACTGTATTGTTCATCTTCATACAGATGAGGTTACTAAAGTCGTCGATTGTCTGCATAAGTTTGGCGATTTTACTGGATATAAGCAATGGAACTTTCTTGATCGCCCTCTTGTATATAACCCTTCTTTTGGTTTTGACCCACAACAAACAATCGAAGATATATTTTAATCGGAATCATCATCAAGTTACGGAGACGGTTAAAAAATGAGTGGTCCAATGAGATGATCCTAGGTCGGAATATTGGTAATGAAGTCCTCGTTTTTCATTGACGCTAGGAAAGATTATCCACTAAAATGTAGGGAAACAGGACAAACATCATGGGAGGAACCAATGAAAACATTGGGTTCGGGAAAAGTCGTTTTCTATGCACCAAACGGGACTAACTTGCAAGTATCAGGGGAAATTGACGTACGTGGTGATCGGGTAGCCATAACAGAAATCATCTATTTTAATGGGAAACCAAACGGAGCGCGCGAAACGAATTTGCCATTAGCGCAAACCGTGATTTATTGGGAGCCAGAAGTGTACGAACAGATTGGATATGAAGAAGAATAAGAATCATTGCGATTCCAAGCCCTGTCTCTTGCAGGGTTTTTTCGCGTATGGCAAGTGTGCCTGCCAGCACCTCGGGCTATAGCCGATGTCCTGGTATTGTGTTATGATGTGGGATGGAATTTACGTATGGTACAAGGAGTGATCCTTATGATCGATTCTATATTGGAACGTGCTCTCGCAGGTGAACGCCTGGGTCTCGAAGACGGTCTGGCTTTGTTTGCGAGCAATGAAATCGAAAAGATCGGACATTACGCCAATCTGGTTATGCAGAAGCATCATCCAGATCCGATTGCGACCTTTGTTATTAGTCGCAACGTCAATTACACGAACGTATGTGACACGTATTGCCGTTTTTGTGCCTTTTACCGTCCCCCAGGCTCTTCGGAAGGATACGTTCTTCCCAGAGAGACGATTTTCCAAAAGATTCAGGAGACCGTTGATGTAGGCGGTACAGAAATCTTGATGCAAGGCGGCACCAATCCTGATCTAAAGCTGGATTATTACACCGACCTCTTGCGTGCGATCAAAGAGCGCTTCCCGCAGATTACGATGCACTCTCTGTCTGTGGCGGAAGTGATGAAAATCGCGGAAGTTTCCAACATGTCTGTCGAGGAAGTGCTGAAAGAGCTGAAGGCAGCAGGTCTCGATTCCTTGCCGGGAGCGGGTGGCGAAATCCTCGATGATCGTACACGTCGGAAGATTTCCCGTTTGAAGGGCTCGTGGACTGAGTGGATTGATACCCAAAAAGCCGCACACCGTGCAGGCTTGCCTGGTACAGCTACCATGGTCATTGGTTTTGGGGAAGAGATGGAGGAGCGCGTACTTTCTCTGTTGCGCATCCGCGATGCACAAGATGAGACAGGCGGATTCAAAGCGTTCATCGTCTGGACCTTCCAACCGGACAACACCAATATGAAGGCTGTCAACAACACGCCAGAGGAATACTTAAAAACACTGGCAATCAGCCGCCTCATGCTGGATAATATCGAAAACTTCCAATCTTCTTGGGTGACAATGGGTCCGCATTACGGTCAGCTTTCTCTCTCTTATGGAGCGAACGATTTCGGCCAAACGATGATGGAAGAAAACGTTGTTTCCGCAGCAGCTTGTACGTACAAGGTCAACACGAACCAAATTTTGGAACTCATTCGTGGCGCAGGCAAAATCCCTGCACAGCGCAACACACAGTATGACATTCTGCGCGTTTTTAAAGACGGCGAGATGGCAGAACGTGATTTTGTCATGCAAAACTAAAAAACCAATACATCCAAAAAACGCTTCTCTGTCCCCTGTTAACAAAGGGAAACCGGCAGGGAAGCGTTTTTTGGTATTTAAATCAGGAACTTTTTACCTGCAACCTTCCCTGAGTTTCCAACCGTTTAAAAGTATATCGCTCCTGACGGGACATATACTGTAACTACAATGGCGGGTTGGGGGGATGGTTATGCAGACGTTTCGCGTATTGCTGGAGAATGTCCCTGAGCATTGTGACACGTATCGGGCTATCGTAAATGAGATGACGGAGCGGGTCAACACTGCACCGGTGCGCATTACATACAGGGAGCAAGAAGAGAATGAATACCTCTTGTTCTACTTTCAAAGCTGGTGTGAGACCGAGTATGATGCGCAGACCATCGATTGGGCAAGAGCCTTCGTTGCTCTTACATTAGCCGAATGGGTCATTCAGGTAAAGGAACCGAAAATTATGGAGGAAATGGCCGCAGACTTACTCGCTGCCGAACAGATGGAAACCGAGTGGACGGAGATTTTTCCTTATATTCAACGCATGTGCCAAGAAGTCGAGCTGGATGGCGGGGAACTGTTAACGGCTACGACACGCAAGGCAAACGTATATCGCAAAGTCTTCTCCTATCTGGAGTGGGAGAGAACGATCAATGTATTGGGCTTCATCCGTTTTCGATTGCAGGAGCATTGGAACGAGCTGTTCGAACTCGTGGAAACTGGCATTGACGAATATCTGGAAGACAAGCAATACCAAGAGTTTGTCGAGCTGCTGCGCTATTTCATTGCTGTACAGGAAACCAAGCAGGAAATCGTTCATGTCGTTCCTAGTGTGGACAAACCTTTCCATCTTTATGATAAAAAAGGGGATCGTCTTTGGCTTGAACAGTTGGATACTGTTCTGAACATGGACGAACAAAAATGCCGAGACGAGGATTATTTGGTCAGTGCTTTGGTTACACTGGCTCCTGAGAGTATCGTGCTCCATATGGCTTCGGAAAAGCCTGGGCTTGTACAGACGATCCGCAGTATTTTTGACGGTCGGCTCATTACTTGCCACTCTTGTTCCCTTTGTCTATCCGAGCGACGTGTACTTGACGGGAATAATCCCTCTAAACTATAATAGCAACAACAACTTTACATCGCTTATAAATACGATGAGAAGGACACGGACAATAGTAAGGGCGCTCTAGAGAGGCGGGCCACAGGCTGGAAGCTCGCTGCGAACTGTTATTGATCTACCACCTTCGAGTAGCTGCCGGGAACGAAGCGTAGGCTTTTAGTATCGGTATGCCGGTTAGATACCGTTACATGGAATGAGGAGTCTGTTTTTGTGAGCAGACTTGAAGTAGGGTGGTAACACGAGAACACACTCGTCCCTTTTTGGGGATGAGTGTTTTTTTATTTTTCTCAACCAAACTAGATACAGGAAGGAAGAATCCACAGTGGCACAAATTCATGTTACTTTCCCAGATGGAGCCGTTCGTCAATACGACGCTGGGATTACTATCGAAGACATCGCAGGATCCATTAGCTCTAGCCTGAAGAAAAAGGCAGTAGCTGGTAAAAAAGACGGCAAGGTTGTTGATCTGTACACAGAACTCACAGATGACGCAGCGATTGAAATCGTTACCCTCGATTCTGCCGACGGGTTGGAAGTATACCGCCACAGTACAGCTCACTTGCTCGCTCAAGCGGTAAAACGTATTTACGGCGCTGAAGTGAAGTTCGGAATCGGTCCTGTGATCGAAGATGGCTTCTACTACGACATGGATATTCCGGTTTCCCTTTCCCCAGAGGATTTGGGCAAAATCGAAGCGGAAATGGAAAAAATCGTGAAGGAAGACCTGCCGATTCGCCGCAAAGTCGTAAGCCGCGAAGAAGCAACTGCGATTTTCCAAGAACTGAACGATCATTTGAAGCTGGAGCTGATTCGCGACCTGCCAGAGGATGCGACTATCACATTGTATGAGCAAGGCGAATTTTTCGACCTCTGTCGTGGACCGCACTTGCCGTCTACTGGCTTCATTAAAGCATTCAAGCTGATGAGCGTGGCAGGTGCATACTGGCGCGGAAAAGCAGAAAACCAAGTTCTGCAACGCGTATATGGTACAGCTTGGCCGAAAAAAGCAGACATGGATGAATATCTGCACTTCATCGAAGAAGCGAAAAAGCGCGATCACCGCAAATTGGGTAAAGAACTGGGCCTGTTTATGTTCTCTGAGGAAGCACCAGGCATGCCGTTCTACCTGCCAAAAGGCTTCACTGTTCGCAACGAGCTGGAGCAATTCTCCCGCCGTCTGCAACAATTGGCACAATACACAGAAGTGCGCTCTCCGTTCCTCATGAACGAGCGTCTCTGGAAAGAATCCGGTCACTGGGATCACTACAAAGAGAACATGTACTTCTCTGAAGTAGACAACGCGACTTACGCATTGAAGCCAATGAACTGCCCAGGTCACATGCTGATTTATAAAAACGAGATGCATTCTTACCGTGACCTGCCGATCCGATACTCTGAGTTCGGGCAAGTTCACCGTCATGAGTACTCCGGGGCGTTGAATGGAATGCTGCGGGTGCGCACCTTCTGCCAGGATGACGCGCACGTGTTTGTCCGTCCTGATCAGATCGCGAGCGAAATCAAAGGCATGATCACTTTGATTGACAGCATCTACAAGGTATTTGGTTTCGAATACAGTGTGGCTCTGTCCACTCGTCCAGAAGATTCCATGGGCTCTGATGAGCTGTGGGAAGCAGCAGAAAGCTCTCTGAAAACCGTGTTGGAAGAACTCGGTATGGCCTATGAAATCAAAGACGGAGACGGTGCGTTCTACGGACCGAAGATCGACTTCCAAATTACCGACGCGCTGAAACGCCGTCACCAATGTGGAACGATCCAACTGGACTTCCAAATGCCTGAGAAATTTGACCTGACTTATGTTGGTCAAGACAACGAGAAGCACCGTCCAGTTGTTTTGCACCGTGCGATGTACGGCTCCATGGAGCGCTTCATCGGTATCCTGATCGAGCACTACGCAGGTGCATTCCCGATTTGGCTGACACCAATCCAAGCACGCATCATGAACATCAGCGAAGTGCACATGCCATATGCAGAACAAGTAAGAGAAAAACTGCAACAAGCCGGCATTCGTGTAGAGCTGGATGGCCGTAATGAAAAAATCGGCTACAAAATCCGTGAAGCACAAGTTGAAAAAATCCCGTACATGCTGGTCATCGGTGAAAAAGAGGTGGCTGACGGTACACTGTCCGTCCGTAAACGCGGAGTGGGCGATGAAGGCGCGATGACAGTGGATGCGTTTGTAGAAAAAATCCGCACTGAAATCAATGAAATGAAGTAAAAGCGTTTAGAAGTAGAGCCGCCCTAAAGTTTCGGGCGGCTATTTTCATGATATGTTACTTGATACGTTTACTTGGAAAAAAGAACGGGAAAAGAGTTAGTATACTTATCAACATCAAGAAGGACAGCGGGGGGTTCGCATGCGGGTAAGCATCAAGCAAAGACTGATAGCAGCATTTCTTGCCATTATTTTAATCCCGATTGGGGTGATTAGCTCATTTGTCTATGTCAGTATGGAGGAGCGAATCCAGACTTATTTTATTGAGTCCTCGACTAAAGAAGTGGCTCAGGTAGACAACGCGATTAACTTGTATTTCGACTCGATTCGTGAAAACGTCAACCTGATCGCAAGCAGTCCCTTACTGAAGAGTGCAGATAACACCATCACGACGTATATGGACAAACCAACCAAAACTAAGCATACCCCCCTGCAAAATGGCGGGGTAGAAGCCGCTATTTTTCAAGATTTCCTGCGATTTGTCGATTCTCATCCGAATACTGCCTTCATTTATTTAGCGACCAAATACGGAGGATACATACAGTGGCCGACAGATGATGTCATCGCGAATTACGATCCACGTACAAGGGATTGGTACAAAAATCCAATGGAGAATCCCGGAAAAGTGATTACGACAGATCCTTATCTCTATTTGGGCGACAACAGTATCGTGATCAGTAACGTAACGATGCTAAAGGATAACAAGGGTGAACCATTGGGCGTTGTTGGACTGGATGTGAATTTAAAAGGGCTAACCGATATTTTGAAAGAAATTAAGATTGGGAAAACGGGTTATCTCATGCTGGTGGGCAAAGACGGAACGATTTTAGCTGATCCCAAGAACCCCGAGCTCAATTCGAAAAACCTGAAAGATACGCAAATTCCTGAATTGGCCGCTATTGCAGAGAATACCCCCAGCAGCTTTGCGGTCACAATGAACGATACCGAGTATTTGGCGAACGTCTTTACTTCCAGCAAAACCGGTTGGAAATATATTTCGTTTATTGAAAAAGCGGAGCTCTCTGCAGAAGCTAATCAAATCGGGTTCACCATCGGGGCATTAAGTATTTTGTTTGCCTTACTAGCGGCTGTTGCCTCCGTTCTTTTCTCGCATAAATTTACCAAGCCATTGCTTGCCATCGTTGACCAGATTGCACAGATCGGTCGTGGTGACTTTACCGCGGAATTGCCCAAAAACCTTTTGGATAGAAAAGACGAAATCGGCATGCTTGGTCATAGCATTCAGGTGATGCAGGTATCCATCCAAGGACTCATTCGAGAAGTCCAAAAAGCGGTGAACACCCTCTCTACTTCGTCAGACAACATATCGGTTCGCATGGCGGACAATGTAGATACTGCGAACAAAATATCTACCACGATACAGGAAGTAGCGAGCGGGGCGCAAAATCAGCTCCGAGGTACGGAAGAATCCGCAAGAGCGATGGAAGAAATGTCGATTGGCATCCAACGCGTGGCGGAGACAACCTCCATTATCTCGGAATCATCTACAAGTACGGCGGATGAAGCGCAGCTAGGAAACCAGTCCATCCAAAAGGCTATCCAGCAAATGGACTCCATCCGCGGCTCAGTTGAACATTCCGCATCCGTCGTCAAGCAATTGGGTGAGCGTTCCAAAGAAATTGTGCAAATCATTGACGTGATAACAGGAATTGCCTCTCAAACGAATCTGCTTGCTCTCAACGCAGCCATTGAAGCTGCTCGTGCGGGAGAGCATGGGCGAGGTTTTGCTGTCGTAGCAGATGAAGTGAGAAAGCTCGCAGAACAATCTGATGAGTCTGCTCGACAAATCGCCACCCTGATTCAGGAGATTCAAACAGATACAACCATGGCGGTCAACTCGATGGATTCCGTCAATCAAGATGTTCAGGTTGGATTGTCTACTGTCCTGGAGTCCGGAGAAGCCTTCCAACGCATTTTACAAGAAATTCAACAGATAACCGATCAAATTCAAGAGGTATCTGCTGTCTCTGAACAGATGTCCGCCGGATCGGAACAAGTAGCAGCATCTGTGGACGAGACTGCCCAAATTGCAAGGGTTTCAGCGCACAATGCTGAAAATCTGGCGGCTTCCTCCAAAGGTCAGTTGGCCACAATGGAAGAGTTTGCCGTTTCATTTGAATCTTTGAACCAGATGGCTCGCGAACTGGAAAGAATGATTCGCAAATTTAAGATATAAGAATGCATAGCAGGAAGAGTACGAATGTCAGGAGGAATTCGTACTCTTTTTTTGCAAAGCGAACCCATTTATGCCACAATGTGCTGTTTGCGTTTGAAAATTTGGCGATTTCGATTTAAGATAATAGACTGGAACGAAGTCGAAATACGGTATGATGAAGATGAATGGGAAAAGTCGTCCTATAGATAAAAGGAGAGTGAACAGCTATGCCAGATAAAGTGCTTGATTTACGGAACCGTCCTCTCCGAGATTTACGAATATCTGTCACTGATAAATGTAATTTTCGTTGCCGTTATTGCATGCCTGCTGATATTTTTGGACCGGATTTTGAGTTTTTGCCGCAAAGCAAGTTGCTGACCTTTGAGGAAATTACCCGTTTGACCCAGATCTTTACTTCGCTTGGGGTCGGGAAAATCCGCATTACCGGCGGAGAGCCATTAATGCGCCGAAATTTGCCTGAATTGATTCGAATGATACGTGAAGTAGAAGGCGTTCAAGATATTGCGATGACGACCAACGGCTCTCTCTTGTCCCGCCATGCGCAAGCACTAAAAGAAGCAGGGTTGGATCGGGTAACGGTCAGCCTGGATAGCTTGGATAATGAGCGCTTTGGGATGTTGAATGGAAGGGGCTATCAGGTCGATGCTGTGCTGGATGGGATTCGTGTTGCAGCAGATGCCGGGCTTTCGATCAAGATCAACATGGTGGTACAGCGCGGGGTCAATGATCAAGATATTTTGCCGATGGCACGGTACTTCCGTGAGCAAGGGCACACCCTCCGATTTATTGAATTCATGGATGTGGGAAACAGTAACGGCTGGCGGCTGGATCAAGTCGTACCTTCCCGTGAAATTGTGCGTATGATCCATGAAGAGATGCCGTTGGTAGCAACCGAAGCGAACTACTATGGAGAAGTGGCTTCTCGCTATCGCTATGAGGGATCGGACCAGGAGATCGGGTTGATCTCATCGGTAACCCAAGCTTTTTGCTCCACTTGTACGCGGGCTCGCCTGTCGGCAGAAGGGAAATTGTACAATTGTCTCTTCGCTTCATCCGGTGATGATTTGCGCGAACCAGTCCGCGATGGACGCTCGGATGAAGAAATTCGCGAGCTGATACGTGCGATCTGGGAGCGGCGTGACGTGCGCTACTCGGAGGAACGGCTAAGTGAAACGCCTGGTCTCGACAAGCGTGAAAAGGTCGAAATGTCCCATATCGGGGGATAATTAGGTATTAGCCTTGACAAAACCCAAGCTACCTTGTAATATAAATTGCGTGTATAAACAACACTTCATACTTCGAGAACAAGCAGAGGCGCCCAGCTTCTCACCTGGGTCGACGTCGTATACGACTGTTGACAGGTAACTCTTACGCAAGGATCCTCGGATCTGATGAAATTGCTTAGGTGAGATATGTGCGGGCGCAGAATGCGTTCGCACATTTTTGTTCCTTCTCGAAATTGACGGGGGTGGCAAGTATTAGCAAGGATCAAATGTTAATTAACGAAGCGATCCGTGCCCGTGAAGTCCGTTTAATCGGTGCTGACGGGAGCCAATTGGGAGTCGTACCTTTTAGGGAAGCATTGCGCATTGCCCAGGAAGCTGAATTGGATCTGGTAAACGTTGCTCCTACAGCCAAGCCGCCTGTATGCCGTATCATGGACTATGGAAAGTTCAAATACGAGCAGGCGAAAAAGGAAAAAGAAGCGCGTAAAAACCAGAAGATCATCGAGCTGAAAGAAGTGCGTTTTTCTTCTAACATCGAGGAACACGATTTTCAAACAAAGCTTCGCAACGTCCGCAAGTTCTTGGAGGATCAACACAAGGTGAAGTGTACGATCCGTTTCCGTGGACGTGAAATCACCCACTCCGAAATTGGACTAGGCGTTATGGAACGTGTAGCTGCCCAGTGTGAAGATCTCGCTACGCCTGAGCGCAAGCCGAAGATCGAGGGCCGCAGCATGATCATGATTCTGGCTCCGAAAGCGGAAAAGCAGTAAGATAGTAGTTTAGACAGGAGGATTTTTCAGATGCCTAAAATGAAAACCAACAAGGCCGCTGCGAAACGTTTCAAAAAGACTGGAAGCGGCCAATTGAAGCGCGACCGTGCGTTTGGTAGCCACTTGTTCGCTAACAAATCGACGAAAGCTAAGCGCCACCTGCGCAAAGCTGCACTCGTTTCCAAAGGCGATCAAAAACGTATTGAGCAAATGCTCACTTACCTGTAAGTTTTTCTTTATTACACACCATTACGCAGCATGAGCTCCCTAAGCGCCTAGTAGTAGGCCGCCATGCTGGAAAGACCAGGAGGAGTTTAGTATGCCAAGAGTAAAAGGTGGCATTGTTACACGCCGTCGTCATAAGAAAATCCTGAAGCTGGCGAAAGGATACTTCGGTTCCAAACATCGCCTGTTTAAATCCGCTAATGCGCAGGTAATGAAATCCCTGCTGTATGCATACCGTGACCGTCGTCAAAAGAAACGTGATTTCCGCAAATTGTGGATCACTCGTATCAACGCACAAGCTCGCATGAACGGTCTGTCCTACAGCCGTTTGATGCACGGCCTGAAAGTTGCTGGCATCGAAGTTAACCGCAAAATGCTGGCTGACTTGGCTGTTAACGACAAAGCTGCGTTCAACGAACTGGCAACAGTTGCAAAAAGCAAACTGAACGCTTAATTTTTGAATAGAAGAGCCGATCTTCCCGATTGAGGGCAAGGTTGGCTTTTTTGTTGTGGTCTGGAGCAAAATCAAACGAATAGCATCCTACACCTGTCCACACGCTATCAATCTCCTTGTCATATCTTATAGCAAAGATAGAAGGAGGTGAGTGGCATGGCAGAATTACGAGTAAGCCTATGGGCAGGTCGAAACTTTGAAGCTCGTCGTATTCGTTTTCGTAGACGTGGGGTAGCAGTTAGAGAGTGTCAAGCTCTTGAATTCAATGACGTACTGTCGAGTTTTCGATTACGAGCAGGGAATAATGGCCGGGTGACACTCGTTCTGTTTTCAGGAACCGCTTATCAAGGCGATTTTCGTGTCTTTCGGGGGAATCGAGATATTGCCGACCTTGGTAATTTCGGCTTCAACAATCGTACCTCGTCGTTCATTTTTGTGGGACGCAATCTGACTACTTCTCAAATCAGGGAGATTCAACGGACGAGAACAGCACCGAGAAACGTGGTAGAAATCAGAACGTAGAAAAGGAAGTTTGAGTCAAAGAAAAAACAACCGAGCTCACATTCGGTTGTTTTTTCTATTTTTATTCAACAAATGATTCGCTGGCGAATAGCATCTGCCACACCTTGTGCGCGATTTTGTACACCGAGCTTTTTTAAGGCGGACTTGATGTAATCCTGTACGGTAAACTCACTAATTCCCATCCAGTTCGCCATCTCCTTAACGCTTTCGCCCCATGACATTCGCTGCATGACTTCGACTTCTCGGCGTGAGAGCTTGGCGGTTTTAGGGCGAAGAGAGTCGGTTGCCAATACTTTGCCCAGCATCGAACAGTATGCGCTCAAAGATTGTACCAATGGATGGTTGATGCCAGAACAGCCATCCTGATGCCAGGAAATACCGGCGTAGCCGAGTACATTAGGCCCATAGCTGATAGGGAGAATGAGCGCATAAGGGGCGCCGTACACTAAATGGGGCGGCAACTGACGAATCGCCTCAGAATCTAGTAGTACGGCTCTCTGTTCACGGATCGCCTGCTGGATAAGGGGCATATTACGCAAGTCCACCCGGATATTTCGAATGGAGCATAACTCTTTGTCAAGGATTGACCATAGTCCCTCACCCGTTTGACTGAGCGTGGAGTAATTGCACAGAATGGCCCCTGTAAAAGGAAAGAGATCCACGAAACCGCGTACAGCAAGCACTAGTTTCTCCTCGTAATATGCCGTTTCTTCGATTCGATCGATGTACATGTTCAGCTCTGGACTGACCATGGAGTGATTGCCACCTCCATTTGAGTGATGACCCCCCTGATTTTTGGGGATATGAACGATCGTTCAGCCTGACCTATAATCAACCTACAGCGCCTTCATTTTATCAAACCGCAGATCAGAGCGTAAAGAATAGAATTGGTATAAATTAACAATCCTACAACTTCTTTCATTCATTCGAAATAGAAGGCGTATCAGAAAAAAGAAAGGTTGGATGGGGATGAGGAATGGTTTTGTTTCGATCAGCCAAAAAGGATTAGACCAGGAGCTACTGCCATACCAGTTGTATCAAAAAGCGAAGAGATACGGCATTTGGAACCCGCAGGACATTGATTTTACACAAGACCGCGAAGATTACGCGAATATGAATCCAGAGCAGAAGGAAGAAACCTTGGGACGGATTGCTGGTTTTCTTGGTGGGGAAGAGGCTGTCACCCTCGATCTTTTGCCTCTGATCATGGTCATTGCAGAGGAAGGGCGACTGGAGGAGGAAATGTTTTTGACGACCTTCCTCTTTGAAGAGGCCAAGCATACGGAGTTTTTCCGGTTGGTTCTCGACAACATCGGCGAGTCAGGAGACTTGCATCATTTGCACGATGATGTGTACAAGCGAATTTTCCATGAGATCCTGCCGAACGCACTTCATCGTCTGCTGACGGATAAATCGCCCGAAGCTATCGCAGAAGCTTCTACTGTCTACAACATGTTTGTGGAAGGCGTGCTCGCAGAGACTGGCTATTATGCGTTTTACGAAGCACTCAGCAAAACGGGGCTCATGCCTGGTCTCATGCAAGGAATCGGGTATTTGAAGACAGACGAATCGCGGCACATCAGCTACGGAACATTCCTGCTGCAGCGATTGATCTGTGAGCATCCGCATATTTACGATGTTATTGCCAAAAAGATGGAGGAGCTGGCTCCGATGGCAACTCATCTGTACGACTGGATGGATGACCCACAAGGGGTGAGTGCATTCGGAGTGAAGGTCACTGATTTGAAGCAGTTTGCGAAAAAGCAACTGAGTGTGCGCATGGAGGTACTTGCTCGAGCAAAGGGACAGACAATTGAAGAGCTGTATAAGCATACAAGGACAACGATTGATGTGTAAGCAAAAATGCGATCGAACATATTCGCGTCGTTGTTTACAGAACTAGGCTATGGTCCTAAAGCAGAATCCGCCCTAGGTCTGAGTAAAAAACAACCTCCCGTCCGTGTTAGACAACCTGGCTGATCCCTTACAATAAAGCCATAAGAGGAAAACATTGGATAGGGAGAGAAATCAAAATGAGAAAACAAAAGTGGATGATGCTAGGAATTACAGCAGTTGTATGTTCGGCGATGGTCGTGCCAGGGGCGTTTGCCAAAGAGAAAGATGACGCATATTCCGTGACGAATGCTTTCTTCGCCCCTACTTCGAACACGACGGCTCCAGTAGTCCAGAAGACAGATGCCGTGACAGGTACGCAAACAACAGCTACCCAAACAACAGGAAGTGCATTTATTTTCGCTCCAAATGTAAACGAGAAAGAAAAAAACTAATGGGCTCAAGCATCCGAACAGGATGCTTTTTCTTTTGGAAAAAAATGAATCCATCTCAAGTCTGAGAAAAAAACAATCTTTCGTCCGTGTCGAGCAGACTCCCTACTGCCATACAATAAAAAGCGTTACAGGAAAACATTGGATAGGGAGAGACATAGATGAGAAAACCAAAATGGATGATGATGGGTGTAACAGCAGTTGTCTGTTCAGCATTGCTCGTGCCAGGAGCGTTTGCAAAAGACAAGGATGATTCTTACACGGTGCTACCTTCCTTGGTAACCCCTGGTTCATACGCCGTACCAACGGTTCAAAAAAACGAGGTCAAAAACACGCAACAAACCGGAGCCTCTTTTATTTTCGCCCCCACCGTAAACGAAAAAGAGGAGAAATAAAGCAGAAGAAAGCTGTCAGACCCTGTCTGGCGGCTTTTTTCCTGTGAAAAGCGTCCTCTCTCATCGGGGGATCGAAACATCTCGATATGTTTTTCAAAAAAGTGGATGCGACCGCTTGCATTCAATCAAACGATCATGACCGTTTGGTTTGGGCGAGTTGGATATAGGTGGACGATGCGCCACTTCCAGTCACTAGGCATATGATGGTGGGTGAATCCTAGCAAGAGAGGAGTTTCGCTGATGAGCAATCGCCAGAAAATGGCGGATGAGGAATTACAGGAATGGGCAAGCAGACTGGAAGCTCAAGCGCCCCAAGATGTACTTGTGAACGCCGTGGAAAACTATGCAGCGAGTCTGATTCTAGCTGCCAGCTTTGGCGCTGAAGATGTCGTTTTAATCGACATGCTGCACAAATTGGCTCCCACGATTCCTGTATTTTACCTCGATACCAACATTCATTTTGCTGAAACGTACGATACGCGTGACAAGCTGCAAGTCAGATACGGCACGACATTTATTCAAGTGCAGCCACAGGTGACGTTAGCCGAGCAGGCAGTAAAACACGGAGACAATCTGTGGGAGCGAGAACCGAATCTTTGCTGCGAGATTCGAAAGGTAGAGCCATTAAAGCGCGTCCTGTCCAACTATCAGGCGTGGATTACAGGCATCCGCCGCGAGCAATCACCTACCCGAGCGAATACAAAAAAAGTGGAGTGGGACGAAAAATTCAACCTGGTCAAATTCAATCCGCTAGCAGATTGGACGGAGGCCCAGGTGTGGGAATATATCCATGCACATGATGTCCCTTACAATCCATTACACGACCGGAACTATCCAAGCATTGGCTGCCGAGTATGCACGCGCGCTGTCCTTCCTGGCCAAGATTCTCGGTCGGGACGGTGGGCTGGCTTCGAAAAGACCGAATGCGGTCTGCACAAATGAACAGCGCAGGAGGGAAAGATGTGAAGCAAGCGATCTTGCCGCACGGGATCAAAAAAGCCATTATCGTGGACAAATGGACCCTGTCGGACATCGAATGTCTTGCCATCGGAGCATTTTCGCCGTTGACTGGTTTCATGGAAGAGGCGGATTACCACACGGTCGTGGAAACGATGCGTCTGGCCAATGGAGCGATTTGGCCGTTGCCGGTGACATTAGCTGTCGATGCAGATGAGCACGACGATCTTGTGCCTGGTGACAGCATTCTGTTACGTGGGGAAGATGGAGTGGACTATGCGATTTTGCAGGTGAAAAGCTGCTTTGTGCCAGATAAAATGCGTGAGGCAGCGCTCGTTTTTCGCACGGTGGATATAGCTCACCCCGGTGTGAAAAAGCTGTTTGAAAAGCCAAACCTATACGTGGGTGGGCCTGTAGAAATCCTGCAAAAGCCACAGCCTGAGCGCTTCTCTGATTTTTATTTGACGCCGGCAGAAACCAGAAAAAGATTTCGAGAAAATGGCTGGAAAACAGTGGTTGGTTTCCAAACACGCAATCCTGTTCACCGGGCGCATGAGTATATTCAAAAAGCCGCATTGGAGATTGTTGATGGCCTTTTTCTCAACCCCTTGATGGGGGAAACGAAATCAGACGATGTTCCTGCACAGGTACGAATGAAAAGCTATCTCGCCCTTCTGGAAAATTACTATCCACACAACCGTGTACTGCTCGGTGCTTTTCCGGCTGCTATGCGATATGCAGGTCCGCGTGAGGCGGTGTTCCACGCATTGGTACGAAAAAATTACGGTTGTACACACTTTATCGTCGGCCGTGATCACGCAGGGGTAGGCGATTACTACGGCACGTATGATGCGCAGCACATCTTTTCCGAGTTTGCGCCAGGCGAGCTCGGTATCCAGCTGCTCTTTTTTGAGCACAGCTTTTACTGCAACGCCTGCCAAGGGATGGCGACGACCAAGACGTGCCCGCATGACAGAGATTTTCATATGACCTTATCGGGAACAAAAGTGAGAGAAATGTTGAGAAACGGGATGACGCCACCTCCGGAATTTACACGTCCGGAAGTCGCAACGATTTTGATTGAGGGATTGAAATCTCCGCAATAAAACGGAACCGGAAGAGCAGGAGAGGGACGGCAAAGCCGTTCTTTTTCCGTTGCAAAAACGGGACAAGTTTGGTAAAAAACGTCTCGACTTTTTCATAAGAGTATACGCGACTGCTTGCGGTCAACAAAACGGTTTTGACTGTTTTGTTGTATCCGCTTTCACGCAAAAACCGCGCTGTAAAGCCATTTCCAACTGAGCATTCGTTCGGACGAAAGTCTAGTAAAATCTTTTTGTTTTCGTTGACACCCCCTAGGTGCCTAGCTATAATCAGACGTAACACTTTATTCTGACAACAACAATATTGAAAATATTTTTTAAATAGCAGGCTATGACGAGGACGGTGCGCGTTTCCCCTTTTACAGAGAGCCCTGATGCTGAGAAACGGGTATAGGGTACGTCGCATTGCTCACCTCCGAGCCGTTTTGCTGAAACTTGCTTTGCAGGTAGTAGGCCAAACCGCTTAACACCCGTTAACGTGTTACAGTCCACATTTGTTGTGACTGGCTGAGATCGGCTGACCGCGAGGCGCCGATAAAGTTGGGTGGTACCGCGAACCCTTTCGCCCCAAAAGACATGGAAATCGAACCGTGTCGGGGCGAAAGGGTTTTTCTATGTGTCTATAGTTATTTTCAATACCTGTTGGAATTGGGAGGAGGAGAGAGCAATGAGTGTTGAAATGGCCGAATTGCAGAAAAAGAACGGCATTCCACCGATTCAGTTCGGGGAAGAGGTGTCAGGAGCAGAAACACTGCTTCGCTGTTTGATCCTGGAGGAGGTCGAATACATTTTCGGCTATCCAGGCGGGGCGGTTCTCCCCATTTATGACTCCCTGTACGGGAGCTACTTCAAGCACATTTTGACTCGCCACGAGCAAGGCGCTATCCACGCTGCTGACGGATATGCCCGAGCGACTGGCAAACCGGGTGTATGTATCGCCACTTCTGGTCCGGGAGCAACGAACCTTGTAACAGGGATTGCAACTGCTCAGATGGACTCGGTTCCGCTGGTCTGCATCACGGGTAACGTGGCACAGTCACTGATTGGTACCGATGCGTTCCAAGAGGCGAACATTACGGGAATTACCATCCCGATTACGAAGCACAGCTACTTTGTCCGCGATATTCGCGATCTCCCGCGGATTGTAAAGGAAGCGTTCCACATTGCGACAACTGGCCGTCCCGGCCCAGTATTGATCGACATTCCAAAAGACGTCGCCAATGAGAAGGCACCATTTACCTACCCGGATAAAGTGGAAATTCGCGGCTACCGCGCTTCACTCGTACCAAGTGACGAAGAAGTACAAGAGTTTGTCAAAGCCGTTAGTGAAGCGAAGCGTCCAGTCATTTTGGCGGGCGGGGGAATCATTGCAGCTCAAGCAGAGAAAGAATTGCGCGACTTTGCTGAAAAAACACGCATCCCGGTGATCAACACCTTCATGGGATTGGGCGGTTTCCCAGGAACACATGAGTTATCGTTGGCAATGCCGGGGATGCACGGAAATTACACAGCGAACCAAGCACTCTTGAATGCGGATTGTGTGATTGGTCTAGGAGCACGCTTTGATGACCGGATCACGATGGGACGCACGAAGGAGTTCGCACCAAAAGCCCGCATCGTACACGTCGACATCGATCCAGCAGAGCTGGGGAAAAACGTAGACACAGCGGTAACAGTAGCGGGCGACGTGAAGAGCACGCTGGCAAAAGCAACTCCGCTCGCAAAAGCTTGTGATTCAGAAGCGTGGATCAGCCAGTTGAAAGAGTGGAAAGAACAATATCCGTACAAGTACAAAAAAGATGGCGACGTTTTGAAGCCACAAGCAGTGATTGAACTCTTGTACAACTCCACAGATGGGGAAGCGATCGTCACAACAGACGTTGGACAACACCAGATGTGGACAGCTCAATACTATAAGTTCAAGCACCCGCGCTCCTTTATCTCTTCCGGTGGTCTCGGCACGATGGGCTTCGGCTTCCCGGCGGCAATTGGCGCACAGATCGCTCACCCAGATCGCACGGTAATCTCTGTCGTAGGGGATGGCGGATTCCAGATGACCAACCAGGAGCTGGCTATTGTCTCCCAATACAACATTCCGGTCAAAGTAGCGATTGTGAACAACCAGTGCTTGGGAATGGTTCGTCAATGGCAGGAGCTCTTCTACGATAACCGCTATAGCCAAATCGATCTGACATGCAGCCCGGATTTTGTGAAACTGGCGGAAGCATATGGCGTAAAAGGCTTGCGAGCACACACGCCAGAGGAAGCCGAAGCAGTTTGGGCAGAGGCACTTGCGCATGATGGACCAGTCGTGGTGGACTTCCGAGTTGCACAGGAAGAAAACGTATATCCGATGGTTGCATCAGGCAACACACTAGATCAGATGGAATTGGGGGACGATTAGGATGCAGCAACATACCATTTCCGTACTCGTCAACGACCAACCAGGCGTTTTGACTAGAGTGGCGACACTGTTCGGCCAACGCGGCTTCAACATCGACAGCATTACGGTGGGAGGCACGGAAGAACAGGGGCTGTCCCGGATGATCATTTCAACCGGGGGAGATGACCGCCAAATCAATCAGCTCATGAAGCAATTGCACAAGCTGATCGATGTCATCTCAGTCACGAATCTCAGCGAGAACCCTTTTGTTTCACGGGAACTGGCACTGATAAAAGTGACGGCATCGCCCAGCCAGCTGGCAGAGTTAAATGGAATTGTCGAACCGTTCCGTGCCGCGATCGTCGATGTGGGTCCTAGCTCACTAATCGTGCAAGTAACGGGTGACACCGAAAAGATTGATGCGCTGCTCGTACTATTACAAAGCTACGGCGTTATTGAATTGACAAGAACAGGTTCAGTAGCGATGGCGCGCAGTATTGTTCCAGTAACAGCCGCAGCAACGGTTTAAATTGAAAAATTTCAGAATAGAAATTCAAACTAAACATTTTTAGGGAGGCTATACAAATGGTAAAAATGTATTATGAAGCGGACGTAAAACAAGAGGTACTGCGTGGAAAAACAATCGCAATCATCGGTTACGGTAGCCAAGGTCATGCACAAGCACAAAACCTGCGCGACAGCGGTTATAAAGTAGTGGTGGGTCTTCGTCCAGGGAAATCTTGGGATGTTGCAGCGAAAGACGGTTTTGAAGTTTTGACTGTAGCCGAAGCAACCAAACGCGCTGACGTAGTTCAAATCCTGATGCCAGATGAGCGTCAAGCACAAGTATACCGCGACGAGATCGCTCCAAACCTGAAATCCGGGGCTGCACTTTGCTTCTCACACGGGTTCAACATCCACTACGCGCAAATCGTGCCGCCAGCTGATGTAGACGTAATCATGGCAGCGCCAAAAAGCCCGGGTCACCTTGTTCGTCGCGTATACCAAGAAGGCTTCGGCGTACCTGGTTTGATCGCAATTTACCAAGATGCAACTGGCAACGCGAAAGATCTGGCACTCGCATACTCCAGCGGTATCGGTTGCACAAAAGCGGGCGTAATCGAAACTTCTTTCCGTGAAGAGACAGAAACAGACCTGTTCGGTGAGCAAGCAGTATTGTGCGGTGGCGCAAGCGAGCTGGTAAAAGCAGGCTTCGATACATTGGTGGAAGCAGGTTATGCTCCTGAGATCGCCTACTTCGAGTGCTTGCATGAGCTGAAGCTGATTGTTGACCTGATGTACGAGGGTGGCTTGGCTCGTATGCGCTACTCCATCAGTGACACTGCTGAGTATGGTGACTACAGCACAGGTCGTCGCATCATCACAGATGAGACTCGCAAAGAAATGAAAAAAGTACTGGCAGAAATCCAAGACGGTACATTCGCGCGCAATTGGATCTTGGAAAACCAAGCAAACCGTCCTGGCTTCACTTCCCGTCGCCGTCTGGAATCCGAGCATGGTATCGAGGTAGTAGGGGAGCAGCTGCGTGGCATGATGTCTTGGATCAACAAAGATACGAAAAAAGAAGAAGTGAAAATCGGTCAATAAATAGGTGTGTAAAAAATGTATATATAATGTAGGGAAAAATGTGGAGGTGAAAAGTTCATGCGGACCATTGAGATTTTTGATACGACTCTGCGCGATGGGGAGCAGTCTCCGGGCGTCAATATTAGCACGAACGAAAAGGTGGAGATCGCCCTTCAACTCGAAAAGCTGGGCGTAAACAGAATGGAGGCAGGCTTCGCTGCTGCCTCCCCTGGTGATCAAAAGTCTGTGGCCGAAGTTGCAAAACGGGTGAAGAATGCAACCGTCGTCAGTCTGGCTCGTGCCGTAAAAGACGACATGGATAAGGCATACGAAGCGCTTCGCAACGCACAAAACGCTTCCCTCCACGTCTTTCTCGCAACGTCTCCGATTCATCGTCAGTTCAAGCTGAACATGAGCAAGGAAGAAGTCCTTGCTCGGGCGGTGGAAGCGGTCACCTATGCGAAAAAATATTTTACGGAAGTTCAGTTTTCCGCAGAGGATGCGGCGCGTACCGAGATCGACTTTTTGGCAGAGGTTGTAGAGGCGGTCATCAAGGCAGGGGCTACCACGGTAAATATTCCAGATACGGTTGGCTACATGACGCCGTACCAATACGGAAACATTTTCCGAGAGCTGAAAAAACGCGTGCCTTCTACTGATCTGATTCGCCTGAGCTGTCATTGCCATGATGACCTCGGGATGGCAGTCGCCAACAGTCTTGCTGCTGTCGAGGGTGGAGCTACGCAAGTAGAGGGTACCATTAATGGAATCGGAGAGCGCGCAGGAAATGCTGCTCTGGAAGAAGTGGCCCTTGCCTTGGAGACACGCAAGGATTACTACCAGGCGACGACCAAGCTGAATTTGAAAGAAATCGCACGGACCAGTCAGCTGGTAAGCCGTTTGACAGGGATGATCGTGCCAGGAAATAAAGCAGTCGTAGGTGCAAATGCGTTTGCGCACGAATCCGGTATTCACCAGGATGGTGTGTTAAAAGAGGTCACTACGTACGAAATTATCCGTCCGGAATCGGTTGGCTTCAAGTCAAACAAACTGGTTCTCGGCAAGCACTCTGGCCGTCATGCTTTCAAAGAAAAGTTGGTTGATCTGGGTTATCACCTGGAGCAAGAAGAGGTAAACGCAGCGTTTACAGCATTCAAAGTATTGTGCGACAAGAAGAAAGAAATCACGGATGATGACATCCTCGCATTAGTCGATTCCAAGATGGTTCGTGGACCTGAGGCGTTCCAGCTGGAATCCGTGCAGCTCGCTTACGGCAACATTTCCGTTCCGACAGCGAGTGTGAGACTGATTCGTGCCGACGGATCGGTATGTGAAGAAGCCGCATGTGGAAATGGATCGGTTGATTCTATCTACAAAGCGATTGACCGCGCTACCGGAGAAGAAGTCTCCCTCGTCGACTACAAAATTCTTTCTGTTACCCATGGACAAGATGCGTTGGGTGAAGTGTTCGTACGCCTTCAACAGGACGATCTGATCGTAACAGGACGCGGTGTGAGTACGGATGTGCTGGAAGCAAGCGCTATTGCCTATGTACGGGCAGTCAACAAGATCATGGAGCGGAGAGGTGAGCCTACTCCTGTCAGTGCAACGATATAAAGATAGGGTTTTAAAGTGGATAGGATCATAGGAACCAGCAGCGTTCGGAAACCATTACGTATAGAAAAGCGGGATAAACGATGAAGAAAAACTATCGCATCGCCGTTCTTCCTGGAGACGGTATTGGACCAGAAATTATGCAGGAAGCGGTCAAAGTCCTTACACTCGTAGGGGAACTTGAAGGTGTCACTTTTACATGTGAAGAAGGCCGGATCGGTGGAATCGCAATCGATACGGATGGAACACCGTTGCCAGAAGAAACGGTAACGCTGGCAAAACAAGCGGATGCTGTGCTCTTGGGAGCCGTTGGCGGGCCGAAGTGGGATCAGAATCCTGGGAATCTTCGTCCAGAAACAGGGCTGCTCGGTATTCGCAAAGCACTCGGATTGTTTGCGAACATTCGCCCAGCTACCATGCACAGCTCTCTGGTGGATGCGTCCACCCTCAAGCCAGAAGTCGTTTCTGGTGTTGACTTGATCGTTGTACGTGAACTGACCGGGGGGATTTACTTCGGTGAGAAAAAACGCTATGACGGTCCAAACGGTGAAGTTGCAGAAGATCAGTGCATCTATCATGAAGCGGAAGTCGAGCGAATCATTCGAGTTGGCTTCGACATTGCCCGCAAACGCCAAAAGCGTCTCGTATCTGTAGATAAGGCAAACGTTCTCGAAAGCTCCCGACTCTGGCGGAAGGTAGCCGAGCGAGTGGCGGCTGACTATCCAGATGTAGAGCTGTCTCACCAGTTGGTAGACTCTTGCGCGATGCAGCTTGTGCGTGAACCCAAACAGTTTGATGTCATCGTTACAGAAAACATGTTTGGCGACATCTTGAGTGATCAGGCAGCGATGCTGACTGGTTCGATTGGGATGCTTTCCTCGGCGAGTCTGGCAGCTGGCAGCTTTGGCCTGTATGAACCGGTTCATGGCTCTGCTCCTGACATTGCAGGAAAAGGCATTGCCAATCCGCTGGCAACCATTCTGTCCGTAGCGATGATGCTTCGTCTCTCTCTCGGAATGGATGAAGCGGCAGCAGCGGTGGAAAACGCAGTTTGGTCCGTACTGGAAGCAGGACATCGCACGGGCGATATCGCAGCAGACAGAAGCAAAGCGATTGGTACAATCGAGATGGGCCAACTGGTTCGCGACGAGCTGTCCAAACAGTGGCAAACACAATAAATCATACACAAAACGAAACCCTGCCAAAGTCCTTCGGGTGCTCTGGCAGGGTTTTCTCCATTAGGATACGACTTATCCGATCGTGATCTTCCCTTTTGGATAGCGGAAGTACTCCTTTTGCTTGCGTTGTGCGAGGGCAAAGGCAATGGTGAGAGGTCCGAGCCGACCGGCAAACATCGTCAATACGATCAGGATTTTCCCGATTGGAGTCAGATGAGGGGTTAGCCCCATGGACAATCCAGTCGTAGCAAACGCAGAAGTGACCTCGAACAGGATCATCTCGAATCGGGCACTTGTCTCTGTAATAGAAAGCACCATCGTCATGACAAGGACAATAAACAAGGAGATCATCGTCAATGTCAGCGATTTGTAGACCATGTGAGGCAGGATGCGCTGCCGGAAGAAGATCACGTCTTCTTTTCCTTTAATTTGGGCGACAACAGCACCAATCAGTGTGGCGAATGTCGTCGTCTTGATACCGCCACCCGTTGATCCTGGGGAAGCACCGATGAACATTAAGAGAATAATGAGGAAAAGGGATGACTGATACATGTCACCGATATTCAAGGTGTTCGAACCTGCCGTACGTGCTGTGACTGACTGATAAAGCGAGCCAAGCACTTTGCCCATCATAGACAAAGGCTGCAAGGTCTTCGGATTCGCATACTCCAAAATAAAGATCAGAGCAGCTCCTGCAACAACTAATATCCCGGTCGTAGACAAAACGACCTTCGTATGTAGAGAAAGACGGCGCGTTTGACGGTAATCGTACAGCTCACTCACAACGATGAATCCGATCCCACCGAGGATGATCAGCAGACAGACAACGAGCGTGACGACCGGGTCATCTACGTAGGCTGTCAAGCTGGCGAATTCCCCCATTAAGTCAAAGCCAGCATTATTAAAGTTAGAAATTGCATGAAAAAAGCCGAAGTAGATCGCTTTAGGCAATGGGAAATCAAAGGCAAACCGTATAGAGAGAAGCACACCGCCAATCAGCTCAGTGAAGGCAGTAAAGACCAGGATCATTCTGGCCAAACGAACGATACCTTCCATCGACATCTGATTCAGGGATTCTTGCAGGATGAGTCGCTCGCGCAAGGAGATCTTTTTGCGCATGATTAGTGCGAAAAAGGTAGCGAACGTCATAAAGCCGAGACCGCCAATTTGGATGAGCGATAAAATGACGAGTTGACCAAAGGTAGTAAAAGTCGTTCCGGTATCGACGACAACCAAGCCTGTTACACATGTAGCAGAGGTGGCTGTAAACAGCGCATCAAGCCAATGCAGACCAAGTCCATCGACTGTAGCGACCGGGAGAGTCAAAAGCAGCGCTCCCAAAAAGATAATCAAGGAAAACCCAAGAACAAGCGTTTTTGGTGGATCAAGGTGAAGCTTTTCTACGATTTTTTTAATCATAGCATGTTATACCTCGGCTTTTTTTGAGTCTAGTGAAAAGGAAAAGAGGGAAATCCATTTCTTAGTATGGCATTTCCCTTGGAAAACTTACCGAAGTAGAGCAGCACCCAATCGGTGAAGCCAATGCTTCAACTCTCGTTCTTCCAGTGGAGCGAGTGGAAAACGGACAGCCGGGCAGCGCAGAATATCGGTGGGCTCATCTGCTACGCGAAAAGCATGACCGCCAGTCAGCTCGAGTCCTTCCTCACGCAGAATAGCGACGACTCTCTCTTCTTGTTCGGTTGCTCTTGCAGTTGGCGTGCCCCATTTGATCCACGTATTTAACCCCCCTGAAATGGGGTACATTCGCGCATGATCAGGGAGTGCCTGGCGTTTTTCCTGCCACAGTCGCAGGAAGCGGGTCTGGAAAAGGGCGCGACGATCCGTCAGAAACTCTTCATAAAACCATGGATCATCGAGGAGGCGGACGGCGGATTCCACGACGAGCAAGGATGGCTCAGCTCCTGTCATGGAAACAAGCTGACTGTAGCGTTCCAACTCGTCATCCGATAAATCAGAGGGAAGCATCAATAAGCCCAATTGCAGATCGCGAGCCAGCGTTTTGGACAACGAATGCAGATAGTAGACCTCCACAGGGCTTTTTGCCTGTGCAGCCATCTGGTACAGCGGAACACTCGGTTCTTCAAACCAGAGGTCGCCATAATGGTCGTTTTCCACAAGACGTACGTTATGGCTTTGAGCCCATTCGAGCAGATCTTCCTTTCGTTTCAACGAATAGCTGATACCGGTAGGAAATTGATAATGCGGGTTAATCAAAAGCCAATTCGCTGGGTAATGCTCCTGCTCTTCTGTGAGAGCTTGAATACAAACGCCTTCTTCATCCATGCGAATCGGGCGCACGGTAATTCCGCACTGGCTCAACAGGCGAAGAAATACGGGATAGCTGTACTCCTCCACATAGACGACATCACGTGAATTCATGACACGCTGGGCAAGAAAGGCGAAGCCGCTCGTGCTTCTATTAAAAAGCAGGAGGCGCTCAGGTGAGTGAGGAAGCCCCCGGCGGCCGAGGTGATCGGCAAAAACCTTGGCAGCTTGTGTACGCCTGATTTTCTTTTGCGCGGACGGTTCATCCAATACGGTCAGGCTCTCATAAAAAGCACCACGCAAGCGTTTCACTAGCTCTTCGCTAGGACGAGGGGAGGAATCAGCTAGGGAAGCGATCGGAATATCTGTGAGCGGGAGGCGATTTTCCAAACGAGCTTCTTTGGCAAGCTGCGTCAAGTAATAACCTTTGCCGTGCACAGCTTCCAGCCAGCCTTCCAATGCAAGATGATCGTATGCTTTTTTGACTGTCTCCAATGAGCAGCCGCTAATGGTTTTCATATCTCGCAGCGATATCAATTGCTGTCCATCTACAAGAAAGGCACCACGAAGAATCGCTGTTTTTAATTGTTCAGCGAGTTGTACATAGATCGGTGTGTGCGATTGTTTGTGGAAATGAAAAGAAAAATATGGTCGCTCTGGCATTCGCGCACGCCTCCTTGGTCTGTCGAAAAAATAGCAGTCATCAGCATTATATAGGAAAGCGAAGCATCTCGGGTATAGGGAGTGAAGAAATTGTTGCCGGAACGACGAGGGTAATGGAAACCGGAACATGGTATCATGAGAAGAGATATATATTGAAGAAATGAGGAAAATACGGATGAGTACGCAGGAACACAAGGCGCTATCGCCCAAGGAAGTCACATGCATGGTCATCACCGTTTCCGATACCCGGACAGAGGATACAGATAAAAGCGGGCAATTAATGAAGCAACTATTGACTGAAGCAGGTCACAGCGTTGCGCTTTATCAAATAGTAAAGGACGAGCCCGTACAGGTCATTGCTGCGATCGAAGCGGGAATCGCACATGAAGACGTTCAAGTCATTCTTCTCAATGGCGGTACTGGCATTTCGCCTCGAGATAATACCTTTGAGGCTGTTTCTGGCTTACTCGATAAGGAAATGCCAGGATTTGGCGAGCTGTTTCGGATGTTGAGCTTTACAGAAGACATCGGTTCGGCAGCGATGCTCAGTCGTGCGATTGCAGGGACGCGGAAAGGGAAAATGATTTTTTCCACGCCAGGTTCAACAGGTGCGGTACGACTGGCGATGAATCGGTTGATCGTGCCGGAGCTGGGGCATGTGGTGCGTGAATTAAACCGTTAACGATTTGCCGTTACTAGCCTCGTATGGTACTGTTACGAAAGGAAAAAGATCGGTCAGACCTGAACCATCGATTGCAGATGGTTTTTTGGTGCCGAATTTTGCAAGGAGAGTAGACCCATTCATGAAGATTTTACTATCGACTTTAAACGCCAAGTTTATTCACTCCTCACTCGCTTTGCGTTATTTGCGAAGCTATGCCCAGGAAGCATTTCCTTCGATTGAGCTGGTGGAGTATACCATCAACGATGTGACGTTAAATATAGTAGCAGATATACACAAGCGCAAGCCTGATGTCGTTGCATTTTCCTGTTATATCTGGAACATTCGTGAGACCCTCAGTGTCATGCGCACGCTGAAAAAGATTTGCCCGGATGTTCCGATTATCCTCGGCGGACCAGAAGTGACCTATGATGCGGACGAATGGATGAAGAAGCATCCTGAAATCGATGTCATCTGCATTGGTGAAGGGGAGCAGACCTTCTTGGAGCTTTTGCAGGTGTACCAGGAATCCCTGCAAACCAAGCAGCCTCCCCGCTTGCGTGATGTAGCCGGTATCGCTTATCGCGAAGAGGAGTACGTGCGTTTTTCCATGCCGCGTGCGCAAGTGGAAGAGATGGACAGCATTCCTTCCCCCTACGCGGATCATCTGGACGAGCTGAACAACCGCGTCGTCTATTTTGAGGCATCCCGTGGCTGTCCGTTCAAATGCCAATACTGTCTGTCTTCGATTGAAGACGGCGTACGCTATTTCAGTTTGGAACGAGTGAAAGAAGATCTCATGCGTTTGATCAATCACGGTGTCAAAACGATCAAGTTCGTGGATCGAACGTTTAACATCAATAAGAAATATGCGTTGGAAATCTTTCAGTTCTTGATCGATAACCACAATGGCACGGTCTTTCAATTCGAGATCACGGCAGACATTTTGCGCGCGGACGTACTCGACTTCTTGACCGAGAACGCACCTCCAGGTATTTTCCGCTTCGAGATTGGGGTTCAGTCCACGAATGATGAGACCAACCGCCTTGTTCAGCGGATTCAGCGCTTCGATCGCCTTGCGCGGACAGTGACACAAATTAAGGATTCGAAAAAAATCGATCAGCATTTGGACTTGATCGCTGGTTTGCCTGAGGAAGATTATGCGTCCTTCCGCAAAACCTTCAATGACGTGTTTGGTCTGCGCCCGGAAGAACTTCAGCTCGGTTTCTTGAAAATGCTGCGCGGGACAGGTGTTCGTGCGCGTGCGGCTAATCATGGCTATGTTTTTATGGATGAGGCTCCTTACGAAATTTTGGGGAATAACGTCCTTTCCTTTGATGACATGCAAAAAATCAAGCGTGTAGAAGACATTTTGGAAAAGTACTGGAATGCGCACCGGATGGACTATACTGTGGAGTGGCTCTTGGCGAATCAGTTCGAAACGGCTTTTGACTTCTTCCAGGCATTTGGAGATTATTGGGAAAATCAAGGTTGGGGCCGAATCGGTCATCAATTAGAGGATTTGTTCGTGCGTTTGCAGAAGTTTTTGCAATTCCAGGAAGTAGATGGTATGGGTCATGTGCTTAGCATGATGAAATTCGATTTCCTGCGCAACCAGAAGCATCGCCCGCGCAAGCTGTGGTGGGAGGATGTCATGGACAAGGAAGAGATGCAGCAGACGTTTGCTGTCCTAACGGAGCAACGTGAGCGACTCCGCGATGATTTTGCGGCACATGCTGCATTGGAAAAAGATTATTTCAAACACACGCTGACTGCCAAGGTGACCTTTGATATTGAAAAATGGATGGAGACTGGTGAGCTCGTCGAGGGAGATTTTACACTCGTCGTGTATTATCCGTACAAAGACGAAGAGCAAAATGCTTTTGCTGTCGTCAAGCAGGACGTCCAAGTAGCAGGCTAAACCACCGGGTGATTAGATGAGTGGGGGAGGCGCGGATGAACGCAAGTGAGTATACGGAGGCTGTCGAGGAACGGTTGCGTGCACATGGTGATTCGATTGTGGCTGGCCCTATGGTGCAGTACATGAAAAATCATTTTCCTTTTCTGGGGATAAAATCACCACAGCGCAAAGAACTGACCAAACAAATCTTTCGTGATTATGGTGTACCCGAAGATTGGGAGCAGGTCGTTCGTTCCTTGTGGGCTTTGCCAGCGCGAGAGTACCAGTATGTAGCGCTTGACGTACTCGAGAAGTCCAAAAAGCGTCTCACCCCTGACCATCTCCCGTTCGTTGTCGAACTGATCACGACAAAATCGTGGTGGGATACCGTCGATTATTTGGCTTCCCATATAACGGGCAAATTGTTCGCCTTGCATCCCGAACTGATCGTATCGAATACGACAGCCTGGATGGATGGGACCAACATGTGGCTGCAACGAACGGCAATTTTATTTCAATTGTCTTACAAGGACAAGACAGATCAGCGGCTGCTCTTTTCTTTGGTGGAAAGATGCGCGGATTCCAAAGAGTTTTTTATTCAGAAGGCAATCGGCTGGGCGTTGAGAGAGTATGCGAAAACCAATCCCAAAGCCGTACGTGAATTTGTAGAAGCGACTCCACTTGCGAGTTTGTCCAGGCGTGAAGCGCTCAAGCATCTATCAGGATAGGGCGGTCTGTTACATCTGTGCTTGATAAAATACGCAAATCTATTGCAAAATAAACAAGTACCTTTTTTGAGGTTCATAACGTAATACATAGAGTCAGATATCGTGCGATGCCATAGCTGCTAGTATGTCAAGAAATGACCGCACTGTGGCAAGGATAGGGGATTTTGCCTCATGGAAGTCGACCTGCTAATGTCCATCATAGAGCAATACGGCTACGTAGCGATTTTTTTCATGCTTTGGCTGGGAATTGTAGGCTTGCCGATTCCCGATGAGCTGGTTGTCGCTACAGGAGGATTTCTTGCCTCCATTGGCATGTTAAACCCTTGGTATTCTTTTTTGGCGGGATATTTAGGGGTTGCCTCCGGATTGACGATTGGCTTTTTACTTGGAAAGTACTTTGGGAAACCAATATTAAAGTGGCTGTGCAAAACCGAGAAAATGAGGAACGCTGTGAATCGATCAACGAGCTTGCTGGAGAAGTATGGAACTACTGCTCTTTGCATCAGCTACTTATTTCCGGTTGTCCGTCATGTCGTACCTTATTTGGTCGGGCTTGGTGGTATGACGTTTCGGCGTTATGCGATGCTGTCATATCCGATCGGGTTGATTTGGACCATCGCCTTTTACTTTCTCGGCCATGTATTCGGTAATAATGTGGAAGCTATTATCGAGGTCATCCGTAAATACGGTTTCTACGCTTTGCTGGTGATCGTGATTGTATTGGCTGTGGTATTCTTCGTGCGCAAGCAGTTTATGGCAAATCGGGCATATCGGGCAAAAGGAGAATAAGAAATGTACCATCAACAATTAGCTGCCCACCGCCGCAATTTCGTGTTGGTCCTCGTTATTAGTTGGGCTCTCCTCTTGGTAGGATACTTCAATTCGAATGTCTGGGTGCTGGCGGCAGGAGCTTTACTGGTGAATGGCTATGCTTATTACCTGATGCAGGCAGACAAGCGTCTGGCTAAAGAAAAAGGTTTTCGGGTTCCAGAAATGAGCCTTTTTTTGGTCGCATTTTTAGGAGGAGGGATTGGGGCGTTTGAGGGTATGCTCATTCAACGGCATAAGACCAAGCATACCTCTTTTCGCATCCTGCTCCCGCTCTTTTGCATCGCGCAAATCTTGCTAGTCATTTGGGGAATACAACTATATTTGGATAAGAATCTCGTGTCGTAGGTGGCACGGGATTTTCTTTTTGTAAATAGGATTCTCTTGTTTGAAAATTCAGCCTATAATAGAAATAACGATAGAACAAGCTGAGGAGGTAATTATGTCTCAATCGAGCGGCTTAACGAAAGCGTACGCACAGCAATTGGATGCACAGGACGAACTCGCGAGCTATCGCGAAGAGTTTTATCTGCTTCCGAGCCTGTATTTGGATGGAAACTCGCTTGGCCTCATGTCAAAAAGAGCGGAAAAGAGCGTCATGGATATGATGCAGTCTTGGAAGGAGCTAGGTGTGGAAGGCTGGACAACGGGTCATCATCCGTGGTTTTTCTTTTCGGAGAAATTGGCAGAGATGAGCGCAGCGCTTGTAGGGGCAAGCCCGGAGGAAGTGATTGTCACGGGATCTACGACGATCAACCTGCATCAGCTGGCAGCTACCTTCTATCATCCGGTTGGGAAGAGGTCGAAGGTCGTTGCCACCGAACTGGATTTCCCTACCGATATCTACGCACTCCAGAGTCAAATGAAGCTCCACGGGCTGGACCCGGAAGAGCATTTAATTCGAGTAGCGTCAAGAGATGGCCGCTTGATCGAAGAAGAGGATATTATCGATGCGATGACGGATGAAGTAGCACTCGTTGTCCTTCCTACCGTCCTGTATCGCAGCGGCCAGCTGCTCGATATCGAACGGTTGACAGCAGCCGCACATGAGAGAGGCATTCTGATTGGTTTTGACGGATGTCACTCTGTAGGAGCGATCCCGCACTCCTTCAGTAAATGGGGAGTGGACTTTGCCTACTGGTGCAACTACAAATACGTAAATGCAGGACCTGGAAGTGTGGGTAGCCTATATGTCAATCGCAAGCATTTTGGCAGGACTCCTGGATTGGCGGGATGGTTCAGCTCGAAAAAGGATAAGCAATTTGACATGGATCATACGCTGGAGGCATGCGAAAGTGCGGGCGCTTACCAGATCGGGACCCCACATATGCTGAGTCTCGCCCCACTGCTTGGTTCGTTGGAAATGTTCCAGGAGGTGTCCATGGAAAAGCTTCGTACCAAGTCGCTCGGCTTAACACGGTTCATGATGAATTTGATCGAGGTGGAGCTGGCAGACATGGGTTTTACGATTGCGAACCCACAGCAGGACGATCGCCGAGGTGGGCATGTCAGCCTTGAGCACGAAGAGGCCATACGTATATGCAAGGCCTTGAAGGAAGCCGGCATTATTCCTGACTTCCGTGCCCCAAACATCATCCGGTTAGCCCCTGTTGCTTTCTATACGACTTATACAGAGGTTTGGGAAAGTGTCCAGATCTTAAAGGCGATCATGCTGGAGAAGAGCTACGAGAAATTTGAAAACAAGCGCGAGGTAGTCGCTTAACAGGTCCGACTTAGGTTGGACCTGTTTTTCTTTTGTAATACGCCATTTACGAGGATTTCCTTTCCATTATTGGGCACACTATCCGTACCTGTAGACAGTCTACATTCTACATTCCATGGATAAGGGTGAGCAGCTTGAGCCAGTTTTTTCAAGCATGGAAAAAAAGAAAAGAAGCCCTCCAGTCAAAAACGTTGGAGCAGCACTCCGACAAGAGCATGGAAAGCGTATCGGATGTTGCGCTCACGACTAATCTGGAGGAAAACATCCAATTGATTCAAGCGCAGCTTGGAAAATGTGACGATCTCGTCGTTCGTCGTTTTCAAACGAAGACAAAGACGCAAGCCGCTATCGTTTTTATAGATGGCATGGTGGATCGAAATGTCATCAGTGATTTTATTATTCGCTATATGACGACTCCCGATATCACCTATAATGATCCGGCGACAAATGAGCTAGATTTGACAGACAAACTGAGGCAGGTCGTCCGAAATATTTTGTCTGGATGTGCGGTACTGATCCTCGATGGATGTCCAAATGCTTATTTGAATAACACGAGAGGTTGGGACAGGCGTTCAGTGGAAGAGCCTCAGACGGAATCCGTCGTACGAGGGCCACGCGATGGCTTTTGTGAGACGTTGTGCGTGAATTCAGCACTAATCCGCTTCCGCTTGAAGGACCCGAATCTCAGAGTGCGACATATGGTTGTCGGAGAACGAACGCAGACTGACATTTACATCATGTACGTCGAGGGTATTGCGTATCCCCCGATGGTAGAGGAAGTGATTGCGCGAATCGAGAGTAATGTTCGGGTGGATTCTGTGCTGGAGAGCGGGTACATCGAACAAATGATCCAGGATCGGAGATGGTCTCCATTTCCGCAGATTCAAAATACGGAGCGCCCGGACAAAGTAGTGGCCAATCTTTTAGAAGGGAAGGTAGGCATTCTGGTAGATGGGACTCCGTTCGGATTGATTGCTCCAGCTGTTTTTTCGCAGTTTTATCAGAGTCCTGAGGATTATTACGAGCGGTTTTATATCGCGACCTTGATTCGTTTTATTCGGATTATCAGTATCAGCATTGCCTTGCTGTTGCCGTCTCTTTATATCGCGTTTAGTTCGTTTCATCCAGAGATGATCCCTTCTCGACTGGTCATTGCGATGGCGGCAGGACGATCTACCGTTCCATTCCCTTCTTTAATCGAAGCTCTGTCTATGGAGTTGGCCATTGAAATATTGAGGGAAGCGAGTGTGAGGCTGCCGGGGCCAATCGGTCCTACGATTGGGATTGTTGGGGCACTCGTGGTTGGGGAAGCAGCGGTAACGGCTGGGCTTGTCAGTCCTGTCATGGTGATCATCGTGGCTGTGACGACAATTGGCTCGTTTGCATCCCCAAGTTACAGTGCAGCGATTGCTATACGGATGCTCCGCTTTCCGGTAATGATTCTGGCAGGAATGTTTGGTCTATACGGTATTATGCTGTTTTTGATTGTCATCCTCATTCATTTGTCTTCACTGAAATCGTTTGGAGTACCCTATATGAGCCCGCTTAGTCCGCTCAACCTGAATGGAATGAAGGACTTGTTCATACGGGCACCCCATCACATGTTGAAAACAAGACCGATGATGTTTCATGTTCAAGATAAAATCCGGATCAGAGAGGAGGATAACCAGAAATGAACAGGAGGGAAGGGCACGGCTGGCACCAGACTCTATCGATGTGGCAGCAAATTTGTCTCATGACAAGTACCTTAATCGGTGTCGGAGTTTTGACCCTTCCTCGCACAACCAGTTCGAAATTATATGAGGCAGGCTGGATCGCCCCTCTGATTGGCTCAGCAGGTGCGTATGTCTCCTTATGGTTAATTGTCAAATTGAGCAAGCGTTATCCAGGGGAAACCTTTATTGAATACAGTCACAAGGTGTGGGGATCTGCCAAACGGCCTTGGGTGGGAAAAGTTTTCAGCCTTCCTTGGATTTGTATCTATCTGGTATACCTGTATTTCTCCACGGCCGTCGTCTCGCGTGTATTTGGTGAAGTAGTTGTGACATCCGTTCTTTTGCAGACTCCGTTGGAAGTGATGCTCATGACGATGTTTTTGTTGATACTATTTTTGTGTATGCATGAGGTGGAAGTAGTAGCGCGTGTGAACGAGCTGCTGTTTCCTTTTATTATCTTTCCCCTTCTTTTTATCGCGATTGCGTCATTTCAAAAGGCGGAAATTGGGAATCTCCTGCCGATTAATCATGTGTCGATCCGATCAATGCTAGAAGGAGTGTACGAAGGAATTTATTCCTATTCCGGTTTTGAAATTATGTTCATCTTTTTCGCCTATGCGCAACAAAACACGAACAGGGAACTGGCGGGATTGTACAGTTTATTGATTGCAGCATCACTCTACATGTTAATTGTGGTTGCGGGTATTTCGGTGTTTGGTTATGAAGAGCTGCAGAGGGTGACGTGGCCGACACTAGAATTGGTCAAGACGACCCAGGTGCCTGGATTGATCTTGGAACGATTGGAGTCCGCTTTTTTGGCAGTGTGGGTTTCGGCTGTTTTTACTACGGTAGCCAATGCGTATTACGTAGTTGTTTATTCATTGAGACAGTTGTTTCGGAAAGGAATCAGGTTTCAAAGAATCACGGCTTCTGTCCTTCTCATCCCTTTATACTTCTTTGCCCTCATTCCCCAAAACATCACGGAAGTATTCAAGGTGGCGTCGTTACTGGGGTTGTCTAGCCTGGTCATTAATTTGCTGATCCCTGTCGTTTACTGGGTAGCAATCCTCATCCGCGACATGGTGACCAGACGAGAGGAGCGGAATATCGATGGGTAAGTCTCTTAGATACTTCGCTTTGTTGATCATCTCTACAATCCTGCTGACAGGGTGCTGGGACAGACGTGAATTGGAAGAACGCGCATCGGTGTTGGCCATTGCGATAGACCAGGATGAAGAAAATGAAAATCTGTATAAAATGACCGTCCAAATCCCTATTCCCATCAAAATCGCGGGGAGTAGTGGGAAGGGCGGAGGAAATAATGCGGATGCCGTGAAAATCATGAGCGTGACAGGAAGAACGGTGACAGATGCTTCCAACAACTTGCAAATGCGGCTAAACCAACGATTGTTTCTTGGGCATACGCGTATTCTTGCCGTAAGTGAGGAGATCGCTAGAAAGGGAATCCAAGACATCATGGACAGTTTTCGTCGCGAACCGCAAATACGGCGACTTCTGTGGCCGATCGTCGTGAAGGGTAAGGCGTCAACCTTACTGGAAATCAAACCGAGAATCGAACCAATTCCAGTCGTCTATATGATGGGGCTGATCGAAAATGGCATGAAATTAGGAAGAATTCCAGACCAAACATTGGGCGACTATTTCAATCAGACCTCTAATTTAACCATGGAGCCGTTTTTGAATTATGTAGAGGCAAGAAATAATGAGGTGAGCTGGAAAGGGGTTGCTGTTTTTCGCGGACACAAGATGGTGGGGATATTGGATCACGTGCAGTCATGGGTATTACTTCAGCTGCGAAATGAAAAACCGGGTGGAGACATTGTGATTCCGTTGCCGAAAACCAAGAACGGATATGTGAGCTTTCGTCCGCATTTTGTAAAAAAGAAGGTGATCATTCACAAATCGTCTTCCGCTACTTATCAATGTGAGCTCCAAGGGGATATTGTCGAACTTACAGAAAACCTGAAAATTCCTCCTGAGCAATTCATCTTACAAATGCAAGCGCTTATAAAAAAAGAAATGGAAAACCGCGCAAAGAAGCTCTTGCAGCATTTACAAAAGCAGTACAATAGTGACATTTTGAAGCTGGGACTTACACTGCGTGCGAAGCATTACCAAGACTACTGGAAAACTCATAACTGGAAGCAAGATTTTAAGGATTTCCCCATTCGCGTTACATACACAATCAAGCTGCGCCGTCTTGGTATGGAAATGCAATAGGAGAGCGATCATCGTGGAGAAACAACAACGTAATTTTGGTGCTTGGCAACTGACAAGCATTATGATCAGTTCAATGATCGGGGTGGGTATCCTCATCATCCCGAGAACGGCAACCGAACTGCTTCATCAAATGGGGTGGATAGGCCCTATTGCAGGTGCTTTCATAGCATCCTTGGCTGTAGCGGCTATCGTTTATTTAAGCAACCAGTTTCCTGGTCTTACCTTTGTGGAGTTTATGCCGAAGATATTTGGTGTTGCGATTGGTACCCTGTGTATATTTCTTTTCATACTCTATCAGTTCCTTAATGCGGGAATCACAGCCAGATTGTTCGGGGAAGTCGTCGTGACCTCCGTATTGCCGCAAACCCCACTGGAAGTAATTGTCATCACGTTGCTATTGCTGGTCGTGTTTCTTTGTTGTCATGAGATTGAAGTTGTGGCAAGGGTAAATGAGCTGTTGATTCCTTTCCTCCTGTTGCCGTCTCTCTTGATTCCGCTCGTCTCCTTCATGAACGCAGATTGGTACAATGTAATGCCATTCCGATTCGAGTCATGGACAAACGTCGTGAAAACGGGGCTGAATACGTATACGCTCTACACTGGGTATGAGCTGTTAATGGTTTACTTTGCCTTCGCTATTCCTGGGGCAAGGCTTGGGGTGGCTAGCATGACAGGTATGAGCTTTGCTCTTGTTATTTATGTGATTACTGTTGTCGCAGGCATTACTGTATTCGGTTATGAAGAATTGCAGAGGATGGTGTGGCCTACACTTGAACTGGTCAAGGTAACGCAGAAAACCGGCTGGTTTTTGGAGCGTTTTGAGTCCGCCTTTCTGGCGATTTGGGTTGCTTCCGTTTTTACAACGATCGGGAATATGCTGTACGCGACGATTTTTTCATTGCGGCGCTTTTTTCACAAAGGCATTCGTTTTCAGCAAGTCACCGCTATTGTGATCATGGTGCCGCTTTTTTTCCTAACGTTAGTGCCGCAAAATATAGTGGAGCTGTTTTCTTTTACACAGCATTTGACCAACGTAGGATATTTGATCACCATCATTATCCCTATCTTGCTGGCAATCACTCAATTCATACGCAATCAGTTCAACAAAGGTCAAGAAGTGAACAATGAAAAGGGAGGGACATAGGAGCCCCTCCCTTTGTAGCATGTCTGTTCGAAGAAGAAATGGTTAGATTGGCTTTTCGGCTTGCTCAGGCAGGTGTTCCGCGATAGTCGTAATCATCGATTGACGTGAGGAAGCATCGCTGTTTTGCCACAGAACTTCAAACAAAACGCCTAACCCCGGCAGTGTCTTCTCCTGACCGCTTGAGATAGCATCACTGATGGTCTCTTCCACTTCGTTTGGATCTGAGCCTTGCATTTTGTACATGATTGCTTGACGTAAATTGAGTGAGGCAATGTTCATGACGGCGCTTGCACCTCTCTTGTGAGAATGAATTCAAGAAATAGTATTTGTAAACGCTGATTTGTGCATACCATACTTTTCGTATAAAACGTTCATGACCGTTTTGTGGGGGATGTTTTGGTTGTGCTATAATGCTTGTTATTGGTAAGTTCCGTAAAGGGGAAGATTAACATGTCCAAGCAATTTGCCATTATCGGGATGGGACGTTTTGGTTCTAGCGTGGCGAGAACGCTGTACGAGATGGATTATGAAGTGATGGGTATAGATGAGAACGAGGAGCGCATTAACGAAAATATTCAGTATGTAACGCACGCGGTAGCAGCTGATTCTACGGATGAACGCGCCTTGAAGGAAATCGGCATCCGTAATTTTGACGTAGTTGTCGTGGCTATTGGGGTCGATATTCAGGCGAGTATCCTGACGGTGTTGACGCTGAAAGACCTGGGTGTCAAAAAGATCGTGGCAAAAGCACAGAATGAGCGTCATGGACAAGTATTATACAAGGTGGGAGCTGACCGTGTCGTATTCCCTGAGCGGGACATGGGAGTTCGGGTCGCCCACAATCTGATCTCTTCTAATGTACTTGACTTTATTGAGCTGGCAGAGGACTACAGCGTAGCGGAGGTAGTCGTTTCGTCCAAGCTGGTCGGTCAAAACTTGCGCCAACTGGATATTCGGAAAAAATACGAAGTCAACGTGATTGCCATCAAAAGCGGAGATAAATTCAATATCGCTCCTAGCCCGGATGAAGTCATCCAATACGGAGACGTGCTTGTGGTGATCGGGAACAACAAAGACTTACGCGAATTTGAGGAGCGGGCATAGGTTTATGACAAATGAAATCATTACTTCAGTACAAAACCCTCTGGTAAAGCGATTGCACCAGTTGCTATCACGGAAAGGACGGGAAGAGCAGCAGCGTTTTCTCGTGGAAGGGGCGCATCTGGTAGAAGAGGCGTTAAAAAGTGGGGCGGAGGTAGTCACGGTGATTTACGATCAGCAGCGTGACATGGATCCTGCTTGTCAGCGTGCTCTGGCTAATCATCCAGAAGCTGTTCAAGTCATTGCTGCGTCAGAGACAGTGCTGGCGAAGCTGTCCGAAACGAAGTCACCGCAAGGAATTGTGGCCGAAGTGAAAAAAACAGCAGCAGATTGGGCAAAATGGGTGGATCAGAAGAGAGAGGAACAAGGAAGCTTACTGCTCCTCTTTTTGGACGAAATACAAGACCCGGGCAACCTCGGCACGATTTTGCGCACAGCAGAAGCGGCTGCAATCGATGGTGTCGTACTGGGGAGTGGCAGTGTCGATATTTACAATGGAAAAGTGGTACGGGCAACAATGGGGGCACTGTTCCGCATCCCGGTCTTTACGCAATCGTTAGTTGACACGGCTGATGAATGGAAGACAAAGGGAGGGAGAGTTCTCATCTCTTCGTTGGAGCAAAACAGTGTTTCCTATGACGAGGCTGATTATGCTGGTCTGACGGCACTGGTTATCGGCAATGAAGGAAGAGGTGTCTCCAAAGAGATGTTTGCCAAAGCTGATCAATTTGTCCACATTCCGCTTTATGGCGGAGCGGAGTCACTGAATGCAGCGGTTGCGGCAGGAATATTTGTCTATGAGGCACAGCGCAAAAGAAGATAATAGGGAAAGCCGACATCCTCGAGAAGAATAAGGATGATCGGCTTTGTTTGTGTGATCCACCGAAATGATTACATGGGACCTACATTAAAGTGGAAGATATACACATGCATCCCAGCGTAATAGACATCAACCCTATAGTAGCCTGGAGACGTTGCAATCACTCGGTTTCGGGAATCGATGCTGATCCCACCCGGTGTCGACTCGTATGAGATAAGATTCGTATGGTTGCCGTCTGGGAGTCTGTCATAAATAGCATTTCGGTGAATGTCCAGGTTTATTGTGACTTCTGTAACGCTTGACATGGCATCCACTGCCTGTGATGGCTTGTTCGAAACCTCCGCAGCACTTGCACCAGCTTGTCCAGTCAAAAGCAATGGAATTGCCAGCAGACTTGACGTGATAAGATTCCACTTTTTCACAAGAATCACTCCTTTGCATTAGATAGATAAAATATACTATTTTTACCATATTTTTGCAATTAATGACATATAAAAAAGATCGGCATGTCTAGCCGATCTTTTGCTCGTTCTTTTTCTCTTTGTACTCTTCACGAGCGAGTTGCCATTGATCCTGCGCCATCCGGATAATCCCGCTCTCAATGGTGTGGTTGCGAAAGGCGAGTGCCTTACCAAAATATTTAATGGCTAAGTCAAACTTTTCGAGTCTGCGATAGAGTTCACCAATCAAGTACAGCAAGCGGACTTCGGTCATTTCTTTGTCACCGCGTGTATAATCGGAATGAATATACGATTGTTCATATTCTTCCACGGCCATATCGATAAAGCGCATTTCTTCCGTGACATTTTTTTGGTATCGATAAAGCCAGGCAAGGCGCAAATACAGACCCGCTTTTACGGAATGGGGCTGATCCGTGATTTCAGCTGCATAAATAGCCAGCTTGTAGCTGACAATGGCTTCTGGTACGTGTCGAACCTTGCCAAAGTCTTTTGGCTTCCATTTCGAGGAGATTTGTTCATCCACAATCTGCTTTTGCCAGGGGGCGAGCTTGTCCCGGAATTGATCCGTAAAAGCAAAGCCGCATTCAGGGCAGACATTGACGGTATATAAAATGGGATTTAAAGATTGTTCTTTAAAAGTGGTATAAAAATCGCTGTCGCGGTTGACCATCGTCAACGTGCCGCTTCTGATCCTTTTGGTCGAAAAGGTCGCTTGGCAATGGCGGCAGTTGCTTGTCTTATCGTAAAGGGCGGAAACATTATCTATCATGTCAAAATCCCCTTTCGAATGGGTAACATACACATGAAAACACAATCTGGATATGTAACATTTGTAGAATTGAAAGTTCTCTCTTGTTACGCTATAATTTTCCTTACGTCACAATTATAACGTAAAGCGATGACGGAGACTAGTACGCAGGACCTATCTGTTTTTTCAGGGAGAAGATGCCACAGACTGCGAGCATCTTTAACATGATAGCTGCCGAATTCACTCCAAAGCCGCACTCTGAACCGCTTTTCGCGCAGTAGGAGCAGCCGGGTCATACCCGTTACCAATGATCTGAAGTGAGACAAATGTCTCTTTCCACTAGTGATATTGTCATGCATTTGTCACAGGGTGGAAGCGAATTGTCTAACAAGGGTGGTACCGCGAGAAAAAAGTAACTCGTCCCTTTTTTGGGGGCGGGTTTTTCTTTTTCCAAAACAGAAATAAAGGAGCGATTCGAAGTGCAAACTCGGTTGCAAGAAATGAAAGAGTCCGCACTGGGCCAAATCAGCCAAGTGACAGAAGCCGCACAACTTCAGGATTTGCGCGTCAAATACCTGGGGAAAAAGGGCGAGTTGACAGAACTGCTGCGCGGCATGGGCAGCCTGTCCCCAGAAGAGCGTCCAGTTGTCGGTCAACTGGTGAATGAAGTAAGGGAAGCGCTGGAGGCAGCGTTCTCCGGTAAACAAAAAGCATTTGAAGAAGCGGCTCTCTTTGCCAAGCTTTCTTCTCAAACGATCGACGTGACACTGCCAGGACGTCCAGTACCAGCAGGCACCATGCACCCGCTTTCTCGGATCATTGAAGAGATCGAAGACATCTTCATTGGCCTGGGCTTCGAGGTGGCAGAAGGTCCTGAGGTTGAAATGGACCACTTCAACTTCGAGATGCTGAACCTGCCGAAGGATCACCCGGCACGTGATATGCAAGATACGTTTTACGTCACAGAAGAACTGCTGCTCCGTACGCAGACATCCCCTGTGCAAGCACGTACAATGTTGAAAAAAGAAGGCAAGACCCCGCTCAAAATGATCTGTCCGGGTAAAGTGTATCGCCGTGATGATGACGATGCGACACATTCCCACCAATTCACGCAGATCGAAGGTCTTGTAATTGATAAAAAAATCGGGATGAGTGACTTGAAAGGTACTCTCTTGACGTTTGCCCGCCAAATGTTCGGGGAAAACCAGCAAATTCGTCTCCGCCCAAGCTTTTTCCCGTTCACGGAGCCTTCCGTAGAAGTAGACCTGCAATGCTTCAATTGCGGCGGTCACGGTTGCCGTGTATGTAAGCAAACAGGCTGGATCGAGATTCTGGGTGCTGGTATGGTACACCCGCGCGTACTGGAAATGGCCGGCTACAACCCTGAGGAAGTCAGCGGCTTTGCATTCGGTATGGGTGTGGAACGAATTGCGATGCTCAAATACGCGGTAGAGGATATCCGCCATTTTTATACCAACGACGTTCGTTTCCTGCGTCAGTTCAATCGAGGCTAGAGAGGAGAGGTAAAGATGAAGGTATCGTACCAATGGTTATCTGAATACGTCGATCTGAGTGGAACGACGCCCCAGGAGCTGGCTGAAAAGCTGACTCGCAGCGGAATTGAAGTAGACGCAGTTGAATCGCGCAACGAAGGTGTATCCGGTGTTGTGATCGGTTATGTAAAAGAACGCAGCAAGCACCCGGATGCAGACCGTCTCAACGTATGTGTGGTTGATGCAGGACAAGGAGAAGACCTGCAAATCGTTTGTGGAGCAGCGAACGTAGACAAGGGACAAAAAGTTCTCGTTGCCCTGATCGGTGCGAAGCTCCCAGGTGGTTTGAACATCAAGCGTTCCAAGCTACGCGGTGTAGAATCCCAAGGAATGATCTGCTCTGCAAAAGAATTGGGCTTAAACGACAAGCTTTTGGCAAAAGATCAGCAAGAAGGCATTATGGTTCTGCCAGCGGATGCGGAGATCGGAATGGATGCTGTTTCGTACCTCGGCTTGGACGACTATGTGCTGGAATTGGGATTGACACCGAACCGTTCGGATTGCTTGAGCATGTTGGGGGTTGCTTACGAGGTTGCTGCTATCTTGGGCAAAGAAGTGGTATTCCCGCAAATCGAGCTGACCGAAAACGGTGGCGACAACCCGGTCCAAGTTAAGATCGATGCGACAAATGAATGCTATCAATACCACGGCCGTCACTTCACCAACGCCAAAATCGCGACATCTCCGCAATGGATGAAAAATCGCCTGATGGCAGCGGGAATTCGTCCAATCAATAACGTGGTAGATGTAACGAACTACGTCCTGCTCGAGTACGGTCAGCCGCTGCATGCTTTCGATGCGACACAGGTAGCTGATCGCTCTATTGTCGTTCGACTGGCAAGCGAGGGCGAAAAGCTCGTGACGTTGGACGATCAAGAGCGCGCGCTGGATGCACAAACCTTGCTGATTGCCGACCAGACCAAAGGCTTGGCGATCGCTGGGGTAATGGGCGGAGCGAACTCCGAAATCACTGGTGAGACGAGTGAAATCATTCTCGAAGCAGCTTGGTTCACGCCAAAAACAGTGCGCCGCACAGCTCGTATGCTCGGTATGCGTACAGAAGGCTGCGTACGTTGGGAAAAAGGTGTTGACCAAGCACGTGTACAAGAAGCTGGTGAGCGCGCCGCTGCGCTGATTCAGCAATTGTCTGGGGCAACAGTATCCAAAGGAATCAGCTCTGCTGTTGTAAGCGAAGCTGCGCCTGCTGTTGTTTCCGTTACGCTTGCAAAAATCAATCAGCATCTCGGAACCGACATGTCGGCTTCTGATGTATCGCCGATTTTCGAGCGTCTGCAATTCCCGTATGAAGTAGCGGGAGAGAAATGGACGGTAACCGTTCCAACGAGACGTGGCGACATTACCCTGCCAGAGGATTTGGTGGAAGAGGTTGCACGTCTGTACGGCTACGACAACATTCCGACCAGCTTGCCTTCTGGTTCGACCACACAGGGACAGTTGACAAAAGAACAGCAATTGCGCCGTACGATCCGTCATCACCTGATCGGTACTGGTATGAATGAAGCGATTTCCTATGCACTGGTTCATCCAGATCGTGTTGAGGCAGTAGCGGGTCTTCATCAGGAAAAAGTAAACCCTGTTGCGCTCATGATGCCAATGAGTGAAGACCATAGCGTTCTGCGCACGAGCTTGATTCCTAGCCTCTTGGAAACAGTCGCTTACAATAAAAACCGCCAAAACCACGATGTTGCGATTTTCGAATTGGGCCGTGTGTTCTTGACAAAAGAAGAAACACTCACTCAGCTTCCGGAAGAGCGTCTGTATGTAGCGGGTGCATTGACTGGACAACTGCTCACACAAAACTGGATGGGCGCCAAGCAGCCTGTTGATTTCTTCCAAACCAAAGGGATTGTGGAATCACTTTTCGCTCGTTTGGGCATCCAAGCTACCGAGTACAAAGCAGTCCAGGACATCGCAGGTATGCATCCAGGACGTACCGCAGAGGTATGGGTAGGAGAAAAACGTCTGGGCTATCTGGGGCAAGTTCATCCGGGCACAGAAAAAACGTATGATCTGTCCGAAACGTACGTTTTCCAGCTTGATGTAGCTGTTTTGATTGATGTAGCTGCCGAGGTTGGACATTACAATCAGCTTCCGAAGTCCCCGGCGGTAACACGTGACTTGGCTCTCGTTGTCGATCGCAATGTAGCTGCTGGTGCATTGGAAGCAACGATTCGTGAAGCGGCAGGAGAGCTGCTTGAGTCCGTAACCCTGTTCGATGTATACATGGGTGAACGTATTGCCCAGGATAAGAAGAGCATGGCATTTGCCCTCGTATTCCGTCACGCAGAGCGTACCTTGCAGGACGAAGAGATTCAACAAGTGACTACTGCTGTCATCGAAGCCTTGAAAAACAACACAGGTGCTGAATTGCGCGTGTAACACAGCTTGACGAAATCTGACATTTTCAGTAACCTAAAAAAGGATAATGTAGAGCAAAGGTCGCAGTAGGGAGGTACCTCTCGTGCAAGGTGATGGGAAAAATCGTTTGACGGTGGACATCTTTGGCCAACAATACCGGCTCAGCGGCAAGGCAAGTGTCAATCACATACGCATGGTGGCCGGTTTCGTTGATGACAAGATGAACGAAATCGCAAACGGCAACCATCGACTGGATACTGCCAAAATTGCCGTACTTTCTGCAGTCAATATCGCGGATGAATACTTCCGCTTACGCCAGGAGTACGAAGAACTGCTGAAAATCATTCAGGAAGAGGCAAAGGCTAAACCGATAGATTAAGGAAAAGAGGGGCGAAATGCCTCTCTTTTCACGTTGTGGGTAAAAGGAGAAGAGCCACCCCGTCTTTGATGGGATGGCTCTTTGTTGCATTTTGCCTAAGTCTCCTGCTTGTTCCCGGCATCTCCATTGCGCAAATCCATATGGGTTTTGATCGGGATAAACAAGTCGATGATCCCAATCACCAAGGAAGCCAGGAGCGCTCCAAGAATCGTTACGCGGAAACCAGAGACGATGAACTGAGTGAGATAAATCACGACGGCACTGACCAAGAAGCCGATAATACCCCGGTTGTACGGCGAAATTCGCTCTCCGAAAATGGCTTCTACGGCCCAGCCAATCAGTGCGATGACAACGGCCGCGAGCAGAGCTGTCCAAAAACTGCTAACTGAAAAGCCGGGGACCAGAAAGCCGACAAACATCAGGACTACGGCAGCGACGATAAAGCGGACGATATGGCGCATGATCGTCAAGTGTACTCCTCCTTTAGGGTTGTTTCACCTTTCATTCTCTCACGCAAGGAGCTGAACTATGCCAAACGAAAACGTGTAAAATTATCCTTCGCCGGTGGTGCCTGTCCGAAGCTATCCGTTGCCCAAGTTTTCTAAGCTCCGCTGCCATGCTATAATGGGGAGATATCGTAATGATTGCCGGTATAGACCGTCGCTCCCGCCCGCACGGTACAACGGTCGCCGCTGGATAAAGAAGGAGGAGCACAGTGGAACAACGGGTTTTAAAGACGTTAGAATACGATAAAATAGTCGCCCTGTTGATTGACAAGGCATCTTGCACATATGGAAAAGAAAAAGCATCAGAGCTAATTCCTTTTTTACGCTTGGATGAAGTCATTACCGCTCAGCAAGGGACTGAACAAGCAGCAACCGTGTTACGCTTAAAAGGTAGCGTACCGCTCGGTGGCATTCGTGATATCCGCGGCCCCGTACAGCGGGCCAGATTGAACGCCATGCTCGCCCCGATGGAATTGCTGGATATCGCCAGCACCGTTATGGCCGGACGCAGGCTCAAAACGTTTTTGCTCGATATGTGTGACGATCACGAGCTGCCATTATTGCAACAGCAGGCAGAGCGTATTGAGGGCCTGCGCGAGTTGGAGACCGAAATTCGCCGCTGTGTTGATGAAAACGGCGATATTTTGGACAGCGCGAGTCTTGAATTGCGACAAGTACGTCAGGAGATTAGACAGCTCGAGTCGCGTATTCGCGAAAAGCTCGATCAAATGACACGCTCGTCTACGTACCAAAAAATGCTGATGGAAAACATCGTTACGATTCGTGGGGATCGTTTCGTCATTCCGGTGAAGCAGGAGTATCGTTCGGTATTTGGTGGAATTATTCACGATCAGTCGGCATCCGGGGCGACACTCTTTATTGAGCCGGAAGTGATCGTCGAGATGAACAACAAGCTTCGCGAGCTTCGCCTGCGCGAGGAGCGTGAAGTGGAGCGCATTCTGTATGTGTTGACGGAGCAAGTATCCTTTGCGGTAGAGGCTTTGGTCGAGAATACAGAAGCACTGACAGAGCTCGATTTTATGTTTGCAAAGGCGCAGCTTGCCTGGAGCATGAAGGCGATATGTCCACGCATCAATGATCGCGGATACGTCAACATGCGAAAAGCGCGTCATCCACTCATTCCACGTGAAGTTGTCGTTCCAGTAGATGTGGAGCTAGGTGGAGAGTATCAGGCGATTGTTGTGACGGGTCCGAATACGGGGGGGAAAACCGTTTCCCTCAAAACAATCGGACTGCTGTCCTTGATGACGATGGCGGGCTTGCACATTCCGGCAGAGGAAGAGAGCGAGATGACTGTATTCTCCTCCATTTTTGCCGATATCGGGGATGAGCAATCCATCGAGCAGAGCCTGTCCACATTCTCGAGCCATATGACCAATATTATTCAAATCTTAGCGAAAATGGATGATAAGAGCTTGGTGTTGTTTGACGAGCTAGGCGCAGGAACAGACCCGACAGAGGGTGCTGCTTTGGCCATGTCCATTATCGACCATGTGATTGATTCCGGTGCGAGATTGGTTGCAACGACTCACTACAGTGAACTGAAGGCGTATGCCTACGATAGACCCGAAGTCATCAACGCCAGCGTAGAATTTGACGTACAGACGTTGCGCCCTACTTATCGCTTGCTCATCGGGGTGCCTGGCAGGTCCAACGCGTTTGCCATCGCAAGACGCTTAGGATTGCCGGAACACATCATTGATGTAGCCCGTGGCTCGATCAGTGAGGAAGACAATCAGGTCGAGAGCATGATTGCTTCATTGGAGCGTAATCGCAAGTCGGCGGAAGCAGACAGGTTGGCAGCGAAAGCGGCACGCCAAGAAGCGGAAGAACTGCGTACACAGCTCGAGGAAGAGCGCGCTCAATTTGCTGAAGAGAAAAACAAACGAATGGAGCGAGCAGAAGACGAAGCGCGAATTGCCGTCCAACTCGCAAAAGAAGAAGCGGAAACGATCATTCGCGAGCTGCGCGAAATGATGGCAGAAGGCATGGAAATCAAGGAGCATCGTCTCATCGATGCGAAGAAGCGCTTGGGTAATGCCGTGCTTGAGCTGGAGAAGGAAAAAGTCAAGAAGCCGGCAAAAGCAGTTCGCGCCACGCAGATCAAGGTGGGCGACGAGGTAATGGTGACGAGCTTCGGACAAAAAGGAACCGTGCTGGAAAAGGTAAACAATGAAGAGTTCCTCGTGCAGATCGGGATCATGAAAATGAAAGTAAAGCGCGATGATATGCATGTACAAAACTCCATCCAGCAAAAACCGCAAGCGGCTCCATACACCTCTGTGAAGCGTCGCAGTGACAATATCAAGATGGATCTCGACTTGCGCGGCTACAACGTCGAGGACAGCATTCGGGAAATCGATCAGTTTTTAGATGATGCACTGCTGGCAGGCTTGCACTCGGTGTCCATTATTCACGGACACGGGACAGGGGTACTGCGCAAAGGTGTGCACGAGTATTTGCGGAGTCATCGTAATGTGAAATCCTTCCGCTTGGGCGGTCAAGGAGAAGGCGGCGTAGGTGCTACCATTGCCGAATTGAAATAAGAGGTCGGGAGGGACATATGGAAAGCCTTCTACACAATCCATATTTTGCAACTGCAGCTTATTTTACAGTGTCTGGACTGGCGATGGTTTTATTCTTAGCCATTTTTGAACTGGTGACGCGATATCGTGTTTGGGAAGAATTGAAGCGTGGGAACATGGCAGTAGCAATGGCAACAGGCGGGAAAATTTTTGGGATCGCGAACATTTTTCGTTATTCCATTCAGGCGCATTTGTCTTTGGGCGAAGCGTTGATTTGGGCGACATTCGGATTTTTCCTGTTGCTGTCTGCGTACTTCATTTTTGAATTCATGACCCCAACGTTTAATGTTGATCAGGAAATTGCGAAGGATAACAGGGCCATTGGCTTTATTGCGATGGTCCTGTCCATCGGTTTTTCGTATATCATAGGGGCATCCTTGCCTCGTTAGACGGGTTGAACGATATTTCAAACGAGAGTATAATTTGATTTGGCGAAAGAGTACCAAACTATTCTGCCCAATCAACGTCCTTTTTACGAAAAAGAGGACAAGCCAAGATTGTATGGGGGAGGAACAGCCTTGGAAACGTTGTACAAGGTCCTCATCGGATTGTGTGTGCTTTTTATCGCTGCAGGTGTTTACTACCTGTTCTAAAAATATACGCAAGTTGGCCGCGTGACTTCCACAGTCATACGGACCTTACTTGGAGAATGTGAAAGAGGAGATACGCAATGACTCAACCTGTACGCGTAGCTGTTGTGGGATTGGGGTTTGTAGGCTTGCCGTTGGCGCTTACCTATGCCATGAAAGGAGCAAACGTCATCGGTATTGACGTCTTACCGCATGTCGTCGATGAGATCAATGCGGCACATTCCCATCACCTGGAGTCCTATCAGGGAAAAACGTTGCCAGAGATCCTCAAAGAGCAGATTGAAGCAAAACGTTTCCGTGCAACGTCCTCCTACGAGGAAGCTGCTGCGGAAGTCCATAACTATATTGTAACAGTTGGATTGCCTGTTCATAACGGCGATCCTGATCTCGGTCCGTTGAAAAGCTGTGCACAATCGCTCGGTCGTGTACTGAAAAAAGGCGATACGATCATGATCCGCAGTACCGTCGTACCTGGAACGACAGAAGATGTGATTCTGCCGATCTTGGAGGAAACAAGCGGTCTGGTTGCGGGTGTTGATTTCTACCTGACATACTGCTCGGAGCGAATTGCAGAGGGGCGTGCTTTTGAAGAGTTCATCCATATGCCGCTCGTTTTGGGTGGCATTAATGAACAAAGCGCTGAAAAAGGGAAAGAGTTGTTGTCCTTCATCAGCGAGACCGACATTACGATTACGGATATCCGCGTAGTTGAGACAGCAAAAGTAATCGAGAACATCCAGCGTGATGTGAACATTGCGATGGTGCAGGAATTCGCTCGATTCTCTGAGGCATTTGGCATCGATACGTTCGAGCTGATCAAGGTTGCTAATACGCACACACGTGTAAACCTGTTATCGCCAGGACCGGGTGTAGGTGGCTTCTGCTTGCCGAATGCGTTGTACTACTTGCAGCCTAAAGCACGTGAATTAGAAGTAAACCTGCCGATTCTGCAACTGGCTCGCAACACGAATGATGCGGTACCTGAAGTGTTGATCGGCATGCTCGAGCAAGCCTTGAAGAAGAATGGCAAGACATTGGCAGAAAGCCGTGTAGCTGTGTTGGGAATGGCGATGAAAGACTTTTCCAATGACGACCGTGTAAGCCCTGTCCACGACCTGATCAAGGTGCTCATGGCAAAAGGAGTAGACGTTCGTTCCTACGATCCGGCTGTTCCGACTGTGTATGATCACAAGGTTGACAGCCTGGACAAAGCAGTGAATGGAGCAGATGCGTTGATCCTGACTGCTGTGCAAAAGGAATTTGCTGAGGCAGATTGGGCACAGGTTGCTGAAAAGATGGCTGACGCACCGATCCTCTTCGATACAAAGAACCGCATCCCGCGTGACCTTGTCAGCAAGGCGACTGTGGTGCGCATTTAATTCTTAAATAAATTCCACTGATTCGTACGAGAAAACCTCTCTAAACGCACGTAGAAGCGTTTGGAGAGGTTTTTTTATAAAGTAGTGAACCATATTGAACGAGAGAGCCAATACAAGGTGTATACAATTTCAGGGGGCCCTCCGATGAATGATCAAATGTTAGAACTGTGGCTGGACCGTTTGCTTGATGGAGATCAAGAAGCTTTTGAGGTGATCTACAGCATGACGCGGACAAAAATTTACGGTACCGTAGCAGCCATGGTCATGAATAAAGAAGATGTTCATGATATTGTAAGCGAAATTTACTATCAGCTATGGAGATCACTGCCTGCCTATGATCGCAAGCGTCCGTTTCTTTTCTGGGTGAATGGGATTGTCATTAGACAGGTGAAAAACTGGCGTAGACAGATTTGGAGAAGATTCCGTCTGTTAGAACGAAAACAGAGCTTGGAAGAAGAGCAACATGTCGAAACACCGGATGAGCCAATGCTTGCGATGGAGTCTGCCACAGAGATGCAGCAAGCAATCCAAAAGCTGCCGTTCAAGCTGCGCATCGTCGTCATTTATCGGTATTACTACGATTATACGTACGACCAGATAGCCGAACTGCTGCAAATACCTGTGGGGACAGCAAAATCGAGAAATCATTTGGCATTAAAGCGTATCCGCGAGTGGATTGACGTCGAATGGAATGAGGAGGAACTCCAAACATGTCTATCGAAAAAATCATAAAACAGTCACTCACCAAACAAATGGACGAAACCACGATCCCTGATGAACTCGACCAGCGTGTCAGGCAGTCCTTTCATCGCTATCACGAAAAAAAGGAGCCTGTAACGATGAAGAAAAAATTACTTATGATGGGATTAGTTGCTGCTATTATACTGCCGACTGGCGTATATGCGGCTTTAAATGGAACCTCTTATTTTGCAGACAATCCAAAAGACTTGAACGGTTTGGTGGGTGAAGAGGTTAAGCAAGCAGCGGCAAAAGGGTTGTCCATTCCGATCGATCAAAAAATTACCGATCAGGGGATTACGATTCATTTTACGGAAGTGTATGCGGAAGATAGCAAGGTTCTGCTGCACTATCGCATTGAACAACAAAATGGAGAACTGGTGCCTTTCGAATTCGATACGACAGGTTTAGATGTGGTAGGCGAAGCAAATGGCAATCCCGTGTACCAGGATAAAGGCTTGGAAGGTACAAGTGTCCTAAACTTTTTTGGGACCAAAGAGGATACTATGCCTTTCTACTTAACAGACGAGTCCGGTAAGGAAGTAGAGGTGGGAATAGCCGATCATAACAAGCCAGAGGGCGTTCTTGCCTTCACCTCGCGTGAATTCAAGCTACCACAACCACTCACTTTAAATATCGATGTGAACCGGATCGGTAAAACAAAGGGTAACTGGAAGGGACAATTTATTGTGGACCAGAGCAAAGCCAAAGAAGCAACAGAGGCTGCGAAGTAGGAGAAAAAAATTCGGTCATGTATAATAAGCCTCGTAAATGGCAATAGTAACCGAGGTAAGACAATATTTCAAATGTCATGTAAGGGTTACATGCTAGGAGGCAAAAATGGAACGTGGAAGAGTAAAGTGGTTTAACAGTGAAAAAGGTTTCGGTTTTATCGAGCGTGATGGTGGAGATGACGTATTCGTTCACTTCTCCGCTATTCAGGGCGAAGGGTACAAATCCTTGGACGAAGGGCAAGAGGTGGAGTTTGACGTAGAAAACGGTCAACGCGGTCCTCAAGCGACGAACGTTCGGAAACTATAAAAGCTGAAACGACAAGCAGACTCACGTGATGGGTCTGCTTTTTTATTTGGGTTTAAGTAGCTACAGTGGAGGAAAGAAGTGAATTTCCAGTCTACGCTTCGGAATACGAACAAAAGTATATTTTTTGCAAATCCACATCATTTGTCCAACACGCTTTGTCCGTCTTTCGCATTTACATGTAGTAGTCTCATGTAAAGGAATGAACTGCATATGTCCCGTCGGAAGGATAAACTGACAGTCATTTACCAAAAGGGTAAAAAAGCGAATGGTCGTAAAGACATTTTTGCGTGAAACCAGTAGAGTGGTTGTCGTACTAAATACGCAGTTTACGAATGCCCCAAACACCACCCAAATTGCCAGCGGAGCAGGACGAAGCGGTGCTGCCGGTAATGATGCCGCCATCGATTCATCAAACACACTGCAACAACAGAGCGTGGGAGCTGGTGGAATTGCGCGAAATCGGGGAATGGCCGGCAAGCAAACGGAGTATCATGGTCATCATAAGGGCAAAAAGAAAAATGGAAAAGAAGCCATTGTGGTGATAAACGACCAAGTAGTCAAGCTGGCAAGACGCCTTGCAAATGCTTCGGCCACACAAGTTGCAGGTGGGGGGTGGCACGTACAGTACAGGTGGTACGAATGCTGCGATTGAAAGCTCCAACACGAAGCAACAGCACGCTGTTGGAGGCGGGCCAGGCTCTCGGGCATCCAATCGAGGAATGAACAACAGACAGAAGGAGAAAGCGAAGGCAAAAGCAAGAAAGGGAAAAAGAGGCTTCCGGCCACAAGTAGCGCGGAAACGGAAGAATGGGCGAGCTTGAATAATCTACCGCCAAAGTGGAGAACGGAAGAACTGATTTCAGCCCTTCCGTTCCTTCTTTATTCTTTTTAAAAAAATTCAGCACCGGATGCCAGGTTCAGCATAGCGCGCATTGTTTTGTACATATCCTGCGGATTGGCTGCATTGTAATAAACTGTGTTTGTTGCTGTTTCATAGCGCGTGCCCGGGACAATTGCGGCCATCTCGGCTTGTCCTGTGTGCGAGAATTCCATCGCCAGCTCTACAGGTACAGCTGTACGGAATGGCTGGATGTTGTTCCGGTTGCGCAAGGCATTGGCTGTCTTGCGTTTCAGTTCAGCGGTCGCTTCTTCGCGCGAGAGACAGATAGCAGCTGTGCGGGATACCGCTTCCTTCACGATCGCTGTTTGGATGCCTGGAATCAGTTCCTGTGCTTCGACGGCGATGAGATTATCACCAGACACCATGACAACAGGAACGTTGTGCATGCCCGCAATCGCTGCGTTAAAGCCGAACTCACCCACGACTTGTCCGTTGATATACATATTGTGAACCACACCGGACATCGTATGGCTGAGCACACCAGGAATCCCTTGGCGAGTATGATAGCCGATAAACATCGCTGCATCGAAGCTCTCATCGATACCCTGCATCATGGATGAATCGCGTGGAGAACCTGCCAACAGTCTCGCTTTTGGATTGAGCTTTTCCCAGAGAATGTTGTTCATCGTGTTGTGGCTGTCTGCTACGACAATTTCCGTTACGCCAGACTCAAGTGCAGCTTCAATAACCGCATTGGCATCATCTGTCATAAATTGGCGTCCACGCTGATAGTTAACCCCCGAAGCCGGGTTAATATAGCTCGTATCTACAATGCCTGAAATACCTTCCATGTCTACTGATAGAAATAGTTTCATCTCATTTTCACCCTTTCTGTCTGGTGCAGCATGCTATACAAAATAGTTCCAATTCATATGTAACCAGATTGATCATGAGTAGGCAACCATAAAAACAGATTCTTCAAATAAATCATATAAAAAAAGCACGATGCCGCTGTTCGCGTTTCACCGTGCCTTTCGTCATTTCAGTAACGTACGATAAAGAGCAACAATTTGTTCGGTCATGAGTTCAATGGTAAAGGTCGATTCTACTTTGTTCAAAGCGTTTTGCACCAAGATCTCACGCAATTGTGGTGAAGTCCAAAGTCGTTCCATTGCTTGCGCCAACAAAGCAGGATTTCCCGGTTCGACGATCAGCCCCGTCTCGCCATCGAACACAAACTCTTTCACACCGCCGACATTGCTTGCTACGACAGGAACCTCCGAAGCCATTGCCTCGATGATGGTATAGCCAAGCCCTTCGTACAAGGAAGAGTGGACAAAGCCATCTAAGGCATGCAAGCACGCAGGAATGTCTTGCCGAAATCCAGCAAAGCGAACACGCGATTCCAGCCCCAATTCTTTTACCTTCGCTTCAAGCATGGCACGTTCAGAACCGTCTCCGATCAACACGAGATAAGGAGTCGCCCTTTTCGTGTCCGCCACAAGCTTATGAAAAGCATCGAGCAGAATCGGGAGCCCTTTTACGGGAACAAAGCGAGCTGCTGTCCCGAACAAAAAGGCGTCCTCTGGTATGTTCCATTCTGCACGCAGTCGATTGCGGTCATTCTCCCGTAAATGGTTTTGCCGATAAGGCTTCATATCCATTCCGTTATAAATCACGCTAATGTCAGACGAGCGAACACCCTGCCCCCGCAAAATATCGGCAATCGCACCACTGATCGCGATGTAATGACGGTTCCAATGTCTCGTGCTCATTTCCATCATGCTGACAATGGCATAGGCCAAGGAGCTTGTATAATCATAACGGAGTGAGCTGTGAACAGTGGTCAGCAAAGGCACCTTCATACCACGAGCGGCCAGTCGGGAAAAGAAATTGGCTTTAATCCCATGCGTATGAATGATTGCTGGCTGGAATGTGGTAAAGGCATTCCGCAGAGCCTGTAGCAATCGTAAGTCAAAACGTCCGAACTGATTCAGTGTAATGACCTGGATGCCTGATTCCCGCAATTTACTCGCAAAAAGAGAATCATAGAAGCATACGACTGCCACTTCTACTTCGTCGACTGGAAAAGTAGTGACCAAATTGAGAATATGTTGTTCAGCACCGCCAAATTCCCCCCCGCCAATCACGTGGAGGACTCGTAATTTGCTCATCTGAATTCACCCGAATCGTAATTAAAAACCTCTACTGAGGTATGTACATGGAGGCACGACCGAATAGAGGCGGTGTACCGAAAAAATAAACGATCATTTGTAAACAAAGCCATTTTCACTATAGCAGATGCCTGCTAGATTCGCAATAAGACAGCACTTATGGTATCGTTGATGATGGAAAATTGAAATGGAGAAGGACGGTTACGTAAATGAATACGCACAATGTGTTGATCATATGCTACATATTTCCTCCTATTGGGGGAGGCGGCGTGCCAAGACCGTTGAAAATGGCCAAATATTTGGGGGAGTTTGGCTGGAATGTCCATGTACTGACAGTAGATCCTGCTTATCATGCGACGCTCGATCCATCCCTTTTGGCACAGCTACCGAGTGATGTCACCATTCACCGTGCGAAGGAGTGGCAGCTGCTGCCGAATCGAGGGGGACAAGCCCCATCAGCAAGTGCCAATACAACGTCTACACCATCACAGCCATCATTTAAGGCGAAGGTAAAAAAACAGGTCGTCAATGTGCTGAAAAAAGTTAAGCCCTACTTGTTGATTCCAGACGACCAAATCCTGTGGATGCCGAATGCGCTCAAGCTAGGACGAGAAATCATGCGACGTGAAAAGATCGACGTGATTTTTTCCACATCGGGACCAGTAACAAACCATTTGATTGCGAAAAAGCTTTCCGGTGAGTTTGGCTGCAAATGGGTAGCGGATTTCCGTGATCCATGGACGCAAAATATGCACACCTCTGGCATCGAATGGCGAGAGCGCATGGAAGAGCGAATGGAGGAGGCGGTGATGTCCCAAGCGGATGCGATCACGACCGTTACTGCGACCTTCGCCTATAATTTTCGCGAGAAGCATCAGAACCGCATCAAGCGGATGGAGCTGATCTACAATGGGTTTGATCAGGCTGATTTTCAAGGGCTGGCTCCCAGCCATGATGCTTCGGACAAGTTTCATGCGGTGTACGCAGGTATTTTGTACCAAAAGCGCAACCCGCGCCTTCTCCTGCAAGCCATCCGGGAGCTCATCGATGAAAAAGCAGTAGACCGAAATGATCTCTTGCTCAGCTTTGCCGGGGTGTTCGATTACCCGGGGTATTCCGAAAATCGCGACTGTGTAGAAGCGTTGGGGCTGAGTGACATCGTTCGCGTGTTAGGGAACCTGCCGCATAAAGAAGCGCTCGGATTGATGAAAGGTGCGAATGCTCTCTTGCTGATCGGGGATGTGTCCGCTGACGCCGGCGCGTATATTCCGGGCAAGCTCTACGAATACATGGGGATTGGCAACCCGATCCTTGCTCTGAACAAAAGAGGCGAAGCGACAGAGATTATTGAAGATTTCCGTCTCGGTCAGGTAGCCGATCCAGAGCAAAAAGACGAGATCAAGCAAGCATACCTGAAGCTGTATCAGGAGTGGAAAGCGCAAGGACAAACCGGTAGCGAGGAACGCGGAGCAGATTTTGCAGAGCGTGTGAAACCGTATGAGCGCCGTGAACAGGCGAAGCAATTGGCGCAATTGATGGATGAACTGGTGAAAAAATAGGACAGCATCGCCCCGGAGCCAATGAAGGCTTCGGGGTTTTCTTCGTGTGGCAGGAATACTTCGTTTACTTCAAAATAAAAGGACCTGACGATGTTCGCCAGGTCCTGATTCGTACCGATTTGTCTGCTGCCAAGCTAAGGTAGCAGGCTTTTTTAGTACAGCAAATATTTCTCTACTTCTTCCGGTTCCTTGATGTGAATGCCACCAGTATCACCGTATTTAAACAGGTTGAACATCACTTGCTGGTCCATCGTTCCGGCTTCAGGAAGTGGGAGAATGATCCAGGTCTCGTACTGGTGGATCAGACGGTCTTCCTTACCGAACCAAATCGTTGTCTTGATCGTGGATTCCTTCAAGATGTAATCCAGATCAGGGCGTTCTCCCAATTGCTTTTTCAGTGGTTCAAACAGTGGGCTTTGGCTATTTTTCAGCCATTCTGCTCCTGTCATTTTCAATTGGAACGGAACGCTGACTACACCGATAACTTTTTCCTCAGGCAATTGGACAGCCTTGTCCATGAAAGGTAGCCAGTCCTCGAAGCCCTTCAATACGTCGAAGGCGAGTGGCTCCTCTGGAGCGGTCACGAACTGCTCATTCGCCTTGATATAGCGCTTGTCGTTAATTCGATAGTACGAATACGGCTGGGCCGCGATGCGAGCATCCACATTGTAGCCTTTCCCGTTGATGACAGCTCCATTGAACATACTCGTCGTGGTACGAGACAGGATTGTGTTTTTTACATACCCTTTATACCAGTAGGTCTGTGCCTCTTCATTTGTTTTGCCCTTTTCCAGGGCTGTTTTCAGCCACTCGGCCCCTGACTCGGTTTGGACCGTTGTCGTTTGATCCGGCTTCTGGTCAAAATTGGTAGTGGCAAAAGCCTTCGTCCCTGATTCATACGTGCAGCCACCGAGCAGGGAGGCTGTGCAGATGGCAGCGAGCAATGCCCATGCTTTCGTCGCTTTACGCATGGCGAAACCTCCTTACGACTCCGTATCCCAAGAGTCCCACGAACAACGCGATTGTGAGTCCGAGTACCGGAATGTTGTGCTGCTTAAACACGAGAATACGATGCGTATTGTACATATTAGCCACGATTTCGTTTTCCTTGTCTCCATCGATGTCGCCGATTTGAACATTGATCAGCGGCATGTAAATGCGCCAGTTTTGTTTCAAGCCCTCTGGCGTGTAGTCATAGCCAGCCAAATAGCGAGTATCTGTGGTACTTACCCAGCTTTTCGCTTTGGCTACGATCTCAGGCTTGGCGTTGTTACCAATCGTAGCAAAGTTGGAGAAGCGGAAGCTCTTGTCGTAGTCTCCGCTTGCCCACAAAATTTCCCACGTACCGTCTGCTTTTGGTTTCAAGATGTACGAAGGTTTGCCAGCCACGAGCAGCTCATCAACCTTGTCGTTATCGATATCAGCAGGAATGAACTCGCCAGTTGCCAATTCAGCCTGTTTGCGTGTCAGTGTGTACGATTCTGTCAGTGTGCCATCTGGCTCTACAGACAGTACACTCAGGTGCTCGCCCATGACAACGATTCCCTCGCGGCCATCTGGCAGCATCATGGTGGTCATCAGCTTGGTTGCTTTTGTCGTGCCGCCAAAAAGCTTGCCGTCGTAGTTACCTGTCAGCATACCATCCTTGATGTGTAGATCCGTGTACTTGGAACCCAGTGTGTGCCGGACATCTATACTGCCTGCATTATCTGCCAGTTGATTTGCGATGTTCTCCATATCAAGCATAAACGCACGATAGGGTGCCGTTCCGATTTGCAGCATGCCTTCCGCATATGGTTGGCGTTGGACATTCGGTACCAATTGACCATCTTTCATCGTGTAATACGGGAAGCCTGGGTAATCGGTCGGCAGTTTTTCCTTGATGATCTTCATGGTTTCTGCCGGAATCTGATCATTCGGCATCCGCACCATTTGACCATCTTTCCAGGTCAGGACGTAAAGAGAAACAGGCTCCGCCTGCAAATGGCGCAGCTTCTCCGCCATTGCTTTTTTCTCTTCTTCCGTCTCTGGCTTTTCAATTTTTTCCGGCAGTGGAAGCTCCTCAGCATTGCCGTACGTGATGATTTCCATCTTGCCATCGCCATTGACGTCTTGCAGCGTGATCGGGAAATAATCTACCCAATCGCCGTTGTACAAACGGTCAGATTCGTATGTCACGGTAAAGTGGCTCAGTGCAGTCAGAGTATCTCTGTTGAACGTCACGTTCGCCAAAAGTGCGATCAGAACCAACGAGCCGACTGCACGCCAGTTGAGGCGCCCATACCATTTCACGAGAAGCGCAATCACGATGACTGCGATTGCACCACCGATCAACAGAGCAGCGGTCGTTTTCACATCGACGCGTGTTAGTGCCCGATCCAAGAGCAAGAAGCCGATAGTAAACACAAGCACTTGTCGACGTTCCGACGGATGTACCACAAAGTAGCAAAATGCTAGCAGTGGCAGGAAAATGAGTAAAGCAATCCACGTTAAATCAAGGAACGCTGGTTTCACGAGCAAATGATAAATCAGAAACAGGGCAATGGCGTACAGCGCCCAGCTTATCGTATCGAGAATAGGATTCCGGCGCATGCCCTCACCACCTTTTGTTTTGTGTCTGGTCGACGAATAATGCGCAGAGGAAGCCGCCAAACAGCCAGAAATAGAGGGCCACGAACGGCACCTCGAAAATGTTTTCCACGAGGTTATGTGTTGCTACCGCGATTAGTCCGCCCAGCAGCCCGAGAATCGCAAAAAAGTGCGGCGAGCCTTGGAGGTTGCGGATAAGTCCGGCGCCATACTTAAACATGGTGATCACGGTACCGATTAACAAGATGATCCCGATCAGACCGTATTCCGCCAAGCTTTTGAAGAAATAACTATCGGAATAAATCGTTCCGAAATGGCGCGTAGCAACTGCTCCGCCGTGATGACCGAGACCGACGCCGAACAATGGCTCGATGCGCATCTTGTCATAGGCTTCGCCCCAACGGCCAATACGTCCGCCTTGGCTGCTAGATTCGAAGTATTCAGGTGTAAACAGCGTGAAAATGCGATCTTTTACTTTTCCGACAAGCGGAACTGAATCAGGAACGAAGAACAGGGCTACAACCCCGATAATCCCTGCGATCACCAGATATCCTGCTACTCGTTTGTTCCAGATGTAGAAGCAAACGAACACGGCAAAGGCAAGAGCGAACCAGGCACCGCGGGACCCGGTTAAGAGCAAAGCTAGCACGGTGGTCAGTGCAACAATGGCCCAAATCAATTTTTGCTTGAGAGTAGTAGCTGTCATGAACAGACCAGCGGCAATCGGTGTAACCAACGCCATATAGCTGCCCAATACGTTCGGGCTCGTTACGAAGGAGAATGCACGCGTTGTAACTGCTTCCCCTTCCTGCACCCATGATTCAGGTGTTTTGACGCCCACGATGACTTGCAAGACACCATACAGTGCCGCTACGAAACCAACCAGCACAAGTACCTTCATGAACTTGTTCAGGTCTTCCATCGACTTCAGTAAATAGAAGCCCATGAAAAAGGCGAGGATGTACTGGTAGACAGAGCGGAATCCTTCCACAGTCGCTTCCCAGTTCGCCATGTCTGTCACCATGATGGCAACACCCAGGACGAAAAAGGCTCCCAGCCAATGTTTGATTCCAGGCATCGTTCTGTTTGATTGCAAAAAGGCTCCAAACGTAAACAGCATCAGAACGATGAGCAGTGCTTCATCCCACAAAGAAGATATGACTGGAATCGGTAGAATCTGTCGCAAGACGTAATCAATTACTGGATAGGCCAACAGCAAATACAACCATGTAGTTGATTGGCTTCCCCACTTCAACACGGTTTCTCTCATTTTTATTGTAGTCCTCCTACAGGTAGGGATTAACCTACCTATTATAATGAATCTGGCAACCCGGTAGCAAGCCGGGGGGAAAGAGGTTGGTAGGAACGGTAGAAATAAGATATGATAACTAGGTAGTTTGAGGGGTTAGAACCAAGCCTGGAACGTAGGGTTTCAAATAGGGATAGGAGAAAAGTGGACATGAGTTTGTTAAAAATTGCTTCCATGATTGTCGTGCTGACTCTCGTTGGAAGGCTTTTGGGCTTTTTTCGCAGTGTGTATGTATCCAACTTGTACGGTACTGGCATGGAGGCAGATGCGTTTAATATCGCGGCAACGATCCCGCTGACGCTGTTCTTGGTCATACCAGGAGCGGTCAATGCTGTACTGATTCCGACAATGCGCGGCATGATGGAAAAAGGGGAGCGGACGACTGACCTCTATCAGAAGATGCTCACGATCATTTTGGGTATATTCGTTGCTTTGTCTGTCTTAGGAGTTGTCTTTTCTTATCAGCTTGCTGCAATGTTTGGACTGACAGGTGAGAAGCTGGAACTCACGGCTAGCATGCTGCAATGGATGTGGCCATCAGCTATTTTCATCGGGTTAACAGGGCTGTGGTCGAGTATTTGTAATGCTCACCAACATTTCTTTACACCAACGCTCGGTACGGTAGCCAATGGTGCTTTGGTAATTGTCAGCATGTATGTGCTCGTTCCGATGTATGGTCCGATTGGTTTGGCGATGGCTACGACAATCGGTTACTTGGCTGCACTGTTGCCGATTCTCCCGACTTTGCGCGGATTCGGTTATCAGCAGCGCTTCTCCTTCGCTTGGCGTGAGGACGCTGCTCTCAAAGGCATGGGCGAGCGCGTCATTCCGATTTTAATTGGTGCGGTGGTTGCTCAGGCGACTACCTTTTTAGAGCGAGGCTTCGCGGAAGGGCTCGGAACGGGTGTCGTTTCCGCTCTCGCCAATGCAAACCAGATCATGCAATTGCCTCTGGCTATTTTTGTCGGGGCGTTTACGTTGCCGTTATTCCCATTGTTGGCTAGTCATGTCAAGCGGGGGGAAATGGCGGAGATGAAGCAAATCCTGCAAAAGGGACTTGCCTATCTTCTCATTTTGCTGCTGCCCGTGACAGTTGGACTTGCGCTATACGCAGAGCCCATCATCCGTCTAGCTTTTGAGCGCGGTGCGTTCGATGAGCATTCTGTCGCTTTAACAGCGTGGGCACTACCGTTTTACGGTGTGGGACTTTTCTTCTTAGCGTCGAGAGACTTGCTGACTCGCGCCTTTTATGCACTGGAAAACACGAAGACACCCGTTATAATCGGGGCGATTGGGATCGGTGTGTATGCCCTAGCCAACTGGTTGCTCATTCCGCTGCTTGGTCATGGCGGAATTGCTCTCGCCAATGCGGTCTCAGCCATCAGTCAAGCGCTTCTGCTGTTTATTTTGCTGTGGAGGGCAGTAGGCAGCCCTGTACGAGCGAATTTCCTCATGACTACAGGGAAAACCATTCTGGGCTGCGCAGTCATGGCTGGTGCTATTTTGTTCGTCGATCCATGGTTATCCGTTTTGCCTGTCTGGTTGTACTTATCGCTGGGAATTATGGGTGCAGCTCTTTTCTATCTTGTTGTGCTCATTTTGGTTCGCGAGCCACTTGTGTCAGAGCTGCTGCAAAAAGTACGCAAGCGGTCTACTCCAGCGGGGGGGCGCTCGTAAGCGGGAATTCCCGGATTGCATAACGAGTCTTACCTGAGCTAGCGGGGGGAATAGTCTCCACATAAGAAACGTGGATACTCACTTGACCTAACGCCGCGCGAATTCCTGCCAAAAGCTTGGCTTCATCGGCAGGCAAAAAACGTTCGGGCTCCTTCACCAGTCGCAGGCTCAGTCGCTCCGGCTCGTGCTGGACGATCTGGAAGGTGCGAAAGCTGTCCATATTGCGAACGATGTGATTAAAATAATGTCCGTGCACGTACTGTCCGTTTCGTGATAGGAACATGTCGTCTTCTCTGCCGTCAATCGAAGCAAGAAGTGGAAAAGGGAGATTGCATGAGCAGGCTGAATCAGAAAGAGCGACGACATCTCCTATTTGGTAGCGCAGGCGAGGCATGACGGTATTGTGCAGGTCAGTGACAAGCAGTGCTCCTGGATGCCCATTGTTGAGGGGCATATGCGTAATTGGATCGACTACCTCCAAATAACAGTTCCCGGAAAAGGCGTGCATGCTCCCTGCTTTACATTGATAGGCGATCATTCCGCCGTCACGGGCGCCGTATTCATTCACAACAGGCGCATCAAAAGCTTGGGTAATCGCTTGCCGCTGGTGCTCGTGCAGGCTTTCTGCTGTAGAGACCACGGCTTTGAGCGGGATTCCCAGTGTTATGCCGCGTCGTAGCATCATCATGGCGAGGGTATGCAGCGCGGAGGCGTACCCATATAAATAGGCTGGGCGGAATTTCCGGATGAGGCGCAGGTTTGCTTCCAAATGTCTTTCGTCCAATTCATAGGCAGAAATCATCATGCGGTTTTTCAACCAGCGTTCTTTCCAGCGGTAGCGGCCAGCTTGCTGGGCGTTTAATTCGAGTGGAGAGCCCCAAATCATCACACATGGGTCACCAATGCGAATGCCGTACCAGGATAGCCCAAACCACCGTGCAGCTTCATATCGCTCGACAGTTGGACGATCGAGGTAAAAATGAGTGGGTTCACCCGTGGAGCCTCCCGTTCGATTTCCAATGAGCCTGCTTGTTTGTCGGCCCTGGCTCAAATATTGATCAGCGTTTTGCCGAAAGTGTATTTTGGTCAGAACAGGAATCCGCTGCAAAAAACGTTCAGGCATCTCACGCATTTTACTCCAATCTGGGGCGAAGGCAGTGTAAGCTGGTACATTTTGTATCGCATGATCGAGTAGTTTCACCAGCTTTTCTCGCTGCTGCACGGTAAGCGCTTCGGCAGATAGACGCTGTGTTGCTTGCAATTCTTTCATGTAAGGACGGATGCGATTTCCTTTCAAAGCCTCCATTAGCGGCCACTGTACATGGCGGATCAAAAATCCGGTTGTGGGCATAATATCCCCTCCTACTCATAGATCACACAGGCAGATGATTAAAAAAAATCAATGGAATCTGTTTTTCACCAGTATTCCTGCGAAATTCCATCGATATACCTGTTTGCTGGAAGAGGGAAATGATAGTAGGATAGAGAGTGGGTTCATGTCGATTGGTGCTGCCCCACGGGTATCCAGTCAAAGAGACGAATAAAGGAGTTACCCATGTTGAAAAAAAGTCATTTTCTCGCGGGAGCGTTGATCTTAGCCATAGCGGGGATTTTGTCAAAAGTTATCGGGATGTTTTATCGAATTCCGCTTCAAGAGATAGTCGGCGACAGAGGTCTCGGACTCTATCAGGAAGTATATCCTCTCTACCTGACCTTTCTCATATTGGCGACAGCAGGTGTGCCAGTAGCATTGTCGAGAGTGATTGCTGAGGCGTTGGCTGAAGGAAAACAAGGCTCTATTGGACAGATTTTGGCCCGTAGCATGGTCATGATGGGCGCCATCGGGCTTGTCTTGTTTGGGCTCCTGTACGTCAGCTCTCCACTCATTGCAAAGCTCATGGGGAATCCGCATTTGATTGAGCCGATCCGAGCGATTTCCATGTCGCTGCTGTTCGTTCCCTTGATTGCGGTTATTCGCGGCTTTTTCTACGGCCATCAAAAAATGTTGTTTGTTGGGCTCTCGCAAATCGTAGAGCAGACCTTGCGTGTCGTATTTATTTTGGTAGCTTCTCTGTATCTCGTGTCACTCGGTGAAGATACGGATACCGTGATTACCGGAGTCAACTTCGGTACGATGATCAGTACGTTTTTGAGTCTCGGGTTTCTAGCGTTACTCATGTGGCTCCACAACCGGAAAAATTCCGTCTTTGGCGAGGCTGAGTGGCGGAGCCTTACTTGGTGGTATGATCGTGCCTTCTTCGCCTCGATGTGGCGAATTGCCTGGCCGATTTGTATCAGCGCCTTAGTTATCCCGATTTTCAGCCTGACGGATTCCTTTCTGGCGATTAACATCTTCCGCTATATATGGAATGTGGACGGCTTGACGGCGGATACGTGGTTTGGCATTTACAGCAGGGGAGGTCCACTTCTGCAAATGGCGAGCTTGTTCGGATCGTCGATTGCCCTCTCGATCGTCCCTGCCATTGCCGAAGCGATCAGACAAAAGGATCAGGAGCGGATTACGACCTTGACCAAGCTCTCCCTGCGTTTTGCTTGGCTAATCGGTCTACCAGCCGGTTTGGGACTGACAGCTGTAGCTGAAGGGGCAAATCTGGCGTTGTATGGTGATATGGAAGGCACACGTGCCATGGCGATTTTAGGCATCACCGCAATCCCGCTTTCCTTGTTACTGGCTACAAACGGTATTTTGCAAGGGATTGGTAAAGAAAAAATCCCTGCGCGTCATCTGCTGTATGGGGTTATTGTGAAGGTACTGGCGACACTCGTGTTTACCTCGATGTTCGGTATGGACGGCTTGTCCCTGTCTTGGCTGGTTGCGACTGCATTTGTCTGCGTACTGAATATGCGAGTCATCAACCGTTACGTATCGATTCCGATTAACTGGCGCTTCGATACCATTTATCCGTTGCTGGTGGCTAACCTCATGCTGATTCTGGCTTGGGGAGCGACAGAGGCCGTAGATTTCCTGTTCAGGGGAAGAGAACCAGTACGCATGTTGGGAGCGATAGAGACCGTTGCTGGAGTCGGTGTAGGACTCATTGTGTACTTGGGACTGCTCATCCTTATTCCACTCATTGAGGACAAGGAGTTGGATTGGCTGCCTGGCGGAAACAAGCTGCGCACCTTTATCCAATTCATTCGGAGGAAACAGGCTTCTTCATTAAAGTCCAATACGAATAACGATTAAACCAATTGCAAAACCCCTTTCTCCACAAACGGAGGAAGGGGTTTTATGTGGTCCTTCTTATTTCGCTTTTTGATAAACACAGACGACCATTTTTACGAAAAATTCACGGGTAGCGGCCAATTTTGCCAAGGTCTGCAACTGATTGCGCAACGGAATCTCTCGCTGGTAAACCGCAGGCTGCACCACGCCTTGTTGAATTTTTCGAAACCGCTTGATCGTCATGCGATTGATGTACGAGATCGTATCTCTGCCATCAGGAAGCTTGTCGAAGCGAAACGCAATCCGGTCAGAACCATCTGGCAAGTCACGGACTAGCTGTTTATAGGCGTCAATCAAGGCTTGCTCCGAGAAGAGAGCATGCACCCAAGGAATGCCGATCGCATCTGACAAATGAGCACCGTATGGATGATAATACGGCGGGAAATTGATGTAGAGATGCCCCCCGGGCTTCAAGACCCGAAAGCATTCCTCCAACGTCTTTTCCGGTTCGCCTACGTGCTCCATCGCGTCGTTCATGATGATCGTATCGAACGTGTTATCCGGGAAGTCCATTCTCGCGGCATCACCAGTCATGAAGGAGACGAGATGATCCAGTCCTTTTTTCTTCGCGAATTCATTTCCTTCGTCCGCGTAATGAGGGACGATGTCGATGCCGATCATTTTTTTCGGTCCATAGGTGGCGTAATAACAGGTTTTTCCACCGCCGCCACAACCGATGTCCAAAACCATTTTGTCACGGAACATTTCCTCCTGTGAATGGAAGGGGAGGAAAAACTGAATCGTTTGATCCCCTTTTTGAAATTGCCATTCTGTATAGCTCATTTCCCCGTTGTTTGCCAGATTAAATGGGTGAACGGGGAGAGGAAATAATCGATTTAAACGAAGTAACACTTGTGAAGAAAAGGACATGATGTCCTCCTTTCCAGGTCAGCCTTATTTACGCAGCGCCTGCAAAACAAGTTCACTGCTTTTGGAAGCTTCGATCGCTAACAGATGGGAATGCTTCGTTACCACATCAATTTCATCATCGAGGTTGTCCAGTTTTTCAGCGAGCAAGGTCAAAAGTGTAGTTTCATCGAGTTTAGTAATATGACCAGCATTGGGCATTCCAGCGCGTTCAACGAATCGATCGATTTTCGGATCGTAGGAGATACCGATAAAAGGGATTCGCAGCATGCACGCAAGAATAAGTGAATGAAGCCGCATTCCAACGACGTAGTTGCATTGCTTCAGTACCGACATAATGTCATGAAAAGTCACGGGTGCATCGAGAAGACGTGCTCCTGGTTGGCTCATCTGGTCCATGATTTCCTGAGACGGTGCCAGATCACTAGGGACATGCATCGGCAGGAAGAGAACATTCCATCCACGCATGATAAACCAATCTGCTGCCCTGGCTATCTTCTGTTTGAATTGCTGTTCCTGCTTCCAGTCCCGGACAGAGATGGCGACCAAAGGCTTGGAAGGATCATCAAACATACCATGGAGCAGCTCTTTTCCCCGTTGATCTGCAATATCGTCAGGGGATATCGTCAGAGCAGGGTCAGCTGTTATATAGATAGGGGCTTTTTTTACGCCGCAGGCTTTGAAGTCCTCCCCTGATTCGTAGTCGCGAACTGTGATGATGTTGACGTGATTCACCACGCGTTTAATCATCGTGCGACTGAGCGATTTAAGGATGGGTCCAAACCCTTGCGCGTAAAAGACCACGGGTTTACCTAAAAGCTTGGCAATGGTGACGATGCCCAAATAGTAGAGGACACTGCGCGGACTGGTTACATCCTGCATCAGTGTACCGCCGCCCATCACCAGCATGTCACTTCGCGAAAGCTCGCGGACGATGGTTCCAAAGCTCCAGCGGTTATAGGCTTCAATCCCGAACAGTTCCGCAGTCCGATCAGGCTGATTGGACAAGACGGCGAGAGAGATATTTGGTTGTTCCCGCTTAAGAGAGCTGATGATGCCGTACAGGACCACATCGTCTCCGGCATTATTAAAGCCGTAGTACCCGGAGATGAGAATTCGCGACATGGAGTGAACCTTCTTTCTATATCAAACGTACAGGAAAAATACATTCTCAAGTATAATCGAGTAAACAAGGGGAAGTAAAGCAACCACAGTAGAAAACTTCCCGCTCCAAATCTTTGGACAGATACAGTGGGTGCAGCACGGTTCGTAGGGTATAATGATGTTGTTCCGACTTACGAGAACATATAGAGGAAACCCATACCGAACATGCCGATGCCAAGAACGATGAGGGCAATCATGACGATAAAAAGTCCCTTGTTTTTGCGGCGACGGTAAAAAAATTCGTCAAACATGGTAAGCCTCCCTGCGGTTGTGATAGTCCATTCTACTATCATACCATGTTCTCTATCATCCTTGCCATCCACATATGAGTGAATAGATGTCCGCAAGAATAGGGGCGAATAACAGCAAAAGGGAAGGAGCATTTTTCATCATGGAAAACATGTGGCTCAAATACACATTACTAGTGGAACCGGAAATTGAGGATTTGTTTGTGGCAGAGGTTTTGACCAGCTCCTACACGCTTGGCTGGATCGAACCGCAAATCGAAGTACTGACAACGGAAAACGGATATGATTACGCAGAAAATACGGAAGGTCCACTTGTTGGCTATTTATTTGAACCCCAGCACGATCGTGAAGAGGAGCATGTAGCTCGCCTGAAGACCTACATTCAGCGGTGGAATGGACAAGTCACGATAAAAGAAGTAGACCTCGTCGCTGAGGAAAATGATTCGTGGAAAGAGGAGTTCCGTGAAGTCAAAATAGGCGCCTGGTGGGTGGCACCAACGTGGACGGACCCCGCAGCGTTGGAGTCGGCTCGGCATATCCTATGGATCGATCCGGGTGCAGCCTTCGGAACCGGCTATCATGGAACGACGCAGGACATTCTTTTGTTTTTGCAAGAAATGGATCTGGAGGGTAAGCAAGTCATTGATGTAGGAGCCGGCTCAGGAATTCTCTCTTTGTACTGTGCCTTGAATGGAGCGAAGCATCCTGTATGGGCAGTGGACATTAATCCACAAAGCGAGTATCAGGTTCTCGTCAATGCGACCAATAACCACCTTCCTGACCACGCTGTACAAGTCGTCATTGGGGATGCGAGCGAGGACGCAGTGAAGTCCCAATTGCCTGACCAAGCTGATGTCATACTGGTCAACATCGGGGGCGATGAAAATGTCGCGATGCTTCCGATGATTACAGAGCGAATGGCACCGAAAGGAACTTTGATTCTCTCGGGAATTGTCGAATGGAATCGGGATGCTGTCATCGCTATATTTGAACAAGCAGGCTTCCAAGTAGAAAAAGAAAGTCAACATGACGAATGGGTTACCGTTGTATTGAAAAACATCGCTTAGAACCGCCCTGTAACTTCCGTGTGAGACAATAAAGAAAATAAGGTACTCAATGGAGGGGAAAACAAATGGAGCAGGTTGTCATTGCTGCTGCTGGACGTACGCCAATCGGTACGTTTGGTGGCGTCTTGAAAGATGTAAGCGCTCGCAAGTTGGCAGAAACCGTCATTCGTGGTGTCGTGGATCGATCTGGCCTGGAAGCTTCTCAGATCAATGAAGTCATTTTAGGCAATTGCATTCAGCGCACAGACGAGCCAAACATAGCGCGAGTGGCAGCGTTGGATGCAGGATTGGGAAAAGAAGTGACGGGCTTCACGATACAACGTCAATGTGCGTCCGGCATGCAAGCGATTGTAAGCGGCGCTTCCCAAATCCTTTTAGGCGACAGTGAAATTGTTTTGGCGGGCGGCGTAGAGAGCATGAGTAACGCCCCTTATGTCCTGAAAAATGCGCGTTGGGGCAAACGCTTGACGCATGGAGAAATGACCGATGCGATGTGGGAGTTGTTAACAGATCCGCACCATCAAATCCTGATGGGCGAAACGGCAGAACGTCTGGTCGACCGTTACGGGATCACACGTGAGGAGTCGGATGAAATTGCCTTGCGCAGTCAGCAGAATGCGATCCGCGCCATAGACAGCGGTTTGTTTGCCGAGGAAATCATCGGGGTTCCTATTAAAAAACGCACCGAAGAAATCATGGTTACGGAAGACGAATTCCCTCGCAGGGGAGTGACTCTGGAGAGTCTTGCGAAGCTTAGACCCAGTTTTCGTGACAATGGTACAGTAACGCCAGGCAATGCCTCCGGGCTCAACGATGGAGCGTCCGCAGCTGTTTTGATGAAAGAAGGAAAAGCGAGAGAGCTTGGGATCGAACCACTCGGCAAAATTGTCTCGTGGGCGGTAGCGGGGGTAGAACCCGATCTGATGGGGTATGGACCCGTTCCAGCGGTGAAGCGAGCATTGGCAAAAGCCGGTTTGACGCTCGCGGATATCGAACTGATCGAAGTAAACGAAGCCTTCGCCGCACAATATCTCGCCGTGGAAAAACTGCTGGAGCTGCCTCGGGAAATAACGAATGTGAACGGAAGTGGCATCGCGCTGGGGCATCCTGTCGGTTCTACTGGCTGCCGAATTGTCATAACCTTGCTGCACGAAATGAAGCGTCGAGACCTGAAGCGAGGCTTGGCTGCCCTTTGTGTTGGCGGCGGGATGGGTATGGCGATGGTTGTCGAACGCACATAGGTTTAAATGAAGTCTCCCCTGTTAAAAATGGAAGCAAAGGGGGAGGCTTTTGTCATGTTTATAGGGTCATTTTTCAAGCGACATGGAAAACAGATTGCGTTTCATACCTTATCCTGTTTGGCGATCGGGGCGTTGCTGCTGGTTGCCTACAGTGCCTATCAATACAAGCAAATGACCAATCAGTGGTATGCTCCGATTGATGGAGCCAAAGGGAGCGCAAAACAGGCGACTGCATCCCTTCCTCCTCGTGATCTTTTGACAGGAACTGAACCATTGAAGCCTTTCGTCGCCCTGCTTCTTGGCGTGGATAGTCGAGACGGGGAAAGTGCTCGTTCAGATACGATGATGCTTGCGGCGATTCATCCCGGGAAGCAATCCGTCTACCTTTTGGCGATTCCGCGTGACAGCTACATGGAGCTCCCGGGAAAAGGATACGACAAAGTGAACCATGCGATGGCTTTTGGTGGTCCGAAGATGGTGAAGGAGTCACTGGAAAAGTTTTTACAAATAAAAATTGATCGGTATATCTCCGTAGATTTCGATGGCTTCCGTCAAATTGTGGACGAGCTGGGCGGTGTCACTGTCGATGTGAAGAAACGTATGAAGTACAGCGATCCGAGCGACGACACGTACATCGATATACAACCAGGGCTGCAGACTTTATCAGGTGAGCAGGCATTGGATTATGCCCGTTATCGCAAAAGTGATCTAGGCAAGGAAGACAGTGATTACATGCGGATTGGCCGGCAGCAGGAAATTCTCAAAGCGTTGGCTTCTAAAGGCACCTCGCTCCAAGGGTATACCAAGGCATTTTCACTCATGGAGATACTGGGTCAGCATGTGAAAACGGACCTCACTGAGCAGGAAATCGCCTCTTTGTTATTGTCCTATGGCGATGGCACTCCGAACGCCATTCAAGTCGATACATTGGTCGGGCAGGATGAGCGCATTTGGCATAATGGAATCGTCGGCTGGTATCATCTCGTCCCCACAACTGAACGGGAAAGAGCACGCCAGCAAATGATCAAGGAAATAACACCGTAAGACACAAAGAGCATAAGGATAAAGGACACGGCTTCATCATAGGTCGTGTCCTTTTTTGTCGAATGCTCTTGTCCCGATAGAACGTACATGATTTTAATTGGAAAATTGAATATGTTTCGAATACAATAGTCATTAGGAAGAGATTATGAATGTAGATCATAGGGAGAGGCAAGGCCATTTAAGGGATGGAGGGAATGACCATGTCAAATGCCAAGCCTTGGATTGCCAATTACCCGCCCGAAACTGCGCCGTCATTGGATTACCCCCGTGTTCCTTTGACGCATTTTCTGGAGCAATCTGCAGCTATGTATCCAGACAGTAACGCGATCTATTTCATGGGAAAAAGCATTACGTATCGAGAGCTTTTGCAGTTGTCATACCAATTTGCCAATGCATTGATCAAGCGCGGTGTAAAGAAAGGTGACCGCGTGGCGATTATGCTGCCAAATACTCCACAAGCCGTCATCAGCTACTACGGGGCGCTTTTTGCAGGCGCGATCGTGGTCATGACCAACCCGCTATATACCGAGCGAGAATTGATTCACCAAATGAACGATTCAGGCGCAGAGACCATCATCACACTGGATTTGTTGTACAAACGTGTTACCCAAGTCCGTGCATCTACCTCACTTCAACGAATCATCATCACAAGCATTGGCGATTTCCTTCCCTTACTGAAAAAATGGCTCTATCCGTTCGTGCAGAAGAAACAAGGACAAAATCCGCAGGTTACATACAGCGCAGATATTGAGCCTTTTCTTTCCGTATTAAAAGAAAGCGCTACCAAGCCAATTGAAGTACCAGTCGATCCGACTCAGGACATCGCGCTCCTCCAATATACAGGGGGGACAACAGGTGTTTCCAAAGGCGTCATGCTGACGCACGCCAATCTCATTGCGAATGCAGTTCAATGCCAAGCGGTCCTTTACAAGCTGAAAAAGGGAAAAGAACGGATTTTGTGTGTGCTCCCGCTGTTCCACGTGTATGGGATGACTACCGTGATGAACAAAGGGATTTGTATCGCAGCAGAAATTATTCTCGTTCCCAAATTTGACGTGAAGCAAATATTTGAAATGATCGACAAGCGTAAGCCCACTCTTTTCCCAGGGGCACCCACCATGTATATCGGCCTCATCAACCACCCGGACTTGAAAAAGCATGATCTTTCATCGATCGACGCATGTGTCAGTGGATCAGCTCCGTTGCCGATCGAAGTGAAGCTCAAATTTGAGGAGTTGACGGGCGGCAAGCTGGTCGAGGGCTATGGGATGACAGAGGCTTCCCCGGTAACACATTCCAACCCGATTTGGGAAAAAGGTATTACGGGAAGCATCGGGATGCCGTGGCCAGATACGGATTGCCGAATTGTGGATCCGGCAACAGGAGAAGAGATGCCCCAAGGCGAGGTCGGGGAGTTGGCCGTAAAGGGACCCCAAGTCATGCTTGGCTATTGGAATCGCCCAGAGGATACCGCTGCCGTATTAAGGGATGGCTGGTTTTTGACAGGAGATATGGGCTATATGGACGAAAACGGCTATTTCTATATCGTAGATCGCAAAAAAGACATGATTATAGCCGGTGGCTTCAATATTTATCCGCGCGAAGTAGAAGAAGTGCTCTTTGAGCATCCCGCCATCCAGGAGGCAGCAGTCATCGGAGTCCCAGATCCGTACCGGGGCGAAACAGTCAAAGCATACGTCGTTTTCAAGGATGGACAGCTCGTGAGTGAAGAGGAGCTGGAATCGCATTGCAGGCAGAGACTCGCCGCCTATAAGATTCCGAGACAATACGAGATTCGTACAGATTTGCCCAAAACCATGGTCGGAAAAGTATTGCGTCGCCAATTACAAGAAGAAGACAAGAAGAAAAGGGAAGCCCAGGAAGAAATCAAAACAAGCTAGTAGCTGATGTTTTGAGGCTTGCGATCCCAGGCGGAAAGCGGCCTTTTTTGCTGACCTCTTGCGATTGACAGAGGAGTGGCCCTGTATTACACTAATTATGAATGAGTGATCATTCATTTCATCATCAATGTTAGTAAACATGGAGGTAGTTATGGCAAAGAAAACGGGGGAAAAGTATCAAGCCATTATTGATGCTGCTGTTCGAGTAATCGCCAAGCAGGGCTATTACAGTGCCCAGGTATCGAAAATTGCGAAAGAGGCGAAGGTAGCAGACGGCACCATATACCTCTATTTTGAAAACAAGGATGATATCTTGATATCACTGTTTAACGAAAAGATGGGCCAGTTTGTGGAGACAAACCGCAAACGCATTTCGGAAGCGACGACCATTGAGCAAAAGCTGTATGTACTCATCCATGCACACTTGAGCCAGCTATCCAAGGACCACGATCTGGCAAAAGTGACGCAAATCGAGCTCCGTCAATCCAGTCCGTTCATTAGTGAAGGAATCGGCAACGTGATGAAGCAGTATTTCAACCTTATTGACGAAGTGATCGTAGAGGGTATGGAGCAGGGCGTATTCCGATCTGATCTTGAGGTGCGGATTACGCGCAAAATGATTTTTGGAACGCTGGACGAAGTGACGACATCTTGGGTGATGAAAGAGTGCAAGTACGACCTTGTCTCTTACGTTGATTCCATTCATAACCTCTTCCTGCTTGGTATGAAGGGAAAAGAATGAAAAGAAAAGCTTTTTTTGCATGAAAACGTTTGTTACAATGGAAACAGCAAGACTGAGCGTTCGCTCGGAATGAAAAGTAGCTGTTTTTTATATATGGGGAGAGTTTGGGGGGAGAGGAATGGCGTCGCATTGGAATGTAGAAATCGTTGATCGCGTTGCTACGGTTACGATTAGCAACCCGCCTGCTAATGCACTCAGTCAAGCAGTGCTCGGTCAATTGAGTGAACTTTTGGACCAGTGGGAAAATAACGATGAAATCAAAGCGATCGTTTTGACTGGCGAAGGTCGGTTTTTCATTGCAGGAGCGGACATCAAAGAATTTACCCAACTGAATCGGGAAAATGCAGAAGAAATGGCGAAGAAGGGTCAAGCGTTGTTCAATCGCTTGGAAACGTTCCCGAAGCCAATCATTGCGGCAATTAACGGCGCTTGTCTTGGCGGAGGATTGGAGCTTGCATTGGCATGCCATATTCGCTTGGCAGCACCTGAAGCCAAGCTTGGGCTGCCAGAGCTGAATCTCGGACTCATTCCTGGCTACGGTGGTACGCAACGTCTACCACGTCTGGTTGGTCGTGGCAAAGCGACACAGATGATTCTCACTTCTGAGATGATCGGTGGCGAGGAAGCTTTGCGTATCGGTCTTGTGGAAGCGATTTATCCCGTAGAGCAGTTGCTTGCAGAAGCACAAAAGCTGGCGGCTGTTTTCGCGAGTAAGAGCGCGATAACCCTGAAGCTTGCCCTAGCGTCCATCCATAACACAACGGAGCTTTCGTTATCACAAGGCTTGGAGCAGGAAGCAAAGCTCTTTGGCGATGCTTTCGCGACGGAGGACGTAAAAGAAGGCGTGACTGCATTTCTCGAAAAGCGCAAGCCGCAATTCGCAGATCGGTAGTTAAGCATATAGCTTCACAAGTATGAGGTACCACTAAGGAGGAGGCATCCTGATGAATATCGTGGTTGTGTTGAAACAGACGTTTGACACAGAAGAAAAAATCGTCATCCAAAACGGACAAATTTCCGAAGATGGCGTTGAATTCATCATCAATCCCTACGATGAGTACGCGGTGGAAGAGGCAATCAAGCTCAAGGAAGAGTACGGCGGCGAAGTAACCGTGATCAGCGTCGGTCCAGATCGTGCGGAAAGTGCCCTGCGCACTGCTTTGGCTATGGGCGCAGACAAGGCTGTTCTGGTGGATGACGAGTCTCTGTTCGGAGACGAATTCACAATCGCCAAAGTATTGGCTGCAGTAGCGAAAAAGGTTGGCTTCGATATCATCATTGGTGGACAAATGGCTGTAGACTCCGGGGCTGGCCAAGGCGGTCCTCGTCTGGCAGAAGAGCTGGGAATTAACCATGTATCGACTGCTGTGAAGTTAGAGGTGGACGGGACGAACGTACGTGTAGAGCGCGATGTAGAAGGGGACCTGGAAGTCGTGGAGACGAGCCTTCCTGTTTTGATTACGGCTCAGCAAGGACTCAACGAGCCGCGCTATCCTTCTCTCCCTGGTATCATGAAAGCGAAGAAAAAACCTTTGGATAGACTCGGCGCAGACGATTTGGGAATGACTGCGGACGAGGTAAAAGCAAAGACTGAAATCGTCGATCAGACATTGCCTCCGAAAAAGCAGGCGGGCCGCATTCTCTCTGGCGAATTGGCAGCTCAAACGTCGGAATTGGTGCAACTGTTGCGCAATGAAGCGAAAGTGATCTAAGCGAGAGGGAGAGGATATCCATGAAAAAAGTACTTGTATTGGCAGAAGTACGTGACGGACAACTTCGCAACGTGTCGCTGGAAGCATTGACTGCAGCACAAGCATTGGCTGAGGGCGGCGAAATTGTAGCAGGTGTATTCGGAGCAGATGCAGCAACGCATGCAGTGACATTGGGTCAACATGGTGCGAGCACGGTGTATACGGCTGATCATACAGCGTTGGCACAATACACGCCAGATGCGTATGTGCAGGCACTTACGCAGTTGATTGAGCTGGCTTCTCCAGATGCAGTTGTTTTGGGTCACACCGCGATCGGTCGTGACATCGCTCCTCGCGTAGCAGCGAGACTCGGTTTTGGTCTGGTTTCAGACGTAACCGGTGTTGAAGCAGGCCCCGTATTTATTCGCCCGATCTATGCCGGAAAAGCGACGCAAACACGCAAATTCGTTGATGGAACTACATTTATTACGATTCGTCCAAACAACATTGCCATCGGCGCCGCTGACCCTTCGAAAACGGCAGTAGTGGTACCGGTTGAATTGGAAATCAAGGATTTGCGCACCATCGTAAAAGAAGTTGTACGAAAAACAAGCGGCAAAGTAGACCTTTCTGAAGCGAAAGTCGTGATTTCTGGTGGACGTGGTGTGAAGAGTGCAGATGGCTTCCAGCCGTTATACGATCTGGCGGAAGTGCTCGGTGCAGCTGTTGGTGCATCTCGTGGCGCTTGCGACGCAGACTATTGCGACTACTCCATGCAGATTGGACAGACAGGTAAGGTTGTTACACCTGATTTGTATATCGCATGCGGAATTTCCGGAGCGATTCAGCACTTGGCTGGTATGTCCAGCTCGAAAGTCATTGTTGCCATCAACAAAGATCCGGAAGCGCCAATCTTCCAAGTGGCTGATTATGGTATCGTAGGGGATTTGTTCGAAGTGCTGCCTTTGCTGACGGCTGAGTTTAAAAAAGTATTGGTTTAACAGAAAGACGGTAACAAGGCGCTCCTTTTAGGGGCGCATTTTTTTGTATAATAGCCGATAAGGAGAGGTGATCGGGTTGAATGAAGAGATTTTGCAACAACTGATACACATGGTTGCTGAGAATAATCGAATCACAAAAGAAATTAAGCAAGAACTTCGAGAATTTAAAGAAGAGATGTACGCATTTCGCATTGAGATGTTCGGTTCTCGGGACGATGCTACGCGCTTAGACAGATTAGAACGCCAAAATAAACATATCGATACAGACCTTGACCTGATGCATCGAAAAGTTAGTGACCACGAACGGGAGATCAACCGGCTCAAACAAGTCGGGCAATAAGGTGCGGCCAGACTGGACAGACTATAGCGAGAAGTGCAGGGCAAAGTGTGGAGCGGCGTAGTCAATTTGTTGTTTGAATGATATACTGATAACCGTTAGGAACCTTTATTTAGTAATTGAAATTCAAGGAGGTAACTTCTATGGCAATTGTAAATGCTACCGACCAAAACTTTTCCCAGGAAGTAGAGCAAGGCGGTACAGTCCTGGTTGACTTCTGGGCTCCATGGTGCGGCCCTTGCAAAATGATCGCTCCTGTACTGGAGCAAATCGACGGTGAAGTGGGCTCCCAGCTCAAAATCGTCAAAGTAAACGTGGATGACAACCCGGATTCTGCTGGTCGTTATGGCGTAATGTCCATCCCAACCCTGATCGTATTCAAAGACGGTCAACCAGTTGACAAAGTGATCGGCTTCCAACCAAAAGAAGCGCTCATGGCAACTGTAGGCAAACATCTGTAAGAGCAATCCAACGATTGAAGCGGCATAGCTATGTGCCGCTTTTTTATTATGTTTGAATACTGAATTCTGAGCGATCGTTTGTCAAAAAATTAAGTTTACTTGAACGAAAATAATTGCGTTTTTAGAATACTTTGATTAAACTTCATATATTCAATTTATTTAGAAAATAAAGGGGGCGTTTTTAATGAAGGGATTTCATTTGATGCGCGCGCTGGCGGCGATCTCGCTAGGGGCGGTATTGATGGTCGGATGTTCGAGCGGAGGAAATACAACTGCTCCTGCAGCAGGAGAAGGTGGCTCAGGACAAGCAGCTAGTGCCGACGGACAAGAGATTCAAGCAAAAATCGGTGTAGTTGGTTTCCTTTCAGGATCTGGTGCAGCCTATGGAGAAGCACAAAAAGCAGGATTGGAGCTGGCGTTGGGGGAGCTAAATGAAGCCAACAAAGGAAAGCTCAAGATCGAACTGAAGTTTGAAGACTCCGCCGGAGAAAAAGAAGGCGCGATTAATGCGGTAAATAAACTGATTAATCAGGATAATGTTGTGGCGATCATCGGACCGACACTTTCCGGTGAAATGTTTGCAGCGGGACCAGTTGCAAACGAGGCGGAAACTCCGATTTTCGGTATCTCCAACACTTCAGAAGGAATCAATGATATCGGGGAGTACGTGTTCCGAAATTCTTTGCCTGAGTCCATTGCAATCCCGACAGCTATGAAAGCAGCCGTGGAGAAAAATGGCTTGAAAAAAGTAGCACTCATCCATGCATCCAACGATGACTTCTCCGTGAATGGTTACAAGGTGATGAAAGCAACCGCTGAAAAGCTGGGCTTGGAGATTACGGGTGAAGCGACTTTCGCAAATGGCGATGTGGACTTCTCGGCGCAGTTGACCAAGCTGAAGCAAGCAAACCCTGATGCTTTGCTTGTGTCCGCTTTGTACAAAGAAGGCTCCATGGTTGTGAAAAAAGCACGTGAGTTGGGCTTTACAGGGACCATTCTTGGCGGGAATGGTTTCAATAATCCGAAAGTTTTTGAAATTGCGGGTCCAGCAGCAGAGGGCTTGATCGTTGCCACTCCATTCAGCCCTGAAAAGAAGGATGATAAAGTACAAGCCTTCGTAAAAGCATTCGAAGCCAAATACAACAAAAAGCCTGACCAGTTCGCTGCCCAAGCATACGACTCATTGTACATCATGTCGCAGTCACTGCTTGCCGCAGGAAAAGCAGATCGCGAAGAGCTGCGCGGAAAATTGGCTCAGCTGAAAGACTTCACAGGTGTATCCGGCAAACTGTCTTTTGACGAGAAGCGCAATCCGATTGGTGATGCGGTGGTCGTTGTCGCAAAAGAAGGCAAATTTGTCCCGTTTGAATAGGGTCGTGCCCGGGGTCGCTCCGGGCTTCTTTTTCTATCGGTTATCTCGCTGGATCAGAAAGTATCAGATGATATTTTCGCTTGCTGATCCAGCGAGAATAACTCAAGCATCGTTAGATGGTAACCACTTAACAGTGAGGTGAGGCATTTGTTTTGGCAGCAATTAGTCAACGGTTTGACAGTTGGTAGCACTTATTCATTGATTGCATTGGGCTATACGCTCATTTTTGGTGTCTTGGGAATCATTAATATGGCACACGGCCAAATTTTTATTTTTGGATCACTAGTTGGCTTGGTATTGATGACCAGCCTGAATATGCCTTTAGGGGTAGCGCTGATCGTAGCAATCGGCATATCTGCCATTTTGGGTCTCATGCTGGAGTATATAGCGCTTCGCCCCCTTCGTAAAAAAAATGTACCCCATCTGGCATCCTTGATCAGTACGATTGGATTTGCCATTTTAATGGAGGAGGCCATGCACAAGTTTTTCGGTGCTGACTCCCGTGCGTTCCCGCAATCTTTTGGGGACACCACCTTTGACTTGGGGCTCATTCAAATTCGAAGCGTCGATCTCGTTATTTTGGGGATTTCTGTGTTGCTGATGTTCGTTCTGCATTTCTGGATTCAAAAAACGAAAATGGGAAAAGCCATTCGCGCGACGGCTGAAAATACGGATACAGCAAATATTTTGGGGATTAACACGAATATGGTCATCGTCGTGACCGTCATGCTTGCTTCGGCGCTGGGAGGCGTCGCCGGCATATTGATCGGGATGGCGTACTCTGCTCTTATTCCGACGATGGGAATGACGCTTGGCTTCAAAGGTTTGGCGGTCTTGATTTTAGGCGGTGTGGGGAGTATTCCTGGAGCCATGGTGTGTGGCGTATTGCTCGGGATTATCGAGGTATTTACGGTCGCGTACGGAGACTCGTCGTATCGGGATGCGGTTGCTTTTGGCTTGATCATTCTCATTTTGCTCTTGAAGCCGGAAGGACTATTTGGACGCAAAGCGTAAGGGAGGTGCAGACATTGGACATTCTCAATCCATATAACTTACAGGTACTGACTTTTATCTTGTTAAACAGCATTTTGGCGATCAGTATTTACATTACGCTCTCGACGGGACAGCTTTCCTTGGGACATGCGGGTTTTATGAGCATTGGTGCTTTTACGGCGAGTATTTTGACGAAGCAAGCGGACATGCCGCTGTTTATCGCCATCATCATCGGAGGACTGGTGGCAGGGCTGATTGCACTGTTGATCGGTGCTCCGACATTGAAGCTCCACGGCCTGTACCTGGCAATTGCTACGCTTGGCTTTGGTGAAGTGATTCGCGTTATTTTCCTCAATATGGAGATGACAAATGGCGCTCTCGGGTTGACCGGACTTCAATCGATTGGCAATTACTTGTACGATTTTGAAAAAGCACTGGGGGTAAAAGCACAAACCTTTGGCATTTCGGTCATGCAAATGAAGTCATTATCGACCTTTGTGTTTATGCTGCTCCTGTTTGCCTTCGTTCTTTTTCTGACGCTGCGTCTGAACCGTTCGCGTCTGGGGCGAGCTTTTGAAGCGATCAAAGCGGATGAAACGGCAGCACGAGCAATGGGATTGCAAGTCAACTATTATAAAATGCTTGCATTTGTGATCGGTTCCATTTTGGCTGGTGTATGTGGAGGATTGTTCGCCCACATTACGACGACGATTACGCCTGATGATTTTAACTATCATAAAGTAGTCGAAATTTTGTCCTATGCCGTTATTGGCGGCAGTGAAGTGGTTTGGGGGCCGCTATTCGGTGCCTTTGTTTTGACAGCACTGCCGGAGGTGCTGCGTGGTTTGGCCGAGTACAAAATGCTCATGTACGGTTTGATCATGGTCGGTGTAATGGCGTTCCGCCCGCATGGCTTGATTGGTGCCGACACGTTCCAAAAGCTGTTCAAGCGTCGTAGGGGCAAGTCATCGGACAAGGAAGCGAAGGGGGGAGTATAAGATGTTGCTGGAACTTGCAAACGTAGGAAAAAGCTTTGGCGGCATCACCGCTCTTCGTGACGTTTCTTTTACTGTCGGAGAGGGTGAGATTGTCGGTTTGATTGGTCCAAATGGTGCGGGGAAAACGACCATTTTCAATATGGCAACGGGCATATTCGAACCAACGACGGGAACTTTTACTTTTGCCGGACAGAAGCTGAATGGAATGGCGCCTAACAAAATTACCGAAATGGGGATTGCAAGGACGTTCCAAAATATTCGCTTATTCGGTCACATGAGTGCGTTGGACAACGTGAAGGTAGGATGTCATTCGCGCATGAAGGCCGGCTTCTGGGCTTCCCTTTTGAAAACATCGGGACAACGTGCGGAAGAAAAGGCGGTGACCAAAAAAGCAGAGGAGCTCCTCGAATTCGTAGGCTTGTCTGACATTGCTGACGTCCGCTCGGATACATTGGCGTACGGTCAACAGCGGCGTCTGGAGATTGCACGGGCACTAGCTACGGAACCAAAACTCTTGCTATTGGACGAACCAGCTGCCGGGATGATCGAGACCGAGACGAAAGCACTCATGGAGCTGGTCAAAAAAATTCGCGATGACGGAACGACTGTCCTGTTGGTCGAACACGATATGGGATTGGTCATGAATCTATGTGAAAAGGTCGTATGTATCAACTTTGGGGTCAAAATTGCTGACGGCACACCGGCAGAGGTACAAAACAATCCAGATGTGATAGAAGCCTACCTCGGCAAGGAGGACGAATAAGATGCTGAACATACAAAACTTGACGACCTCCTACGGTCAAATCAAGGCGATTCGCGGGATAACGCTGGAAGTTCCAGAGGGAAAAATCGTCTCACTAATCGGGGCGAATGGAGCGGGCAAAACCACAACGATGCGTACGATCGCAGGTCAACTGAAGCCCGAAGCAGGGACGATTACGTTTTGTGGTCAAAGCATAGAGGGTTCGAGACCTCATCAGATCGTGAAAGCCGGGCTGGCTTTGGTTCCAGAAGGGCGTGCAATTCTTGGGAAGATGACCGTACTGGAAAACCTGGAGATGGGCGCATTCCAGCGCAACGATGCACAAGGCATCAAGGACGACATGGAGAAGATGATGGCCTGGTTCCCTATCCTCAAGGAGCGTCTTTCTCAATTGGGAGGGACGATGTCTGGCGGTCAGCAGCAAATGCTAGCCATTGCCCGCGCGTTGATGTCCCGACCGAAGCTGTTGCTTTTGGACGAGCCGTCGATGGGCTTGGCTCCCATTGTGGTGGCAGACATTTTCAAGGTGATCAAAGAAATCAATGCAGAAGGTACGACCGTCCTGATCGTGGAGCAAAATGTCAAGCAGGCCCTCAAAATCGCTGATTACGGGTATGTGCTGGAAGCTGGGCAAATCGTATTGGACGGCACAGGAGTAGCGCTGTTAAACGACGAGCGTGTAAAAGAAGCATATTTGGGCGGTCGCAAGCATTAGGTCTGCCTATAAAAACTGTCGCCATGGAATGAGGCGGCAGTTTTTTTCGTATGGATTCCATGGTACTATGAAGGGTAGAACGTATATTCTCTTATGATGCGAAATGGGAAGGAAGCCGGATACGATGCCAACCAAATTGACGAGAGAGCAAATGGAATATCTTGTTCATCAAGTACAACGCTATTTTAAAGAAGAACGGTCGGAGACACTCGGCAATTTGGAGACGGAAGAGTTGATTGCCTTCTTTTCAAAAGAGCTCGGCCCCATCTATTACAATCAAGGGGTGCAAGACAGCCGCAAGCTGCTGATGGAACGGATGAGTTCCTTGGAAGATGAACTGTATGTATTGGAAAAGCCAATGCACAAGAACAAATAGATGCCATTCAGATATAGAGCAAAGAGGAGGCAGCAGCCATGAACAGCTCCTTAAAAGATAAACTGGCCGTCCTGCCAGATAAACCAGGCTGCTACCTGATGAAAAATGCGAGCGGGGAAATCATTTACGTCGGAAAAGCCAAGGTGCTGAAAAACCGCGTCCGCTCGTATTTTACAGGCAGTCATAACGGGAAGACGCAGCTGTTGGTCAGTGAGATCGTGGACTTTGAGTACATTGTGGTATCCTCAGCGATTGAGGCGCTTATCCTCGAGTGCAACCTGATCAAGGAGCACGACCCGCGATACAATGTCATGCTCCGCGATGACAAGACGTATCCGTACATCAAGATTACGAATGAGGCGCAGCCACGCCTGGAGATTACCCGTAAGGTATTAAAAGATAAAGCTAAGTATTTTGGGCCCTATCCGAATGCCGGAGATGCCTCCGAGGTGAAGAAGCTGCTGGATCGCCTCTATCCGTTGCGAAAATGCCGCAATATGCCCAAGCAGGTTTGTCTATACTACCATTTGGGACAATGTCTTGCGCCTTGTGTGTACGAGATATCGGCAGAGGAAAACCAGCGCTTGGTGGATGAAATCAGCCGGTTCCTCGATGGTGGCCATGAGGAGATGAAGCAAACCCTCACGGAAAAAATGCTACAAGCCGCAGAAAACATGGAGTTCGAACGAGCCAAGGAATATCGCGATCAGATCAAGAGCATCGAAGCCGTAATGGAGAAGCAGAAGATCACGTTCACCGATACGCTAGACCGTGACATTATCGGGTTTGCCGTGGAAAAAGGCTGGATGTGCATCCAGGTGTTTTATATGCGAAAAGGGAAGATGATCGAGCGTCAGACGACTTCCTTTCCATACTATGGAAGCGAAACCGAGGACTTCATGTCTTATGTGAGCCAGTTCTACTACGACAAGCAAAATGCGCTGCCAAAAGAAATACTGCTCCCGCAAGAGAGTGAACCAGAGCTTTTGGCTGAGTGGCTTGGCATCAAAGTCCATGCTCCGAAAAGAGGCAAAAAGCATGAGCTCGTGAAGATGGCTACCGAGAACGCCCGTATTGCTTTGCAGGAGAAGTTCGCGCTGATGTCCAAGGACGATGCTCGTACGGTCCAAGCAGTACACAATCTCGGTCACATTTTAGGGATTCCGGTTCCTCATCGAATTGAAGCGTTTGACAACTCCAACATTCAGGGAACAGAGCCAGTGTCTGCGATGATTGTGTTTACAGACGGTCGCCCTGACAAAAAGGAATACCGCAAATTCAAGATCAAAACCGTAGAGGGACCAGATGATTACGGCTCCATGCGCGAAGTCGTTCGCCGTCGTTACTCTCGTCTGCTGAAAGAAAACCAGCCAATGCCCGACCTGATTGTGATCGATGGTGGTAAAGGCCAAATCAGTGCGGCTATGGACGTGCTGGAAAATGAGCTGGGTCTCTATATTCCCGTTTGTGGTCTGGCGAAGGATGAGAAGCACCGCACTGCTCAGCTCATGTACGGAGATCCGCCAGAGCCTATCAATCTTAGACGGGACAGCTATGAGTTTTATTTGTTGCAGCGCATCCAGGATGAAGTCCACCGTTTTGTTATTACGTTCCACAGACAATCTCGGACAAAAACAATGCTTTCCTCGCAGTTGGATGAGATCCCGGGTATTGGTGAAAAGCGACGCAAGCTGTTGTTCTCCCATTTTGGCTCGTTGAAAAAAATGCGCGAGGCCACCGTTGAAGACTTCCGCCAATTGGGGATCGGCGACAAGCTGGCAAAAGAAATCATCGGGCATCTGCGCAAGCTGGACACATAGCCAGTGTGACTTTTTGAACAACCTCTAAAAAGGAATTGATCCATTTTTAGACTCATGTTATAATCCGATTCAAACAGAATAGTTAGCCTCACTTCCATTATGGAGTGAGGTAGAGGCGCGAAAACCAAGAGTACCACCCTGAGATCGGGTATCTGTGAAGGGGACGGGAAAGGGGAATTCGCCGAAGTGTGGGGGGAAACCCGCTTTTCTCCATGCTGGGTCTGCGTTGAACAAATGCAGGACTGTCATCTGCACAATGACCAATTGTCAGATGGAGAGCTATCTCACGGTGTGTCAATGTGAGTTTTGATGGTGATAACTGTCAATCTTCGTTGTCCGCGTGTATTGGGAGGGAGGAACCGGTATGTCGAAATAGTAGGCAGCGGCAGGTCTTATTCCTTGTCGGTGCCTTTTTTGTAAAATAAAAATGCAAGACTTTTCCTTATAGAGAGAATAGTGAAAAACCATACGATATGAGATAAATACCAATATTGGATATGAGAAAAAGGGAGAGAAGCCGCATGGGGTTGATCGTGCAGAAATACGGAGGCACTTCCGTAGGTACCATTGAGCGAATTTTACGAGTTGCGGATCGAATTATCAGCTATAAAGAGGAAGGGCATGATGTGGTAGTTGTTGTTTCTGCAATGGGGAAATCTACTGACGTGTTGGTAGACATGGCCAAGCAGATTAGCGCATACCCATCCGAGCGTGAAATGGATATGCTGCTGACCACGGGGGAGCAGGTATCGATCGCGCTTTTGTCGATGGCCTTGCATACAAAGGGCTACGATGCCATTTCTCTTACGGGCTGGCAAGCTGGAATCACCACAGAGGCGATTCACGGAAGAGCACGGATCAAGCAGATTGATCCAGAGCGGATTCAATCTGAGCTCGGTCGTGGTCGTGTGGTAATCGTGGCAGGATTCCAAGGGATCAGTGACGAAGGGGAAATTACGACGCTCGGCCGCGGTGGATCGGATACATCTGCGGTTACACTCGCAGCGAGCTTGAACGCTGAGAAATGCGAAATCTTTACGGACGTGTCCGGGGTGTATACAGCTGATCCGCGAATGGTTCCAGCTGCGAGCAAGCTGGATACGATCTCGTATGATGAGATGCTGGAGCTGGCGAACCTCGGTGCAGGGGTTCTTCATCCGAGGTCAGTTGAGGCTGCGAAAAAATACAAGGTAAGGCTGGTCGTCCGCTCTAGCTTTACTGCCGAAGATGGTACGTACGTTGAGGAGGTTGCCAACATGGAAACAGGAAGAGTAGTAAGTGGAGTTGCACACGATGAAGATGTAGCCAAAATCACGGTTGTCGGCATGCCTGCCAAGGTCGGGACACTCTCCCGTCTGTTCAATACGCTGGCGGACAATCAGGTGAACGTCGATATTATTATCCAAAGCTCTTATGATGCTACTGTTACAAATATTTCTTTCACAGTTGCAGCAGATGACCTAAAAAAAGCACTGGATACACTGGACAGAAACAAAAATGAGCTTGGCTTTGAAAAAGTCGATTTCGAGGAAAGCTTGACCAAAGTATCCATTGTTGGCTCTGGAATGATCAACAATCCAGGGGTAGCTGCCGAAATGTTCCGCGTTCTGGCAGAAAAAGAAATTTCTATTAAAATGGTATCAACTTCTGATATCAAGGTTTCTTGCGTCATTCCAGCAGCTTTGACAGAGCTGGCTGTTCGCAGTCTTCATTCGGCCTATGGTCTGGATGTTGAGGAAACCGCGGTTGTGCACGGAGTATAAAAAGATAGATGCTCCCTCTCCCTTCTTATAGGTAGAGGGGGCATTTTGTTCATGACGCCACTTGTACAGAGATGCGGATGTCAGAAGGGCTTTCCATTTCGATTTTGCTGAACGCTTCTTTTTCTTTCCACTGCTCAATCATACCTGCGATGATCCCGGCTTCAAAGGAAAGACTGCATCCTAGTCTTTCTATAGACTGATAGCTAAAAATGGAATGATTGAGTGAATAGACGATCGTTTGCCCGTTCTCCTCCAGGACGTCTAGCTGGCCTAATCCAAGCCGAATAAAAGGCATAATCGGGCCTGTTGCAGATTGAATGGGGATTTGGCGGCCCATATTTTTTCCTATCCAATAGAGGATATGGTTTTCACTATCGCCTAGCAGGGTGCTAGTAAGCGTTTCGCGTAGAAGATGATAGCCAAGATAGGGCATATTCATTCTCTCTGCATAGGGAATGGTCTCTGGCGGCAATAGTGCTGCAAGCTGATCCTTCTCTTTCATATGTGCTTCCCTCCTGTCTTTACTAGATTATGAGGAGGGACACGCATTCATGACATCGGAATAGAAAAAATAGCTGGACTAAACAAAGTTATTCTATCAATGTATTTAGTACATTGATTATCTTGACGCTCTGTGTCGACAAGAGTACAATTGGATTTGGTCATAGTTTTGCCCAACTTTTTCTCGTATTTTGACACATTCCGACAAATTCATTTGATCTAGTGAACGCAGTCATTTTGTGAACAGCGTCAAGATCCCGTTCATAAAATGATCGTGGTGGTTTTGCTATGTCTAATGGGTGAGGCAATGGGTTAGGATATTGGGGAAAGGTCTATCAAAACGGTCGAAGCCGTTTTGGACCGCTTGCGGTAATGCTTGACGTTTTTCACAAAATTGAGAGTTACATACATTGAAAGGGGGACCATTGTATGGCGAAAGGCCATAGCTTTCTCAGTCACAAGCTCCACTCACTTCTTGGTTTGTTTCCGATCGGGCTCTTCCTGCTGTTTCACTTGACAGCCAACTACCAAGCGACCCGTGGAGCCGAAGCTTTTAATCAAACAGTTGGTTTGATTGAAAATGTTCCATTCGTATTGGTGCTTGAATTTGTTTTTATCTACCTCCCGATCCTGTTTCACGCTGTTTACGGTATCTACATTGCGTTCCAAGCAAAGCAAAACGTAGGGAACTTCGGCTACTTCCGAAACCAAATGTTCTTGTGGCAACGTGTTACAGGAGTCATTACCCTCATTTTTATCGTTTGGCATGTTTGGGAAACCCGTATCCAAAAAGCAATGGGTGCACACGTGGATTTTGACATGATGGCAAACATTTTGAGCAGTCCTGCAATGATCGTATTCTACACTATCGGGATTATTAGCACGACTTTCCACTTCTCCAACGGACTGTGGTCGTTCCTGGTTCACTGGGGAATTACAGTTGGGCCGCGTTCCCAGCGCATTGCAACATTCCTGACTTTGGGCGTATTCGTAATTGTAACCTTCATCGGCTTGCGTGCGATGTCGGCTTTCATTTTGTAGGGATAGGGGGACAAAACACATGGCAAAAGGTAAACTGATCATTGTCGGTGGAGGTTTGGCCGGCTTGATGGCTACCATCAAAGCAGCAGAAAAAGGCGTTCCTGTTCAGCTGTTCTCCCTGGTTCCGGTAAAACGTTCCCACTCTGTCTGTGCGCAGGGCGGTATTAACGGAGCGGTAAATACCAAAGGGGAAGGCGACTCCACATGGGAGCACTTCGACGATACAGTATATGGCGGAGACTTCTTGGCAAACCAACCGCCAGTTAAAGCAATGTGCGATGCAGCACCTGGCATCATCTATATGTTGGACCGTATGGGCGTTATGTTTAACCGTACGCCAGAAGGTCTGTTGGACTTCCGTCGTTTCGGGGGAACCAAGCATCACCGTACCGCTTTTGCGGGTGCGACAACTGGACAACAGCTTTTGTACGCATTGGACGAACAAGTACGCCGTTATGAAGCTGAAGGTCTGGTAACCAAGTACGAATATTGGGATTTCCTCGGAGCCGTTTTGGACGATACAGGAACCTGTCGCGGGATTACTGCACAGAACATGCGTTCCGGTGAAATTCAATCCTTCCGTGCGGATGCCGTTATTTTGGCAACAGGCGGACCTGGTATCATCTTCGGTAAATCGACGAACTCGATTATCAATACTGGTACAGCAGCATCTGCGGCGTATCAACAAGGGGTTATCTACTCCAATGGTGAGATGATCCAAATTCACCCAACGGCAATCCCGGGCGACGACAAGCTGCGTTTGATGTCCGAGTCTGCTCGTGGTGAGGGTGGTCGTGTATGGACGTACAGAGACGGTAAGCCTTGGTACTTCCTGGAAGATAAATACCCTGCTTACGGAAACCTGGTTCCGCGTGACATCGCGACTCGCGAAATCTTCTCTGTTTGCGTAGATATGAAGCTGGGTATCAACGGCGAAAACATGGTATACCTCGACCTGTCCCACAAAGATCCAAAAGAACTGGATGTAAAATTGGGCGGTATTATCGAGATTTACGAAAAATTCGTTGGGGATGACCCACGTAAAGTTCCAATGAAGATTTTCCCTGCGGTTCACTACTCCATGGGCGGTATGTGGGTAGACTACAACCAAATGACCAATATCCCTGGTTTGTTTGCAGCAGGTGAGTGCGATTACTCTCAGCACGGTGCAAACCGTTTGGGTGCAAACTCCCTCTTGTCCGCGATCTATGGTGGTATGGTAGCAGGTCCAAAAGCGATCGAGTACATCAAAGGTTTGAACAAATCCTCTGATGACCTGTCTTCTACGCTCTTCGACGGTTTCACAAGCAAAGAGCAAGCGAAATACGACAGCATCCTGAAAATGGACGGAACAGAAAATGCTTACCTGATCCACAAGGAACTGGGTGAGTGGATGACTGACAACGTAACGGTAGTACGTTACAACGACCGTCTGCAAAAAACGGATGATAAGATCGTTGAACTGATGGAACGCTACAAGAAAATCAACATCAACGATACAAATAAATGGAGCAACTCTGGTGCGGCGTTTACCCGTCATCTGTGGAACATGCTCGCACTGTCCCGCGCGATCACAATCGGTGCGCTCAAGCGCGACGAGAGCCGCGGTGCTCACTACAAGCCTGACTTCCCAGAGCGTGATGACGAAAACTTCATGAAGACGACAATGGCGAAGTTTAATGCTGAAACGACTGCGCCTGAAATCTACTATGAAGACATCGACGTATCCCTGATCGCACCACGTAAACGTGACTATACGTCTGACAAGAAATAAGAGAGGAGGAAACTGATCATGGCAGAAAAATTGATTCATTTGATTATCACTCGTCAAGATAGCCCTGACAGCACTCCGTACAAGGAAGAGTTCAAAATCCCTTACCGTCCTGGTATGAACGTGATCAGTGCTTTGATGGAGATCCAACGTAATCCACTCAACGCACAAGGTCAAAAAACGTCTCCAGTAAACTGGGAATCGAACTGCTTGGAAGAAGTATGCGGTGCGTGCTCGATGGTTATTAACGGAAGACCGCGTCAAGCGTGCTCGGCACTGGTAGATAAACTGGAACAGCCGATTCGTCTTGAGCCAATGAGCACCTTCCCTGTACAGCGTGACTTGTCGATTGACCGCAGCCGCATGTTCGATGCGCTGAAGCGCGTAAAAGCGTGGGTTCCAATCGATGGTACGCATGATCTGGGACCAGGTCCTCGCATGCCGGAAGTGGAGCGTCAATGGGCGTACGAGCTTTCGAAGTGCATGACGTGCGGTGTTTGCTTGGAAGCTTGCCCGAACGTGAATGCGAAGTCTGACTTCATCGGTCCGTTCGCAATTTCGCAGGTTCGTCTGTTCAACCAGCACCCAACAGGTATGATGAACAAGCATGAGCGTCTGGAAGCGTTGATGGAAGATGGCGGTATCGGTGATTGCGGTAACTCGCAAAACTGCGTACAAGCATGTCCAAAAGGCATTCCGCTGACAACCTCGATCGCTCACATGAACAAAGAAACAACCAAACATGCAGTGAAGAAGTTCTTCTTCTCCTAATTGTTTGCAATAGAAAAGGCGTGCACCGGTGATCCGGAATGCACGCCTTTTTTCAGTTTAGGAAAGTACATGTGGCTGTAGTGGAGAGAAGAATATTTCCAGGCTAGGCTCCAGGCTCCGTCCCTCTGGGGGATGAGACTGTCCGCTCCGAAGAGATTCGCGGGGAAACGCAAAAGTGGTAGCCGCTACGTCGCGTGGGCACGGTTGCGTTTCTTTTGCCTGCGAATCCCTTCTCCGCTCGGTAGGACTCCACAAGTCGCTACGCCTGGAAATATTCTTCTCTGTCGTAACTGATTAGGTTCTTCACTCTTTAAAGGATTTTAAAACCCGTTTAACACGGAAAGTTCGTAGAGGAAACAGGAGAAAAAAGCGAAGATCTTTGGTACACCGACCGAGACGCAATGTAAAAAGCGAAACACGCTCTTAAGCGTCCACCTCTGAGAAGCATCCTGAAAGGACCACTTTGGACGCGGTTTCGCTTTTTACATGGAGTCGGGCAGTGAATCCGCCAGCGGGTGGGACAAGAATCTGAGCGTTTTCTCCTGTTTCCTCCCCACCACAAACAGCAACGTACAAGGAGTTTATTCAATCCGCCTCGATAACCGCCGCCATCGCCAGCTTTTCAAAGATGCTGACGAAGTGCTGGAGTTCATCCTCACTAAGGTGAGAAAACATTTTATTTAGCTTTTCTCTCCGATTCTGCTTGGCTACTTGCAGAATTTTTTTGCCAGAACCACGCAAGCTAATGTAAACAACTCGGCGATCTTCCTCATCACGATCACGGGCGACGAAGCCGTGTTTATCCAAACGGTCGACCATTGCTGTGATTGCGCTTGGTTTGACCCCCATTGATTCAGCCAACTCTCCAACCGTGCATTTTTCCTTCTGTTCCAACTGATGAAGAATATAGAATTGGGGGCCGGTTAAACCAGAGACAGGTTCGGCTAATTGTGTTCCCATCGTGCGCATTATGGTACGAAACGCCTCCTGCAAGCGCTCAAGCGTATCTGTAGAGGGGGAGGGCATGCTCGTATCATCTCCTTATTTGATCTATTTCTTCGTAAAAGGGAATATTTGATATACAATATTTAACGCAATTAAATATTGGCGGAAATTACTGCGTTTGTCAACCTTCGCGAAAAGAAGGGAATACCCAAGCCATTCCTAGTGAAAACTGAAAACATAATGGAATGACTTCCAGCAAGGGGGCAAACGATGAAGAAAAAGGTATGCAGCATTGGATTGATATTGGCTTTGCTTCCCGCAACGACTGTCAGCACAACAGCGTTTGAAGGAACGGCGACCATTCGTACGCAGATTTTGCAGGATCTCGCGGAAATGCACGAGCCATTACATACAGGCAAGGCGGACAAGGAATATAAAACGACGGCAGATGAATGGCAACGACAAGAACTGCTACTGCGAGGTGAGCAATTAAAATCTGCGCCAGTCGATTCGCTGGAAATGATTGAGGCGACTAAGGCTTGGGAGGAAGCGGGGGTAAAAGGGGAAGGGATGCTCGTTTCGGTGATCGATACGGGAATCAATCCGCGCCACCCCGATTTACCTGCCCCGCATGATAAGCGTTCAGCCATGCAAAAGTCAGGCTCTTCCCAGAAGGTGATTCCTGGCTTTAACTGGGCTGACCGTACACAAACAACGGAAGACGTATCGGAATCTCAGCATGGTATCCATGTAGCGGGAATTATTGGTGCGAACGGAAAAGTAAAAGGGGTTGCACCTGAAGCCCAGCTCATCAGCCAAAAAGTATTTTCCAATTATCAAAGCGAGGTTCCTGGGTTAGGTGAATCGATTTTATTTGCGATTAATGATTCCATTACGAAAAAAGCAGATGTCATCAACTTGAGTCTCGGTTCCTCAGCGGGTTATGTGGATGAAACAAATGTGGAGCAAATGGCAGTGAAGCGAGCAGTCGATAATGGGATCGTAGTAGTGGCAGCCGCCGGCAATGATGCGTATTTCGGCAGTGATAAGGTACGAGCACAGAATCCGGATATCGCCATGATCGGTTCTCCAGGTTTGAGTCCTGATGCGTTTTCAGTTGCTTCTATTAACGCAACAGCACTGGCTGGCTATAGCTTCACGGTGCAAGGGATACCCGGTATGGAGAAAGTGGTGTATTTATCGGGCTATGTGGAAGGCGGGGGTGCAATAAACCCAGTCATGACGCTGATGAAGCCGTATCCGCTCGTCTATATGGGGAAAGGGAAGAAGGAAGACTACAATGTTTCCGTAAAAGATAAAGTCGTATTGCTCGAGCGAGGCGACATTTCATTCGACGAAAAGCTACGTCTCGCCAAAGAAGCAGGGGCTGTTGGTGCCGTCATCTACAACAATGAAATGGGACCACTGATTATCAGTGCGGAGCATGCCAAACAAATCCCGGCTGTTTCTATTTTGAAGCACATGGGCGAGCAAATGGCACAAGCGATTAAAAAAGGTAAGAAAGTGACGGTCTCCTTTAACGGTGAATATGGACAAAACCCAATGCCATATCCCGACGGAGGAACAATCTCAGCTTTTTCATCATGGGGACCAACGCCCGATTTGCAGTTCAAGCCGGAGATTGCAGCTCCAGGCGGGGGCATCTTGTCACTCACGCGAGAGTCTGAATATGCCGTGAAAAGTGGCACCTCAATGGCAACGCCACATGTGGCAGGCGGGATGGCGTTGCTGAAGCAAGGCTATCTCAAGCAAGGGCGGAACCTGCAAGGCAGATCGCTTGTCGATACGTTAAAGGCTGCGGCTATGAATACAGCAGAACCGATAATCGATCCGCAAATCAGTGTACCAGCAGCGGATAAAGAGAAAGCAAAAAAAGTACCTTACAGTCCACGGGTTCAAGGGGCAGGGTTGATGCAAACCGCAAAAGCGATCAAGACTCCAGCCATCGTTGTGACTGCAAAAGGAAAAGCAGGCGTCTCGTTAGGCGAGATCGGGAATTCAACGACCTTTTCTCTGTTTATTAATAACAAGTTTGGCAAAAAGCCGATTACGTATCAGCTACAAAATGAGTTTGGTGTCTTGACTGACTTGCGCAAGAATGGGCTCAACATGCTAACGGATACTCTTTTCGAGGGGGCAGAACTGCAATTTTCCGCCCCGAAGATTACCGTTGCGCCAGGGAAGCTAGAGGAAGTGAAGGTAACGCTTACGATTCCGCCAGGCTCCGCACGCAATCAATTTGCAGAAGGATTTATTTCCTTTCAACCAGATGATAAGGAGCTGCCTACGTTGCGCACGCCGTTTTATGGCTTTTACGGCGATTGGGATGAGCCAAGGATTATGGATCAGCCCGTATGGGAGGCAGAAAGTCAGGAAAAACGAACAGGTGTCAAGACGAGCTGGTATCACGATAAACGCAATGACAAGTGGCGCTATCGCGATTATCTAGGAGTGACAGGTGTCAAAGCCGATGGCGGCGCGAAAATCGACCCCAATCATATCGCCTTTTCGCCAAACGGGGATGGGCATTACGATGTCGCTGCTCCTTCGATTACATTTTTGCGCAATGCCCGTCATATTATCGTCGAAGTAACCGATCAGTCAGGCAAGCCGATTCGCACTCTTGTGCGCGATGAAAAGGTGAGCAAGTACGACCAATCCAAGCTGGGGACGCCATATTATTATACGGAAAGGGAAGCGTGGAGCTGGGACGGAAAGATCTTTTCACCGCAAAAAGGCGCCTACATACAGGCACCTGATGGACAGTACCACTTCTCCATTAAGGCCAAAATAGATGACCGCAATGCAAATTGGCAATCGATGACACTCCCCATCCGCGTGGATACAAAAGCTCCTGTGATTACAGCTTCTGTGTCAGGTAACCGGGTTCAATGGAGTAGCCGTGATAAAGATATCCAGGCCTATTTCCTTTATGTAAACGGAAAAAGGGTAGGAGGCCCCTATTCTCCAAAAGTGTCCAGCACACTCATTAATCAGCCGGATAAAAAAATGAGTGTGGTAGCGCATGATTACGCGGGGAATATCAGTGTGGCACATATAAACGGGAAAAGCGACAGCACCCCGCCATTTGTGGAGTTCCCGGATGATTTGTTTCCGTATTTGAAAATATCCAAGCAGCCAGACGTGGCCTTCAGGGGCAAAGTGACAGGCGAGGATATGATGGACAGGGTGCGCTTGTCGATTAACAAAACGCCTGTAAAGCTGGCGACGGATGGCTCCTTTGAAACCATCCTGCGATTAACAGAAGGTCTCAACTATGTGATGTACAGTGCAATGGATATGTATGGAAACAAGCGCCAATTCACGCAGCGGGTCATCGTTGATACGAGTCCCCCGATATTGCAATTACTAAACGATGGTAGCGAAGACGTACAGTTCGATCCAGCAACCAAGAACATGCTGGTTCCGGTCCGTTTCCTATACAGAGATCAAACATACAAAGGTCAGGTAAGCATCAATGGGCAAATCGTGTCCTACTTTGAAGAAGAGCAATTGGAAATCCCTGCACAAAAATACGTAACGCAAATTTTGAACATGAAGCAGGGAGAAAATCGCATTTTGCTCGAAGGGAAAGACGGTGCAGGCAATCAAAGTATGTTGCTTGTGTATGCATATGTCGATGCCAATTCAGGGGCGGTCGTCATAAGCAATGGCGAGCAGCGTATATCCTACAAAGCGCGAACAGTGCCAGCACCGACGATCCAGCTACCGAACAAACAGCTAGAAGGGCAGGAAGGTGAAGCGCTGCCCATCGAAGGGAAAGTGACAGGTGCTGGTGCTGTTAACCTCCAAATCAACTATGGATCAAAAAGCTTTCAGACCAAGGCGAATGATCAAGGGCTATTTCGCTTGGTGCTTCATGAGGTAGAGGAAGGCAAGCAAAAAGTGACGGTTGTTGCCACCGATGCGCTGGGGAGGGAAGCCCGAGCGGAGATGAACGTCGTCGGAAAGAAGAAATAGGGTAGCGGGCCCGTCAGTAGCAGATAAACGGCTATTGCCGGGCCAAATTTTTTGTGGGAGGATACTATTCGATGTTTTACCATGGGATCATGTGGGAATATGTTATGAGAGAGTACCCAGTGCTCTCACCAAGAAGGACAGCCAAAAGGAAACGTGGGGCAGAGCAATTGTTGGATCGCATTCATCTGATCGAACAATTCGGTTTGGAACCCGTTCATTTGCTTGAGGCCGACGAGGATTACGATGAAGTCCGCTGTATACAGGAATGTTTGGCATTTGGAGACACTGTTTTTGCCTTTGATCGAGTCGTGCTTCCGATGTGGCAATTGAGTAAGCATGAGATCGGTGTAGAAATAGTAGACTTGCGAACGTGCACGGCCATCTATACCATTGGTCATGAGACAAAAGTAGAGGAATATTTTCCTGGTAAACCTTGTTTTCGTGACCTTGTACCTAGGAAGTTTTCGTAATCCTATTGCATCTGCCAAAAATCGACATTATGATAGTCCTATACGAGTTCAACCTCTGAGAGTGAATTGCCCGGGAAAGGAAGAGAATGCAGATGATAGTCCAGTACCTTGATCCATTTCTTGAATCAGCTTCATCCGTGATTCAACAAGTATGCAATGTCGACATTTCGCGTGGAGAGTTAGCTGAAAGAGAATGGAGCCATGTAGAAGGCCATACATGGATTCGAATCGGAATGACAGGTCAATTACAAGGTGAGGTCTTTTTCGGTCTGCAAGAGGAATTGGCTTTGCGCATTGTCTCGGCCATGATGGGTGGCTATCCCGTGCAAGAGATGGATGAGCTCGGAAAAAGTGCCATTTCCGAGTTAGGGAACATGATTTCCGGGAATGCGAGTACGCTTTTGTCCAATCGAGGAGTTATCGTAGACATAACCCCGCCCTTATTTTTACACCAGCATGACTTGAAAGACATGGCAGGGACAGCATTGATTGCACCGCTCGATCTTCATGACATGGGCAGACTAGATATTCAAATTATTGTGATAAGATAGAGGCGGCTAATGGCCGTCTTTTTTGTGAAGGATATGTACCCACGCTTCATCATTCAAGGAGGGAAGGAAAGAGATGGATCATTACTTCTCGATCTGCTCAGCTGAGATGTATTACGAGAAATACATGGCCTTTTTATTGGAAAACTACGACCAGCTTCGCATGCCATATTCCTTTCCTGTGGCGCTCAGTTTTCTGGCGAGTCCCGTTTTAATGGAGGGGAAAGCATTTCTTTGCTTCAACGATGACGATGAAGTGATCGGTGCTTTTTCCTACATTTACGGGACAGGTGAGAATCAGTACGAAGACAAGCATATCGTTCAAATTCAGGTCATCTATTTTTTGGAACAGTATCGCAGCAGTCGTCTTTTTTTGCATGCCTTTCAGTATGTAACCGAGTATATCGCCTATATGGAGGAGGACGTGAAGGAGTTTCGATTCTGGACTTCCGCAGACAACTCTTTACGCAGATTGTTTGCCAAGATTGCAGATCGAGTAGCTTCTGTGGAAACGGAAAACGGTCCATTGGATGAATATCGCGCCTCATTTCGGGCTTGGCAAGCCTATGCGGCCAGGTTTCAACATGAACCATTTTTCTAATCCAAGAAGGAGACGTTACGATGCTGTTCGTCATCAAAAAACTGTTTGGTTACCTACGCCCCTATAAGCTCCTGAGTTCCCTTTTTTTCCTCACGCTTGCACTTGATCTACTTTTTTTATCCTTGGCACCTCTCAGTTTCCAAATGATCATTGATAGAGCGATTGTTCCCAAAGATATGCACGTTTTCTCCGTTATCATGATCGTCTTGGCGATTAGCGGGTTCATCTGTATCAGTGCTGGAATGATCAGTGATTATGTGCTGGCAAAACTAAATGCACGTGTGCAAAATGATTTGCGGCAAAAATTGTTTGCGCATATGCAGCATTTGCCAGTCAGCTATTTCCATAAAACACGTTCGGGCGAACTGATCTCTCACTTTTCAGTGGATTTACCTGTCATTGACAGATCGTTAGCGATTCTCTTCACGACAGGTATTCAGTCATTGGTGGTCGTGACGATTAGTACGATGGTGTTGTTTTATTTAGAATGGGTGATGGCGCTGTGTATTTTGGTTGGGGCAATCTTGATCTTTACAGGCCCTTATTTGCTTGGACGACGTGCTCACGCAATCAATGCTGCCTATAAAGAACAGCTCGCTGCTATGACGAATGATGTCCAGGAAAATACGAAAGCGCAAATGGTTATCAAGGGGTTCAACCTGCAAGCGGTCATGATCGATAAATTCATGGAAAGACTCGAATTGCTGTTGGTCAGCAACTATCGCAAAAATTTGATGGCAGCGAGGTTGGAACGAATTCCTGCGCTATGCTTGCTACTCATCAACTTTACGATCATTGGCTTCGGTTCCTATCTGGCACTCACCGGGAGAATCTCTGTCGGTTCGCTTGTCGCCTTTTTCACCATGTATACGTCGATGGGGAATGCAGTATTTAATCTGACCTTTACGCTACCACTGATGACAGATGCACAAGTCAGTATGGAGCGAATCCAGAAGGTGCTGAATGAACCTAGTGAAAAAGTCGACCATTCTTCATTCGAACAGATTGATTTGGTTACGACTGAAGTGTCCATAAAAAACGTTACCTTTGGCTATCAAGAAAATCAGTTATCGATTAAGCAAATCAGCATGCAGATTCCAGCTCGATCAAAAATTGCGATTGTTGGCTCCAGCGGGTCAGGAAAAAGCACGATCATTCAGCTGCTATTAGGCTTTTATCAACCTAGTTCTGGTCATATCGAGATAAACGGCACAAAACTAGATGAAAGGAATCGGGAAGCCTTCCGCAACCATGTAGGGGTCGTCTTTCAGGATCACTTTCTTTTTCACGGTACAATAGCAGAAAACATCCGGCTCGGCAAACTCGATGCGACCAACGACGAGCTGAGGATGGCTGCACAGCAAGCGGAGATCCATGACTTTATCATGAGTCTACCAGACAAGTACGAGTCACTAATTTTGGATGGGGGTAGCAATCTCTCGGGGGGACAAAGGCAGCGACTTGCCATTGCTCGAGCGATTCTTCGCAATCCTTCTCTACTCATTCTGGATGAAGCAACTTCTGCTCTCGACCCCATTTCTGAGGCTTCTATAAACAAGACCTTTGCGAAGCTTTCCAGCGATCGGACTATCATTATGGTGACACATCGTTTGTCGACCATAACGGACATGGATCAAATATTTGTATTGGAGCAGGGGGAACTAGTGGAGCAAGGGACACACTCTGAATTGTTGCAAAAGCGGGGCTATTACAAAAGGCTTTGGGAGAAGCAGCAGAGAAGTTTTATCTCCTCGCACGCGGAAAAGTAGAAGTGTTACGTTAACCAACAGAAAAAAGAGAGGCAGTGTGTAAAGGATGCATGTCCACTTTAGAAAATGTAGTAGTGACAATGATTTTGCCCAATTCACGCTATTCTTTATGCGCAATCGATTGGAATTTAGCCGTATGTTTTCCCTTAGTGACACGCTCGTTCATATTTTGACGTTTCTCCCGGATTCTCATTTGATCCTTATAGAAGACGAGCGAGGTAAATTGATCGGATGGGGCCATTATCAATACTTGACAGCAGAAAGGCAACCAGACCCAACGGGAGAAATTTGCTATATCCATTCCGTTATCGTTGAAGAAAAATATCGACGGAGCAGGGTATTTCTAAAAGGCTTTCGCCATCTTATCAGACAGGTCCAGGAAGAGAATGAGCACGTGAAACAAGTAACCTTTCATGCAGATGCTAATCATGTTTATCTGAACCGACTCTATTCGAAATTTGCACAGCTTGCAGGGGAGCAGGAGGGCTATTATGGACAAGAAAACATCTACCTATCCGAAATCAATCAGCTCGCTTCCTATCTGAGAATGGACGCAATTGACGTTAAATAAGGAAAAATGCTATTCTTAAGAAGATATTGTCAGAAGGGAGGTCTATCAGATGATTCCAATGGTACCACGTTTGAAAGACGGAGTAAGAAAACCTTTCACTGCTTCGATTCAAAATCTTCTCATGAAAAATGAGCAGCTGCGTGTAGCTACTTCTTCTACGAAGTAATCAATCAGCTATCATCTTTTTCGAATCAACTGTTCCCATGAATGGAGAAGTGGTTGACAGGCTATCCTGCTCAGCCACTTTTTTATTTCTGTTTGAATAGAATCAAAAAATAAAATATTTTCTATTGTCTAGATGATTTTTAATAGATAGTGTATTGTTGGAAATAGTAAGGGGGTATGAGAGCTTGACCTATGTAAAACAATTCATTGGGATGTTTTTCCTGGTTATCGCCGTTTGCGGTGGGCCTTTCATGCTATATACGCAAAAGGAAGAAATCGTGTTCGAACCAGGAAATATCGTAGTCCATGCGGTATATCTGATTCAGCAGTTTGCAGAGGGCTCCCTCGGAACCTATTATTCCGGGCAAACGGAAAGGAGCATCGCAGAGGATATCCTCCCATTTGCAATTAGCTCCTTTGAACTACTATTCTCAAGTGTGATTGTCGCCGTTCTTGCTAGTATTATTTTTGGATTGCTATTGCAGCGCTTTCGGATCGTACGTCAATTTCAAAAGGTTTTGAATTTGCTTGCTACGATTCCTGATTTTATCCTGATCGTTGTTTCGATTGTGGGTGCGGTCGGGTTTTACAAGATGACGAACATTCGAATTATCACCCTGTCACCTGTAAGTGACTCTGAGAGTACTTGGTTTCCGATCACGCTACTGTCCATTGGACCAACGATTTTTCTCATGAAGGTAGTCAGTCTGAAGTATGCACAAATCGGCGGCGAAGACTACATTAAAACAGCTCTTGCCAAGGGGATGGGGATCTGGCATGTTCTCATTCACCACGTCTATAAAAATATCAAGCCGTTTCTCATTGCTGATTTAAAGAAGACGATTGCGATTTCGGTAGCCAACTTGTTTATTGTTGAGTACTTATTAAACGTCGTAGGATTGACCCGCTTTATTTTTAGCAAAGATGGCACCTACGAATTCAATGCTGCTGTCATGGGACTGTTAGGTATTATTTTGCTATCCATTTTGGTCTATGTATTGATTCGTCTCATTTTGTATGTGATTGAACGAGCGGTTGTATATAAATAACCCAGACTTCTTTTGGAATGAGTGAGGGTATGGTATGAGGAAACGGTTCAATTGGTCTTTATGGCTAGGCAGTATCTTGGTATTATTTTTAATCATTATCGGTGTAGCCGGACCCTATTTAGCCCCTTATGACATCGATTACCAGGCGAAAGTGCGGAATGAGATGGTGAACGGGAAGCAAGTGATCATTTCGCCTCCTTTGGCACCGTCAAGCGAGCATCTGTTGGGTACGGATAAATGGGGCTATGATTTGCTTACAAAACTGCTCCACGGGGCACCGTATACCATTTTTATTACGCTCATGATTGCGTTATTGCGATTATTGATGGGAGCATGGATCGGACTGTATATTGGAATATTGGACAAGCAGCAGCGTTGGTGGATTGCGATTGAGAACGCCTGGGGATACATGCCCATATTTATTCCTATCTATTTTTTATTGAAAGGAATCAATATCAATCCCGAATTGCCAACGTTTACGCTCGTATTGTTTTTCATAGTGGTTGTGGCTGTGCTAGGGACGCCTTCAGTAGCTGCGTCCATCCGTCAAAAAACGGAGCAAATCAAGGAATCCCAGTATGTTTTAGCTGCGACCTCGCTGGGGGCCGGACGGGATCAGATCATCTTTCGCCACATCCTACCGCATTTGAAGGAGCATCTGGTCATTGTCCTGGTGACAGAGATGATCGCCACCATGACGTTGATGGGGCTTCTCGGGATATTTGGTCTTTATGTAGGCGGCACGACTATGTACTATGACCCGATTGAGTTTCACTCGATCACACATGAATGGGCAGGACTGCTCGGGACTTACAGAAGCTTTGTCTACACGAATTACACGTGGATTTTCATGATCCCACTTGCTGCTTATATGCTTGCAATCGGTTCCTTTAGTCTACTGGCCAAAGGATTGCGTGATAAATTCGAACAGACGTATAGTCGTACCCCATTTATTTAAGTTGTGGTGCCCTTGATTTTTACGAATCAAGGGCACTTTTGGTTGATCGGGTTAAAAAAAGTGGAATGAAAGTCGAATTGTAGGGAGCAGTATATGTCTCGGATGAATAGACTGGAGTGTCGGGGGCGGTGTTGGCCTTGGGTTCCGATGGCAATCTCATCAGGCGAGGCGAACTCGTCGCGATCTGAACGGGGAACAACTGGCGCCATCGTCGTCTCGAACGGAAAAATTCACGGCGGATGTCGAAGAGGTTTCTCATCGGTGTTCGGAACCCATTGCCCATTTTCTGAATAGGATGTAAGGCAAAAGCCTAAAATCCTTGAAATTCCGGCACCATCACCCACCCCCCATCATAGGATAAGGTGACTCTGTAATCCCTCAACCTTGTTCCTGTAGAGCCCACAAGGAGGGGTGGCACGATTGAAGGGTAGCGACCAAACCAAGCCGTTGTTAACGAATCGCGAAAGAGAAGTGTTTGAACTCTTGGTCCAAGATAAGACAACCAAAGAGATTGCCGGACAACTCTTCATCAGCGAAAAGACTGTGCGCAATCACATTAGTAATGTCATGCAAAAATTAGGTGTCAAAGGTCGATCTCAGGCAGTAGTCGAACTCGTTCGACTTGGTGAACTAGAGATTTGAACCCAGTCCACCCAGCCTCCCTTTTCTTCCCTTGGTCGGAAGGGAGGGTTTTTTTATGTTGTTTTGCCCGGATACCCCTCAAAGAAAGGAGCAAGGAAAGATGGATGAAAAAAAGACCATCCCTCTACCATTTTCATGGTCTTTGGGATAGCCTCTTTTGTAGAATCTCACTTAGTCTGGACACATGCATTTCGTGTAAGGTGGAAACCAAAGGCAGGGAGGAGTACATCTAGCCTGGGGTTGACTACCTAACTTTTGAAGAAGTTTCTTAAACATTCCTATTCACCTCCTATTTATGGATGAATTTAACTTTCTATTAAATAGTAACACAGGGAGTTGAATATTTGTATACAGTATTTTCTGAATTTTCTCTTCAGTTAAGCGCGTGTAAGAAACAGAAAGCATCAGGATAGTAATATGATCTCTTGCTCACAGAGATAAACGAAGCGGAAGGAGGTGCGACAGGTGAGTAAAATAACTTTGCACTACCCCGGGCAAGTGGAGCATGGCTGACCTGGATTATCAGTCATATGCCGGGTCATACAACTTATCTAGAACCCTTTTTCGGTAGCGGTGCTGTTATGTTCAACAAGGAACGATCGATACTGTTTATTTTTCTTTCTCTTTCTCTTCCTCTTCCTGATTCATAAACGAGTAAAGCGGATCTTTTTTAACACGCCCAGACATCATGTCGTCGTAAGGGGTAAAATCTGTTCTTTTTGGTAATTGATTTTTATGAATTGATGTAAAGATCCACCAAAATATTGCAGCTACAATAACGAAGGTAATTACAGTAATGATTAAACTCATTTGTATCACCACTTTCTGCACGAGAGGGTACTTTGTTTAACATATTAGACTGGATTACCATCCGAAAGGTCACAAGTGGAATTGTTAACAGGATTTAACACAGGTGAAACTCCATAAAAAAACCTGCAGCAAGATAAGTTTAATCTTGTGCAGGTTAACAGTTTCTAAGTGAAATCGTTAGAAAGGTTTTCTAATAACTTTAATTCTCCGTGCTCCATTGCGGATAAGTCTTTGCGCTCGTTCACGGCTGATTCTAACAAGTACTGAAATATCTGTTGAGTTTTCAACGTCAAAGACTGAGAAAAACCGACCATTAGCGAAAAGTACGCCTTTAAATTCAACTTTCAATCCAGGGCAAGCTCGCGGTCGTGTGTTTTGAATAATAGTACGCATTACACCTGCTTTAATGAGCGCCCTCGCTTGTTGGGGCGTTGTACGAACCGCAAAGACTGGGTCAATTTCAACACCTGGCGCCTTTGCTTCCACTTCAACAATTAAGAAAAATCGGTTTCCGATCTTTGCAATGCTATTTGCTCCGATAGTAATCGGTGCTGTTGCCATGAGAGATCACCTCCTTGTACCAAAATATTCAGGAGGTCACGAAGGGGACAAGGGCTATACTCCAATTTTTCAAATTTGGTATTTTGACTAGATTCGAAAATCAATTCGCTGCTCTTCTTTATTGCTTCGAGGACAATCCAATAACTCGAAAATAATGTCCATATCCTTTTAGGAATCACCTTACTGTGATGATGGCAGGAATGGGGAAATAGCTTAACACAACGGTATTTTAGAAAATGAAAGCTAAGGCTGTCAAAAGTATCCCGAAAAGCAAGAGTATCCAGCCAATCACTAATGTTATGTAAGTTAAAAGCTTCCAGATTCCATAAACAGAGCCTTTTCGTAAACTTATACGACTCCACAGAATCATCCATAATCCCATCAGGGTCGCTTCCTTTTGAAGGACTGGAAAAGCAATACAGATTAATAGACCTGTGATGAAACCTAATAGTACCAATTGTCTTGAGAAAGTCATATAAAGTACCTTTCGAATCCCGGATTTATGTTTCAAACACTAAAAGGAGGAAAGAAGATGCTAAAAAAGGCCATTTGGTCGTGATGCACACTTGTGGTGGGGCTGAGCATAGCAACAGAAGAATATGGACTGTTACCTCGGAAAAGGAATGGGAACTATGTGGCTAGGTGGTTGTTATGCTGGAAGGATTAAGTGTATCTTATGAGTTCATGGTGGGTACTTTGGTAATGTCCCTAACAAAGATAGCATCGTCTCATTAAAGTAAAAAAGAGCCGCAGCTTACACGGTTCTTCATAAATCTTTTTTCCCCCAAGTATCCGATGCCCAGACAGGATAAGGTTTGCAGGTGGTTTATGTTGTTACAAGCCCACAAGCTGATGCCGATTTCATTTCGACGTCAGCTCGCGGACTAGATACATTGCCATGTGCTCTTTGTGTTAGCCAATTTTCCTGATTACTTTCGAATTTCCACCTGAACTGAGAATGATCCATCCTTCAGGAACAGGCGAGGCTTGCAGTACCTCAATCTGCGTTCCGTTAGGAGCACCATTGACATTTCTGATCACATTCGAACCTCCATAGGTTCGAACCATGACCCATCCTTTTGGGATAGGCGAAGCGAGCATCACTTCTACCTCCGTGCCGTACGAAGCATCATGAACATTTCTGATTACATTTGATCCTCCAAAGGCTCGAACCATGACCCATCCGACTGGAATAGGCGAGGCGAGCATCACCTCTATCTCGGTACCATAAGAAGCACCGTTCACATTCTTGATGACATTCGATCCTCTAAAGGCTCGAACCATGACCCATCCGCTGGGGATAGGCGAAGCTAGCAGCACCTCTACCTCTGTGCCATAAGAAGCACCATTCACATTCCTGATCAGGTTCTGCGTTCCTAACGTTCTAACGATAACCCATCCGGCTGGAATAGGTGAGGTAAGCGACACCCAGATTTCTTCTCCATACGTGGCGCTTCTGATGTTTTTATTGGAAGCGTAGGTGGTTGCCTTTTCCTGTGCAGGGAGCGCTGCCGCTTGGACTTGTGTGGCTAGAGAGGGTACTACGATGACTGAACTTAATGACAGGATCATAAGTGCTTTTTTAAACATGAACATCAACCTTTCATGATAAAAGTTGTTTGGAAACGATCATCGAGTAGAGGTCAATTGTTGTAGCATTTCTTGCAAAAAAGAGGTAGGTGTCTATCATCCCCTCTCTTAAATGCCAATATATACCATCCTATCACAAAGACGATCCTCTAACTTTAAGAGAAACTGACGAATGGTGTTTAAGATTGACAATATTTTGAATGGAGAGCGGTTGTGAGATTTGGCTGAATGAAAGCCTCCGATGCTTCGCTTCCATTCGCGGTAACTAGGTGGCAATCTGGGAGCATATCGGCATTTTATCACAGTGAGAAAAAGAAAATTAACAAAGTAGTTATTAAGAAAAAAGCTCCCCACAAATGGGGAGCGATCAATTATTAAGATTCAGGCAATAGAGAGGTTCTTTTTCTTCACCGAACTCGATTTCTCGTCCGGTGAAACGAAAACCGATACTAGAATAAAGCTTTTTGGCACCTTCGTTTGTGGAAACAAAGCTTGTGTAAATTTCTTGTGTACCCATGTTTTTTAATTCTTCAATGACCAAAAGCATGGCTGCTTTTCCGTAACCTTTTCCTTGGTGTCTGTAATCAATCATCAATCTGGTAATAAAGTAAAAACTATTTTTCATTTCGAATCCGTACATGGTGAAACCAACTAATTGATCGTCTGCGTAAATTGCTTTGGGAATCCATTCTGTTTCAACTTTTGCTTGAGCAAGGGAGAATGCATTGGAGGTGACATGCTCTTCAAAGAGGTGCAGACCTTTGTAATTCATGGATTTAAGTAAAATACATGACCAAAAATTTTCTCTCGTTACATCTCTTAGGCTGATTTTCATGCTCTTTTATTCACTCCAATTTTTCGAAAAAATCCATTTGATTAGTATAAATTACAATTCCTACTTTTCACAATACTTAATGGGGAGAATAGATGATCTAATTGTATCTGTTGGAGTAAAACCAGCGGTAATGTTTTTTTGCCCATATTCGGGCTTTTAGGTCGCAGAGTAGGGTTAGGAGCTCTTGTTATGTATAAAACTCCCACACCTTAATAAAGGGTAGGAGTCGGGTAACATACAACGGCATCGATAAACCTTGGATCAATACCATAAAACATCCAGGACCTGCCGTTCCACCGATAGCCCGTAACCCCGTTGTACTCAACGGTAATTGGATAAAACCAAAATTGCTCTCCATTTACGAGCCAAACATAAGTGTTTTCGTACACACAATCGACAAGATAGGTAGATGGTTGCGGAGGGATGTAAGTTGGTCTGGGAGGGATGAAGCCCGGGGGTGGAGATGTTGGAGCCTGAGCAGGATACACCATTTGCTTTCCACTCCTTCCTAATCTAATCAGCATCATATTCCTGGACATTTCGAGGAGTGCAGAGTGTTGCTAAAAACAATACGCAGGATAACAAATACTGGTAAAGGGATTCACATCTCTGTGGCCCGGTGAGAGGTGTTTATGATAGGTAGGATATGTAATAGTCTGGGATACGCGCTTGAGAAGACAAGCTCAATTATGTTAAATCGGGATCATTCTTTTCCAATACCCCTTTGGATATCAAAAGAACGAAGTATATGTATGTAATTATGGCTGGGATCAAGTAGGATAAAAAGGTTCCTCCAATATTCCAACCATTAAAATATTGTACTTTGCCAAAAGAATAGGCGATAGATTCCAAAAGCGTTTGGGCAACAGAAAAAAATAGTATCCAGAGAACTGGCTGGGTTCTCGTTCGGAAAATGAGAAAGTAAGTAAAGCAAGCAATAACAGGGAATATTCCGAGGTTCATCGGAAGCACGGAAGCGGTCTTGACCTCTAAGACAGGTGTCAATATCCAGTAATGGTTATATATCCCCCAGACATTAACGATGTACGACAGGACCGATGCAAATGGACCAATCGTGAGAACTATTTTAGGTGATCGCAAATACAACCAGATTCCAAAAATCCATGGAAATACGAAGCCAAGCAAAATGTTTATAAGCATTGCTTTGTTTTCTCCTCAAATTCTTTTTCATGAACATTATTGCCGTTGTTTACAAGACTTATCACAATGCTCAAATAGAGGTTTGAAAAAAAGAGAGGGAATATGTATAAGCCCCGTTGGACCGGGGCCTTGAACCTAGCAATTGCAAGGGAAAGGAAAGAGGTTTATAACGAAATTTAATGGAATGGTGATGATGGTGAACGTCTCATTGCTACCAGTGTAGACCCGAACACGATAACCATTTGGTCCGACACTGAGAAGACATCCAGTAAATGTATCGAATATGGTTCTTATTACAACGATTCTGTTGATTAATCGGACTGCTTTTCTCCGATTCTTTCTTTGTATTTCTAAGGACACTCTTCTCGACGAAGTTGTAACACCTTTTTGTGCCGCCAATTCTCGCACCTCCTTTTAAACGATCTTGCATACTCTATTTGATGTCTTTGTGAGAGAGATGCGTATACTTCGCCTCCGTACGTCAGATTACTCAACTCGTTTCTCTCACCTGGTATAAAGAATGCAAATAAGGGATGCTTGGCAACTGATACGAGCCTATGGTAAACGTAAATGTGCTAATGAATGCGCAAATTTATTTATTAAAGGCATATCCAAATGAACGACAAAGTTTAACGGGCATTATGTAAAAAGGGCAGCTTATAATGCCGCCCATAAACATTGAAAAAATTACTCGCAACTGCAAGCAACAATTACTAACAGGACAAAGAGAACCAAAATTAAAGAAAAGTCATCAAAAAAGCCAGCGCTCATAAATGTCACTCCTTAATTGTGATTGAGGATACCCCCAAATTAAGGTATGTGATATAACGAATTATGTAAGGGCGTTTGTACATGAAAAAAATAATGGGTGGAAAAAAAGTTGTTTTTATGGTGGCTGACACAATGTGTAGGGAGTGAAACCGATGGATCGCAACTGCATGGGTAGAGTGGCTAACCGCATGAAATAGATGGCAGGCAGAAGTGGACGAACAGCACTGAATTATGAATAGGCTTCAATTGGACTGTAGATGACCAAGAATGTTGATGAGCTTGCCAAATGGGTCGCGGACGTAGAAACGCCGAACACCCCAAGGCTCATCTGCTGGCCCATATTCAATTGGAAACCCTGCTTGCTTCATCCGTTCAAGCGCTGTATCGACATCATCGACTTCAATGGATAGATCAGGAGTAAGCGTGTGGGAACCTCCCTGTGAAGCAAAACTAATTTGAACGCTCATTTCTTCGTCAGTTCCGTAAGTTGCGATCCAACCATGATCCATCAATAAATGTAGGCCGAGTACGTCCTGATAAAAGCATTTAGCTGCGGCGATATCCCGGGCGTCTATATTGGCGACAATTCGTTTGACCTGCATCTCGGACCCTCCAAATGATTCGTGTTTTTTATTAATACTTTCATTATTTTACATGAAATATAGGTAATGAACAAAACACAAACGTCAACACACCTCTTACCCAATGTAAGAGGTGTGTCTATTCGCAAACTTTATTATTTGTCTAGTAGGGAACCATCGGGAAATGCATTCTTTAGAGAGTCAGCAAGTACAATAATTTTATTCCAATCAAAATTGTATTTGTTAAAAACAGATGCGCTTGTGATGCCGCGTTTAACAACTCTTCCATTTTCTTCATCTAAAAGATAGACAGTTGCACTGCTTTGAAACCTTATCAGTTGAGCATTTTCACCAATGACTTGCCCATCAGGAATACTGCTGAGAGACGGATATTCCCGAATACCATCCCAACTATTAAACAATTTAAAGTAAACATCGGCACTAACAATGCCTCTCTTTTTTCCATCCATAACTAAATATACAGTTCCACTGTTCGTTTCTTTCACCCGAAAACCATTCAATAGAGATGGATCCATTGCTATTGCTTGGATTGATCGATTTGACTTTGAAGTTTGAGAGGTGGCAGTCGTCTTATTTGCTTCGGCATACGATGGTGTAGCTAACATACTTGTTAAAAGTAATGTAGCAGAAAGGAAAGACAAGGCTCGTTTCATGAAAAACACTCCTTATTTGTAATTTATTTCCATTTCAATATGAATTTCTTGTCTATCAATGGTTTTCCTTTGGATGTATTGGCGGATTTGTTACAAAAATGTGAATACCGAGATTTTGTTGAGTTTTTTCGGAATCTCATTCAAGAGAGGATAATGCTACCGAATAGTCAGCTGGGTATGTGAATGAAAAAAGCCACCATTCCTTACGGAAGGTGACTAGATTCTTATTTGGTACTTTTGGCTAAAAAATCGGTCGGATTTACCATGGTTCCTTGTTTCATAACAGAAAAATGCAACATATCTCCTGTTTCGGATGATCCTACTTCTGCTATTTTTTGACCTTTCTTTACAGTATCTCCGGGCTTCACAAGAAATGAACCAAGGAGAATGTGACCATAGAGGGTACTGAATTCGGAATTGTGCTTGATTATTATTGTTTCTCCAAATCCTTCTGTGCTTTCAGCGAAAAGAACGACACCATCATTTGCTGCAAAGATAGCTGTACCTTTAGCGGTTGCATAGTCCAATCCGTTATGTCCTTTTGATTTCTTGGTTTCGGGATTGATTTGCAAGCCGAAATCAGAGGAAATGACATAGGGATCATGAATAGGGGCTTCTAACAAAAAGGGTGCTTCGTTCATTTTACCAGGCTGACTCAAATTACTTGCCTCCGCTGCGAAAGCCGTTGGTGTTAAAGTAACGGCTAAAGTTAAAAGATTTAATAAAACAATATTTCTGATCTTCATATCTCTTCCTACTTTCATATAAATTGGTTTCGTTAATAAATACGAGAATGATGGAAAAATGTAACTGTTTAGGAGTTGATTGGATGAGAAAGTGGCCAAGGTAACCTACTTAGAGCCCCCTTTCTTCCCTTGGTCGGAAGGGAGGGTTTTTTATGTTCATTCGCTTTGGATTACCCTTTTATTACCATTTATGTAAGCGCATTAGCATATTGTAATGTAAGACGTAATAAGATGGATTTGTAATAAAATCCATGAAGATCGAGAGGGATACTATGAAATTCAAGAAATGTGTGAGGAATGTGCTAATGGTAGGGGCCCTGCTTGTCACCTCCGTTTTGCCGATGGCGGCACAGGTGGCACAAGCAGAGGAAAATCAAGCAGAGGCGACTGCGGTATCCAATTACAAAATTATTGGCTACTACCCCTCATGGGGGGCTTATGGGCGAAACTACAATGTAACGGATATCGATCCTAATAAAGTAACACATATTAACTACGCATTTGCGGATATTTGCTGGAATGGCAGACACGGCAACCCAGATCCAACGGGGCCGAATCCACAAACGTGGGCTTGCCAGGATGAAGTAGGCAATATTAATGCCCCAAATGGTACGGTTGTTCTTGGAGATCCGTGGATTGATGTGCAAAAATCCTATCCCGGGGATACATGGGATCAGCCGATCCGCGGAAATTTGAATCAATTGGCAAAATTAAAGCAAAAAAACCCTCAATTAAAGACATTGATATCGATAGGGGGCTGGACGTGGTCCAATCGCTTCTCGGATGTAGCAGCAGATCCAGCTGCTCGCCAAGTATTTGCGCAATCTTCAGTCGACTTCATCCGGAAATATCAGATGGATGGGGTCGATCTCGATTGGGAGTACCCGGTTGGTGGAGGTTTGCCTGGAAACAGCACACGTCCAGCAGATAAGCAAAATTATACGTTGTTGCTACAAGCTGTCAGGGACAAACTCGATGCGGCTGAGGTAACGGATGGCAAACAGTACTATTTGACGATTGCCTCTGGTGCCAGCCCTAGCTATGCCGCAAATACAGAGCTTGGAAATATTGCCAGGGTTGTGGATTGGATCAATATTATGACCTACGACTTTTATGGAGCCTTCCAAAAGCAGACTGGACATAACGCACCGTTGGCCTATGATCCGGCAGCAGGAGCAGCAGGTTTGCCAAATGCCGAGACCTATAACGTCCAAACAGCAGTAGAGGGTCATCTTCGTGACGGGGTTCCTGCCAGCAAGCTCGTTCTCGGACTTCCGTTTTACGGCAGGGGCTGGTCGGGTTGCGGAACAGCGAACAATGGGGAATATCAAAATTGCACAGGGGCTTCAACAGGAACGTGGGAACCTGGCATGCTTGACTTCACGGATATCCAAAATAATTATGTGAACAAAAATGGCTTCACACGCCACTGGAATGACGCTGCAAAAGTGCCCTATCTCTTCAACCCGGCTTCGAAAACCTATATTAGCTATGACGATGTGACTTCAATCGGTCACAAAACTTCTTATATTACATCCAAAGGATTGGCAGGCGCAATGTTCTGGGAATTTAGCGGAGACCGTAACAAGGTTCTGCTAGACAAAGTGAATGGCGATCTTCAAGGCGGGACAGCACCAGTCGACAACGTTCCGCCGACAGCACCAGCTAATCTCCAAGCGACCGCCAAAACAGCGACAAGTGTTAGTCTGAGTTGGGGGGCTGCTACCGACAATGTAGGGGTTACTGGCTATGAGGTATACAATGGCACTCAGCTTGCGAAAACGGTAACGGGTACAAATACGACGATTAGCGGGCTGTCAGCTGGCACTACGTACCAATTCACTGTGAAGGCGAAAGATGCAGCAGGGAATTCCTCAGTAGCGAGCAATGAGGTAACGGTTACGACGGATACGATTCAGCCAGACAACCAACCTCCTAGCACACCTACCAATCTAGTCATAACAGGGAAAACTAGCACGAGTATCAGTCTGAGCTGGGCTGCTTCTACAGACAATATTGCGGTGACAAATTACGAGGTTTACAACGGGACAGCATTAGCAGCGGATGTAACGACTACGTCTGCAACTGTCACAGGACTCACCCCTAACACTTCTTATACCTTCTCTGTGGTAGCGAAGGATGCAGTAGGTAATGCTTCACAAAAGAGCATCGAGGTCGTAGGCGTAACAGATGCTGCAAATCCAGGAACTCCTGCCTGGGCGCCAAATGTCAATTATGCAGCTGGTGATTTGGTCAGCTATCAAGGCAAGGTATACAAATGTCTGCAACCACACACTTCCCTCGTAGGATGGGAGCCAGCAAATGTAGCAGCTCTCTGGCAGGTTCAACAGCAAGCGGCAGTAGAAGAAGTCGATGGTTATGTAGAAGAGGAGATTTTGGAGGAAACAGAAGGGAATGCAGATGCGCAGTAAGTAAGGAAGGGGCTGTCCCTCCAGTCATGAAAATGACGGAGGAACAGCCCCTATTTGTTCGTTTGGAAATTAAGCAAAGGCTTTTAACAGTTGGAGGACTAATGGAATAAGATCTCCAATAAAAGTAAGAATCGCAATTGCAGTATTCATAGAAGCCCCTCCTTAAAATTCCAAATTCACTATTATTATATTAATGTTCATAATAGAAATCAAGAAATATTTTCCACCTATACTGAAATAATAAGTGGCTTATGTGAAAAAGTCATACAATGACTTGATAAAAATAACGATTTGTAAGGCAACTAGTCCAAAAATTTTGATAGCCCAGTTTCTGTTCTTTTTCCATTCCAATACGCCTTTCGAGGCACACATAACGACTAAGCCTACCATTGCTAATAGCTGAATGAAAGCGACACCTGTCAGAAATGCTAGAATTCCAATGACAATAACAACGGTCACGGTCGCTTTAAACCAAAAGGGCTGCTCACTCATACTAACGCCCCATTCCCTTTTTTGTAAATTTTAACATACACAAGAAAAAAGCCAAGCCATAAGGCTGTTAGAGACTTATGAAAAGCAAAGGGGGAGTATTCCGCCTTCTTACTAAGGAAGGTAGAGCGGGAGGAATGTATGTATATATGTTACTTTTTTTAGGAAAATGAAACAAAACAGATTCAGGTTCGAATAATGAATGTGAGAAAACAAATATGAACAGACGAGAGGAAGAGAAATGATGAAAAAAGTTACGCACGCTGTGTTCCTCCTGATGGCTGCAAGTATTGCGATTTCATCTTCTAGTGGTGCACTGGCTAGGGAGAATACGCTGGAAAAACTAAAAGTAGAGCAAATGACTCCTGAAATAAATAAGCTGGTAGAAAAAGGGGTAAAGAAAGCAACTAGTCTCATCCCTTATTTGAAAGATTATCCTGTAAGAGAAGTAGTAGTGAAAGACACTCCTTATCTGCTCGTGAACAACTACAAGTCAAAAGAAAACAATGCAGAATTCGTTACCTTGGTGCTCGACAAAAATACTGGTGACCTGCTTGAGTTTGGCAAATACGAGCTATATAACCAAAAGAGCCAAACGCTTTACCCGATCGACAAATCGAAAGAAATAGCCATGTCGTTTATGAGAAAGTTGTACGGTGAAGACATGGCAGGATACCAGTTTGATGGGGATGGGGTTGCGAAAGTTTTCGATGGTCAAACAAATACCATTCAGTTTGTACGTATGGTCAACGGAGTTCCTTTCACAGACGACATCGTTCAGATACAAGTTGATCACGAAGGGCAAATCACAGGAAAATCCCTTGGCAAACCAATCGAAAAAATCTCCTTCGCGAAATTGGATCAGATCCTATCCAAAGAAAAAGCTGAGAAACAGCTGTCCACCTATATGAAATTACGGTATTCCCTCGATCAAGACGGAAAAACATACAAGCTCCTCTATGTTCCTGCTTTTTCCGGTAAGTTGGATGCCGTGTCCGGCAAAGACAGCGTGAATATGCCTTATCATAGCAAAGTGAATGTGAAACCAAAGGGTGCCAGCCAGCCCGTAGCACAATCCCGTGAAGAAGCACAAGCGTATTTGGCTCAGCGTACGGGTTATGATTTTGCAAAAGGGAATGTCTTTTTTGAAGATTTAACTGGTGAAAAACCCGTGATTATCCAATATTTCTGGAAAACAAGGAAATGGGAGGGACGTACTAATTATTCGTGGAGAACAGACGACGGATGGATTGGGAGCATGCTAATCGAACCGAAGACAGGGTCAATTGTGAGCTATCATGTCGTCGATACAAGTGTGTCAAAGACCGCTACCAAAAAATTGACGCAAGAGCAGGCTTTGCAATTGGCCATAAATGAATTAGCAGAGATTACTCCTGCTGGTATAGGCGAGCTGCTGCTACTTCAGCCCGGAGAATATGATGAAAGTACAAATCAATACGACTTCTTTTTTGTGAGGCAAGAGCAAGAGATTCCTGTTGAGGATGGGCTGACGCATATCTCGATCAACGGCAGCAACGGGAAAGTCATGGGGATCGATCTCAATGAAAAGGTCGATGGCGTGATGGCTGATCCGAAGAAGGCAATCTCCCAAGAAGAAGCGGCAGCCGCATTGCTCAAGAAATATCCATTGCAGCTACAGTATATCTTGCAAGAAGAAGGTAAAGCTGCTCTCGTCTATACGTTGCCGATGCTATTCGATGCAAAAATAGATGCGTTGACGGGCGAGTTTTATTCCTACGGGTCCACAGATAAGAAATAAAGCAAGAATAACCTCCCTTTCCAACGGATTAAGGGAGGTTATTTTGATTAAAAGTATTGGCAATCTCCACCAGCCTGGCTATCACATCTTCCTCATAATAAAAATGGTAGGTTAGTTCATAGTGGGTGGAGCCGTTTTTGCAAAAAGGAGTAGGTATAAATCGATGAAGTGGATTCAATCAGAAAAAGTTGATCGAAATCTAAGAAAAAACGAAATTGACACAAAATACAAACTTCAGTATGATCACTTTATAAAGTCATTGGAAAAATAAAGGATGAACGAATACGATGCGCAGAACTGGAGATCTAAAACTAATTCAAGAACTCAATCGCTTTATTATACTGGACACCATTCGCCAGTTTGGGCCCATCTCGAGAAGTGATATCGCCAAAAAGCAGGGCATCAGCCCAACTACAGTCACCTCGGCAGTCAACGAACTGATCCGTGACGGCATGGTTGCAGAAGATGGAACTGGTGAGTCAAAGGGTGGTCGTAAGCCGATTATGGTTCGCTTTTGTCCAGACGGGAAGTTTTTGATTGGCGTCTCGATTACGAATACAGCGATTACGATAGCCGAAATGAATTTGGAAGCGGCTACAAAGCAAAAGAAAATCTATCCGGTCAAAGCTGGTCTAGTGAGTGACCTGATCATCCAATATGTGCTGGATTCGATCGGGGACTTTCTCCAGTCAATGGATGATGTCAGTCGTTGTCTGGGCATTTCCATCATCGCACCAGGGATTGTCGATGCAGCGAGCGGGGTCATTCGCTTCAACTCCAAGCTACGTTTGCATGATGTTCCATTAAAGGACATGGCAGAAGAGCGTTTTGGTCTAAACACATGGCTCGACAACGATGCCAATGCAATCGCCCTGGCGGAAAAAAACTTCGGTGGTGGTCTGAATGCTGACAATCTCCTGTTTGTTACTGTAGGAGAAGGGGTTGGTTCGGGCCTCGTTGTAAACGGTTCCATCTTCCGCGGAAGTCGAGGTGGGGCAGGTGAATTCGGGCATACGACAGTTGATCGAAGTGGGATGCGCTGTGACTGCGGTAATGTCGGCTGTTTGGAAAACTATGTGGCGTGGCCAGCCATTTACTCAGGCTTGCTGTCCGCCGTTACACGAGGAAAAGAAACGCTCGTCATGGATTTGGCTGACGGAGATCTGACAAGAATCACATTTGATGTCTTTCGCCAAGCATTGCATCAAGGGGATCAGGTATGCCAAGACATTGTTGACGAAATCGCTTCATACATGTCAATCGGCATCGTGAATCTGGTGAATTTGTTCAATCCGAGCCTGATCATTCTGGGTGGAGAAATGATCAGGGACAACCAAGTGTTGTTTGAGCGCATCCAAAAACAAGTGATGGCCCAAGCGATGGGGACGATGGTCGAAGGGCTGGAATTCCGTCCGACTGTACTGGGGGCTGATTTCGAGGTCAAGGCTGCTGCTGCTGTTTTGTTACAAGATGTTTTTCACTTCAGCTTGTAACCTCTTTTTATATACTTTATTCGGTCATTGGAAAAAGAAAGTTTACCCCATCAAAAATCGTTGAAAGGGGGCGAGTCGAAAAGGAAAGCGCGTCGAGTTTGGCCATATTTTGGGGGTAAAAGAGGAGAACGTAAATCGAGGAGGGGTTTCTGATGAAGAAGTTGGTTTCGATTGCAATGGCTGCTCTCTTGGTAGCAGTAGCAGGATGTTCGGGCGGCGGGCAGAGCTCCGCACCAGCTGGAACAACTGACAGTGCTGCTTCAGGCGAAAAGGTAACGCTCACCTATGCGCTGTGGGATAAAAACCAAATGCCTGCGATAGAGGAAATGGCAAAAAAGTTTAATGAAAAGAACCCGAACGTGGACATCAAGATCGAGCTAACGCCTAACAAGCAATACTGGACAAAGATGGAGGCAGCCGCAACGGGTGGCACCCTGCCGGACATTTTTTGGATTAATGGTCCGCGTATCATTAAATACGCAGATAACGACATGCTCCTGCCGATAACAGATCAAATCAAGGCAGATGGCATCGATCTGAACAATTATCCGAAAGCTCTCGTTGATCTTTACACCTACGATGGACAAAACTACGCGCTACCGAAAGATTTCGACACCATTGGCCTCTGGTATAACAAGAAGCTGTTTGACGATGCAAAAGTACCGTATCCAGACGAAACCTGGGATTGGAACAAGCTGAAGGAAGTAGCAAAGCAATTAACGGATGAGAAAAAAGGCGTTTGGGGAATTGCAGCACCTCCTTATGGACAGGACGGCTTCTATAACACAATCCTTCAAAACGGTGGCTATATCATTTCGGAAGACAAGAAAACGTCCGGCTATGACAAACCGGAAACGATCGAGGGCCTCAAGTTTTGGACAGATCTGATCAACGAAAAAGCATCGCCAACAGCAGCGCAATTGTCCGAAACAGAGGCAACACAGCTATTTGAATCAGGCAAGATCGCGATGATGTACAACGGTTCATGGATGGCATCCGCTTTTCATAAGAATGAATATACGAAGGACAAGGTGGACGTGACGTATCTTCCAAAAGGGAAAGAGAACACAAGCGTCATTCACGGCTTGGGCAACGTGATTTCGGCTAATACCAAGCATCCGAAGGAAGCATGGGAATTCGTGAAATTCTTGGGCTCGAAAGAAGGGGCAGAAATCCTGGCAAAATCGGGTGCTGCGATTCCGGCATTTAACGGAACACAGGATACATGGATTCAATCCATGCCGAACTTTCATTTGAAAATTTTTATTGATCAGGCAGCTGTAGCGAAACCGTATCCAATCTCGAAGGACACAGCAAAATGGGCCAAGCTGGAAACAGAGCTCATGACCAAGGCTTGGGCTGGACAAATGAGCGTAGAGGATGCATCCAAAGAGCTCGCGCAAAAAATGAACGAAATGCTTAGCCAAGAATAAATGGTCTATGATGGATGGCTTCGCATCATGGACGAGGCCATCCTTTTTTGAAAAGCTGATGTAAGGAGGGAATGAATGCGATGAGCAGCCAGTTGCAGCCTGAAATGCACGCCGCCGTCCAGCAAAAAACGAATAAATCGTTGAATCGCATGAAGAGAAGTGATTGGTTCTGGGCGTATCTCATGATTGCTCCCACACTGATCGGGTTGGGTGTCTTCTACTTATGGCCGATCATACAAACCATTTATTTAAGCTTTACCAAATGGGGAGGCTTTGGCAAGTACAAGTGGGCTGGCTTACATAATTACGAGCTGTTGTTGAAGGACCCTAACTTGTGGATCGCGCTGAAAAACACGCTGATTTATACAGTAATCGCAGTTCCGGTAAGTATCGCTATCTCCATTTTTATCGCTGTGCTGCTTAATCAGAAAATTAAGGGGATTGCGATTTATCGCACCCTGTACTTCCTGCCTGTTGTGACGATGGCAGCAGCGGTGGCGATGGTGTGGAGATGGTTGTACAACGCTGATTACGGTCTGATCAATTATTTGCTGGGATCGATAGGCATTGAGGGCCCACGCTGGATATCTGATCCCGCCATTGCTTTGTATGCGGTGATTATCGTTGCCGTTTGGAGCTCCATCGGATACAACATGGTGATTTTCCTGGCCGGACTGCAAGGCATCCCGAGAAGCTATTACGAAGCAGCAGAAATTGACGGAGCGGGGCCGGTTCGGATGTTTTTCAAGATTACGCTGCCGCTGTTAACTCCTTCGATTTTTTTCGTCAGTATCACTTCCTTGATTGGGGCTTTTCAAGTATTTGACCTGATTTACCTGATGCTCGGAAGCAAAATGGGCAATCCGGCGACTGAACAAACGCAGACGATGGCGTACTTGTTCTTTACGAATGGATTTGAATCAGGAAACGGTGGCTATGCGGCCGCAGTTGCTGTCGTGCTTCTGGTAATGATCCTGATTGTTACCGCAATTCAAATGAAGTTGCAGAAAAAATGGGTTCACTATGATTAATCAACGCTGAACAGACGGGAGGGATATGGAATGAGTGTTTATACGAGTCGGAACAAAATGGGCAAGAAGTTGCTGATTCATCTGCTGTTGATTGCAGGTGCTCTCGTGATGATTGCACCATTCGTCTGGATGGTTCTCACCTCGCTCAAGTCACTAGGCGAATCGACACAGGTGCCTCCGGTCATTTTGCCGACCAAGTACCAATGGGAGAATTACACCCATATTTTTGAGATGCTGCCCTTCTTGGACTTTTATTGGAATACCGTGATCACAACTGTGGCGAAGGTGATCGGACAAGTATTCCTTTGCTCGCTTGCGGCGTACGCATTCGCGCGAATCGAATTTCCAGGGCGAAACGCCTTGTTCATCCTGTTCTTGACCGTTTTGATGGTGCCAGGTCAGGTGTTTCTGCTCCCGCAATTTATGATCATGAAGGAGCTTGGCTGGCTGAATACGTTGACGGCATTGATTGTACCGGGCTTGTTCAGTGCATTCGGTACGTTTCTTCTGCGTCAGTTTTTCATGTCGCTGCCGAAAGAACTGGAAGAAGCGGCGAAGCTCGATGGCTGCAACCATTTTCAGATTTACTGGAGAATTATGCTGCCGTTGGCGAAGCCCGGCCTGATCGCACTCGCTATTTTCGTAGCGTTGTGGTCTTGGAACGACCTGATGTGGCCGTTGATCGTCAACAGCACGCCTGATAAAATGCCGCTCTCCGCAGGCTTGGCGTACTTGACGGGCGAGCACACCAATTTGACGAACTACCCGATTTTGATGGCGGGCTCCGTTCTTGCCATTTGGCCGATGATCATCGTTTTTATTTTCTTGCAGAAGCATTTTGTCGAGGGAATTACCCTAACTGGGTCCAAATAGACTTTTTCCCAAAAGGAGTGGAACCATTATGAATCATGTTCTGGTAATCGGAGCAGGAACCATGGGGACTGTTCACGCGAAATCGTATGCTGCCATGGAGAACGTTAAGCTGGTCGGGATCGTCGATATCCGCAGCGAGAGAGGAAAAGAGCTGGCAGCCGAGACAAAAACAGAATGGTTTGAGAGCTATGAAGAGGCACTTGAAAAACTGGCACAGGTAGATATCGTAGACGTGTGTTTGCCTACGTACCTTCATAAGACCTATGTGAAAAAGGCTGCGGATGCAGGCAAGCATGTCATTTGCGAAAAGCCGTTGGCCCGTGATAAGGAAGAAGCTCGTTATATCGTTGATTATTGCCGGGAGAAAAACGTCAAGCTGTTCGTCGGACACGTCCTGCGCTTCTTCCCGGAATACGAAAAATCCCGTCAGCTGGTTCATGACGGTGCGATTGGCAACGTTGGTGTGGCACGGACGTTCCGTGGTGGTATCTTCCCGACAGCGTGGAATGACTGGTACGCCGACTACAAAAACAGTGGCAGCCTTGTTTTAGATATGATCATTCACGATTTTGACTTTTTGCGTTGGTGCTTCGGGGATGTGGAGCGTGTGTACGCGAAAGGCTTGCTTGGTCGAGGCTTTGCCCGGATGGATTACGCGCTGGTCACGCTTCGCTTCAAGAACGGCATGATTGCACATGTGGAAGGCTCGTGGGCACATGAAGGCTTCGCGATGAAAATGGAGCTGGCGGGCAAGGAAGGAATCATTTCCTACGACAGCTCGAAGGAAAAACCGTTAGTAGCGGTTAATCGCTCGAAGCAAGCTGGCATGAGCGGAGTCGCAGTTCCGGAGAGCCCGTTGCGTGAAAACCCGTATTTCAGAGAACTAAAGCATTTCATTGAGTGCATCGACCATGATCTGGAGCCACTCGTGACGGCAGAAGACGCCGTGAAAGCGGTAGAAATCGCTCGTGCCGCGCTTGTGTCAATCGAAACGGGCAAACCCGTAACTTTGGTGTAGGAGGGGACTGGACATGAAACTCGGAATCATCAGTGTTGCACATATGCATGCATACAGCTACGCAAATGCGGTTGCGAAATTAGATGGGGTTCAATTAGTCGGGGTAGCTGACGAGGATGAAGTGCGTGGAAAGGCGGCGGCTGAAAAGTTTGGCGTTCCGTTCTTCGCCGATTATCATGAGCTGCTCGCAACGGATATCGATGCGGTCATCGTCACCTCAGAAAACGCCAAGCACCAAGAGCATACGATAGCGGCAGCGAAGGCAGGCAAGCACATCCTGTGTGAAAAACCATTGGCGACAACAGCAGAGGCTGCTCAAGAGATGATCGACTTTTGCCGCGAACAGGGCGTCATTTTGCAGACAGCATTCCCAGTGCGATTCCATCCAGCTGTTGTTCGAGCAAAGCAATTGGTGGAGCAAGGCAAGGTCGGACGGATCATGGCAATCCGGGGTACGAACCGTGGACAAAATCCCGGTGGTTGGTTCGTCGATCTGGAAAAATCCGGCGGAGGTGCAGTGATCGATCACACCGTTCACGTTGTTGATTTGATGCGCTGGTTTATGAACGCTGAAGTGCGTGAGGTTTACGCGGAGATAGACAGCAAGTTTTCCGATACGCCGATTGATGATTGCGGCATTTTGACCATGGAATTTGAGAATGGGGTATTTGCCACACTCGATTGCAGCTGGTCTCGCAACAAGTCCTTCCCGACATGGGGAGACGTGACGATGGAAATTATCGGGACAGAGGGCACAATTTCGCTCGACGCTTTTTCTCAAAAGCTGGATGTGTATTCCAATGAAAAAGGCTTGAAGTGGGTCAACTGGGGCGATGACATGGACAGTCAATTGGTCAAGGATTTCGTCACCAGCGTGCGAGAAAAGAAAGCGCCGTCTATTACGGGTGAAGACGGCTTGCGGGCTGTGGAAGTTGCACTCGCCGCATATCGATCCGCTGAACAGAAGCAACCAGTCGTATTACGCTAGGACGGTGAAGGACGCATGAGTGTACGTGTAGGCATGATCGGCGTAGGTGGAATCGGGCAGCATCATCTAAAAGGCTTGTTGACGGACGAAAGGGTAAAGGTCGTTGCTGTGTGCGACGTGAACCAAGTGGCTGCTGCTGAGACTGCTGAGCGCATTGGTGCGCATGGCTACACCTCTTGGCGTGAGCTAGTAGAGGTAGAAAAGCTGGATGCTTTGTTTGTGTGCGTCCCGCCTTTTGCGCATGAAGAGATTGAGGAGTCGGCGGCTGCAAAAGGGATTCATCTGTTTGTGGAAAAGCCAATTGGGCTGGACATACAGAAAGTGAACAAAAAGCAAGAAGCGATTGAAAAGGCAGGGATAATCACTGCGACTGGCTATTGCCTGCGTTATCTCGATATCGTGCAGGAAGCGAAAGTGTACTTGGAAGGCAAGTCGATTGCACTCGTCCGGGGTCATTATTTGACCAAGTTTGTTACGACACCTTGGTGGAGGGAAATGGGCAAGTCGGGTGGACAGCTTGTCGAGCAGGCGACACATACGCTGGACATGATGCGGTTTTTGGCTGGCGATATCGAGAAGGTCTATGCGCAGATGGCCTTGCTCGTCTCGCGTGACATTCCAAACATCGATATTCCAGACGTGACTTCCATTAGTATGGTGTTTCAGTCAGGGGCGCTAGGACATCTGGATACGTGCTTCATCCAGCCGGATCACCGTACGAATGTAGAAATCTTGGGCAAAGATTTCCGCGTCATGATTGACGGGAAGCAATTATCGATCATCGATGAGCAGGGAGCGCGTACAAAAGAGAGCACAGTGGATATGTACGTGGAGCAAGATCGGGCGTTTATCACAGCGATTGTGACAGGGGATCGCAGCTTGATTCTGTCGCCGTATGAATCAGCGAGAAAGACGCTGGAAGTAACATTGGCAGCGAATCAATCGGCACAAGAAGGAAAGCCTGTCACTATTTTGAGAAAAGGGGAGTGAGGCGCATGGCTTTTCAAAAGGGAATCAATGCTTGGTGCTTCCCGAAGGAAACGAGCGTGCAAGAAATGTTTCGCCAGGCGAAAGTGCATGGCTATCAAGGGGTAGAACTGAATTTGGACGAGGGAGATGCTCCCTTTCATCTAGGGATGACAGAGCAGGAATTAAAGGGGCTGGCAGACGAGGCTCGCGAGCTCGGTTTGGAGCTGCCAAGCGTCTCTACTGCTCTTTTATGGAAATATCCGTTGACACACAATGAGGAAGCGACCCGCGAGCAAGGCATTCATGTTGTCGAGAAAATGATAGAGGCGGCAAGCATTTTTGGCTCGCGAACCGTCCTCGTCGTTCCAGGTCTCGTAACAGCTGAGGTGTCGTATGATACGGCCTATGAACGGGCACGTGAAGCATTGCAGCGCTTGGCGAAAAAGGCGGAGCAGCATCAGGTATACATCGGAGTCGAAAACGTGTGGAACAAGTTTTTGCTTAGTCCACTGGAGATGGCCCGCTTGATCGATGAAGTAGATAGTCCGTGGGTAGGCGCTTATTTTGATGTAGGCAACGTGTTGCAATTCGGTTTTCCTGAGCAATGGATTCGCATTTTGGGCAAGAGAATCCAAGCTATTCACGTCAAAGATTTCAAGACAACGACAGGCAACATCACAGGTTTCGTGCCGCTGCTCGCTGGCGATATTCCATGGAACCGCGTGATGGAAGCGTTGCGTGAGATCGGGTACGACGGCTACATCATCCCGGAAATCTCGCCTTATAGCCAGTTGCCTGAGCAATTGATCGCGCATACGTCCCATTCGTTGGACGCCATTTTTCAATCGTGAATGGACAGCAAGGATGTGAAGCGGAAGATGAATCAAGACAAACCATATGCCATCGGGATTGATCTGGGAGGCACGAAGATCATGGCCGCGATCGTCGACGAGCATGGTAATATCCTCAGGCAGGCGAACGCAGCGACCCAAACAGAAGAGGCAGCGCAGGCAGTCATCGGACGTATCGGTGATTTGGTGCAGACGGTTCTAGACGAGAGTGGCATCCATCTCTCTCGCATTCGCGGGATCGGGATTGCAACTGCGGGAATTATTGATACGCAGCGCCATATGGTCATTTTTGCGAGCAATCTAAACTGGAGCGATGTGCCGATCGGCGCGATGCTTCAGGAGCGGTTTGGCGTAGCCGTGCAATTGATCAATGATGCCAATGCAGCAGCGGTAGCTGAATGGGCGTTTGGAAGTGCGCGAGGCACGAAAGACTTGATTTATGTAACGGTCAGTACGGGTGTTGGTGCTGGGATTATCAGTGGAGGACGGCTGATTACAGGCGTTGGCGATAGTGCCGGGGAGTTCGGGCATATTTCGCTTGATCCAGAAGGACCGCTGTGCGTGTGCGGGAATAGAGGATGTCTGGAAAATTACACGTCTGGGCTGGCTTTGGCAAGCAGGGCTAGGGAACAGCTTCTACAGGGTGCTACCAGCTCGTTACTCGTTGAAAATGGGAATGACCTGAGCAGGATAACGGCTAGAGAGGTCGGAGAGGCGGCGGTTCGCGGAGATTTGCTTAGCATGACCTTGATGAAGGAAGCAGGTTATTATCTCGGGGTCGGGCTGACTAATCTGATCCACCTGTTTAATCCACAGGTGATCGTCATGGGTGGCGGTGTGATGAAGAACGGACAGCTGCTGCTTGCAGAAGCGAAGAACGTCATTCGCGAGCGTTCAATCTCTCGGATGGCAAACCAAGCGAGCATCCAGTTGACGACAATTGGTGCGGAAGCAGGTGTGCTCGGTGCTGCAGGCATGTATTATCCATCCGAGCGTGAAATGGTTGAGGTATAACGGAATGAAAGTGCGAGAGGCCGATGTTTGGGAGACATCGGCTTTTTCCTGTTCCCTATATATTGCGGGTCATAGGAGCCTAGACCTAATTTCTATCTATTGGTAAAATATTAATTGGAAAAATCTTCACATAGCATGATTGAGAGACAGACGGAGGGGTACCATGGCAGAGGCCAAAACAGCAAAAGCAGCGAAGAAGCCCGGATTTTTCAAAGAACTCCTTACTTTTTTATTGGTAATTGCCATCACCCTTGGAATTGCTAGCGGTGCTATTTTCTATTTATCCGGGAAAAACCTGGATGATCTGCTAGGATCGCGACCCGTGGCAAAAAAGGAAACAAATCAGCCTGCACCCGTAAATCCAGTGTCTACAGGTCAGGAAGCGGGCACAAATCAGCAGTCAAATGCTGTAGCTGTATCGTCGGAGGGGAAAAGTACAACGGACGTGGCGATGCCGGCAGCTTATCCGGTTGAAACGGTAGGCCAACAAAATAATGTCGTAGGACAAGTAGCACAACCAGCAATTCCTACCCAAAAGGGATCGCTCAAGGGTACGATTACTTGGCAGTATAACGATTTTGTTGGGACGAAGCCGGATGTGAATGCAAGGATTCTACTCATTTCCAAAGATTATGATAAGAATACGCTCACTGATGATGAAGAGAGTATATTTGCAATAGGTACAGTACCAAAAAAAAACGTGGGATTATTTGCTGCAAAAGCAAATGGATATGGAAATTACGAGGTTGGTAACTTACCGGCTGGAGAATATCACATCTTGGTCGTATCAGCACAAACCACTCGCAATATTAATGAGCCTATTGATGAATATTTCACAAGTATATTGAAACCTTACATCAGAAATTGGGATTCATTTGTAAGGATTAGTCTATTACATTTAAAATATGAACTCTCCACGATTACAATCGAAGAAGGTCAAACACTCGATTTCAGTCACGATTTTGGTAATACGTTCTATTAATCTTGTTTTGGCCTTTAGACTCATAGGGTTTTCCCCCGCGATTCATGTATCATTAAACTATGGCACGTTTTGGCAGGGAAAACAGGTCAAACGTAATAGAATTTGTGGGTAAAGGGGTCGCAGCATGAAGGGAAAAAACAAAAGCATCATGATCGTCATGGCTCTGGTCATCGTCGCATTGCTGGGATACGCAGGCTATCGTTTCTTTGCTCCTGTGACACTGGCAGAAGGGTATTTGTACGAAGACGATACACGCATGCTATACACGAGTGTCACGGTAAATAACGAGAAAGTAAACGTAGAAATAACAGATTCCATCGTCGAAACGGAAGACAGCATCCCGGTTCTGAAAACCGAGTCGATCTTGCTGGAGGGAACGATGGATGGGGCGCAGCTGACCCTAAAAAATCCGGCGACTGGTCAGGATATCATCGGCACAGTGCAGGGTGACGAGCTCCAATTTGACGGGCTGCTCATGGAAAAAAATAAGGGACAGACGAGTCTTGTTGCCACAAACAAAAGCGCGTACGAAAGCAAATTGACGACATTAGCCAAGCGCATCAACGAGGAAGCAGAGGTAAAAAAGAAAGCAGCAGCAGAACAACAAGCCAAAGAAAAAGCGCGTGTGGACTTCGCCAAAAAAGTAGAAAAGACAGGAAAGCTAGAGGCTGATCTGATTGAAACGGCAAAGTATTTGGACGAGCTGCAATTTACGGATGAAGCGCAGTTTTCAAATGATCAAATAGCGGAGCTGCAAAGACTGTTGGAAGAGATTCGTACCTATTCGACGCAGCCAGGCTTGAACAAGATGGAATTCGAGGTCATGCAAGGAACGCTGGGCAGTATGAAGGTGTTGGTTGATGGGATGAACACCATGGATGGCTCGATCCAGGATAAAAACAAAAACATGCAGGAAATGATCGCCATCATGGAGACCGACATGAAGGACCTCCAAACAATTTGGGCGGAAATCAAAGCGAGCGTGCCGGATGCCGAGAAACGGGAAAAAGCAGTCCATGCGGCCATCAAGACGGCGACTGATTCAATCGCGCAGGCGAAGCAGCGCCAAGGCTCGGTAGACAAAAGCGGACAAGCAAAAGTGAAAGAAACCGCGAACGGTCTGTATCAACAAGCGGTGAATGTACTGAATCAGACAAAAGCAAAGTATGGTTTTTAGACAGGAACAAGGCTCTCCTTCGAGAGCTTTTTCTCATTTGAGCACCCTTATCGTTTTCAGGGCAGAAAAATTGTATTATTCTTATAGTATTACTAAGGGATAATGACATGAAGGCATATTTTCCAGGAGGAGTACGATGAGCGTCTACCAGAACATTACCGACTTGATTGGAAACACGCCGATTGTTCGACTGAGGCGCATGGTTCCTGAAGGAGCAGCAGAAGTTTTTGTGAAGCTGGAGAAATTCAATCCGTCAGGGAGTGTGAAGGACCGCGCTGCCTATAATCTGATTTTGACAGCTGAGCAAGCAGGACTGATCCAACCGGGGGATACGATCATAGAGCCGACGAGCGGAAATACCGGAATCGGCTTGGCGATGAATGCCGCAGCAAAAGGCTATCGCGCGATTTTGGTCATGCCTGACAATATGTCGAAGGAACGGATCAATCTATTGAAAGCGTATGGGGCAGAGGTTGTCTTGACACCAAGCGAGCTGAGGATGCCGGGGGCGATTGCCAAAGCGCAAGAGCTGCAAAAAGAGATTCCGCGCAGCTTTATTCCCCAGCAATTCGAAAATCAGGCGAACCCGGACATTCATCGAACGACGACAGCGAAGGAAATCTTTGCGCAAATGAATGGTCGACTGGATGCTTTTGTCGCCACAGCCGGGACGGGAGGAACAATTACCGGAACAGGCGAAGCGTTGCGCGAAAAGCTCCCGGAGCTGTATATCGCGGTCGTCGAACCAAAAGGCTCCCCGGTTCTGTCAGGCGGAAAGCCTGGTCCACATAAACTGGTGGGCACGAGCCCCGGTTTTGTTCCACAAATCCTCAATACAAGCATTTATAATGAAATCATTCAAATCGCAGACGAAGACGCTCTACAAAGCATGAGGCAGCTTGCAGCGTTGGAAGGAATACTCGTCGGACCTTCATCGGGTGCCTCGGTCTTTGCTGCCATTACGATTGCCAAAAGGCTGGGAGTGGGGAAGCGAGTCGTTTGCATTGCGCCTGATACGGGGGAGCGGTATTTGAGTATGAATCTTTTCTAATGAGGAGAAAAGGCGATGAGCAACGAAAAACACGCGGTGATCATCGGGGCAGGCTTGAGTGGGCTCGCAACTGCGCTTGCTTTGAAGCAAAAGAGCTGGCAAGTGACGCTTTATGAGCAGGCAAAGGAGCATAAAGGCATCGGCGCTGGAATTGTTTTGGCTGCCAATGCCATGAAGGCATTGGATAAGCTGGGAGCTGGACAGGAAGTACGCGAACGTGGGGCAGCTGTCCGTTCAGCACGGATTCGCGACTGGAAAGGAAATTTGTTAGTCGAGCTGCCCGTCGCGGAACAAGCAGAACGGTACGGGGCTGACAGCTACTTGATTCATCGGGCTGATTTGCAGCAGGCTCTTTTGGCGAAAATCGCGACGCATGAATTGATTTTAGGCAAGCAGTTCGTTTCATTTTCTCAAGAAGAGGAAAGGGTTCATGCCGCTTTTGCAGATGGGTCACGCACACATGGGACAATTCTGATCGGAGCGGACGGGATTCACTCTCGTGTACGGAAGAGCTTATTCGGTGAAGAGTCGATGAGATACTCCGGGTATACGGCGATTCGCGGAATTGCTACTTATCAAGACCCTCGTTATCCACTGGAATCAGGTGGCGGCTTTGAAGCATGGGGACGGGGGATTCGTTTCGGGTTTTCCCATATCGGGAACAATCGAATACACTGGTTTGCAGCCATCAATGAACCTGAGGGAGAACAAGATGGGCCGATGGGACGGAAGCGAGAGACTTTGCGCCGACTTGAAGGCTGGTATGAGCCAGTGCGTGCAGTGATTGAGGCAACAGAGGATGCAGCTATCTTACGGCATGATATTTACGACCGTACACCACTCAGGAGATGGAGTGAGGGCCGTGTTACATTAGTGGGCGATGCGGCACATCCGATGCTGCCGAATCTGGGGCAAGGCGCGGGTCAGGGAATGGAAGACGCACTTGTGCTGGCCAGATGCCTGGCAGATAACAACACGGGCTCGGCTCACGCTTTGCGCATGTATGAAGAGATACGAAAGAAGCGAGCGAATGCGATTGTGAAAGGTTCCCGCTTGATGGGAGCAGTCACCCAATGGGAAAATCCGCTCGCCATCGCGGCTCGTCATTTCCTGCTAAAAACGATCCCTGCCCGTATCCAGAGCAGAAGACTGGACTGGATTGTCGGACACGAGGTGTGAATACGGCGGTAGAAAAAAGGCAAGGAGCATGAGGTCCTTGCCTTTCGACTTTTTCCGCTTATTGATGACGTGCCTGATAGGCAAGCAACGCTGCAATGAATAACTGACCGGTTTGAATCATGGAGCGCTCATCGACATCGAATTTGGGATGATGATGCGGATATGTCGCCTGAATCTCCGGATTGCGTCCGCCGACCATGAAGAAGGTAGCCGGGCGCTCTTGGGCAAAGTAAGCAAAATCCTCTCCACCCATGCCAGGTGGGATTTTCAAGACGCGCTCCTCACCAAAAATCCGTTTGGCTTCTTCTGCAAGTAGCGGAGTTTCTGTCTCATCGTTCCAAGTAGCTGGGTACCCGCGTTGGTACATGATTTCGCAAGTAGCTCCGACTGCCTGGCAGCTGGCTTCCACGATACGTTTCAGAGATTGCTCGACCGCTGCCCTCACTTCCTCGTCATACGTGCGGACAGTCCCTTTGAGCCTCACTTGATCAGGGATGACGTTGAACGCTTCGCCCCCGCCCACGAAGGAGCAAACAGACAGAACGACTTGTTTCAGCGGATCTACCTGACGGCTGGCAATCTGCTGCAAATTCATGACAACCTGACTGCCCAATACGATTGGGTCAACGGAGGTATGAGGATAAGCACCGTGTCCGCCTTTTCCGTACAAAACGATCTCGAAGCTGTCTGCTGCTGCTGTAATGTAGCCATGACCGATTCCGACAGTGCCTACGGGAAGTTCGGAGGCAACGTGTGCGCCATACACAACATCGACTCCTTCGAGACACCCCGCCTCCACCATGGCTTTGGCGCCACCAGGTGGCAGCTCTTCCGCGAATTGATGCAGGAATACCACATTTCCTGGGAGCTCATCGCGAAACTCGCTCAACACTTGTGCGACTCCTAAAAGTCCGGAGGTATGTATATCGTGACCGCACGCGTGCATGACGCCTGGAATTCGGGACTTATACGGTACTTCTTTTTCATCATGAATGGGTAGGGCATCGAAGTCAGCGCGCAACGCAACTGTTTTTCCTGGCTTTCCACCCCTCAAGAGACCGACAACACCCATGCCGCCGACACCGGTTTGTACCTCTATACCAAAAGAAGCTAGCTTGTCTGCTACTTTCTTCGCTGTGTTTTCCTCCTGAAAGGAAAGCTCGGGATACATATGCAAATCACGTCTGAATGTAACAAGCTCTGGATAAATCTCCTGTAGCCGGGCAAACCATTTTTCTTCCATCGAACCCACTCCTTTTTCCTAGGGAAAGAGATTGGTATTTCGTATTCGCCTTATTATAAAAATATTCCGAATCATAATTCAATGTATGATTTCGAGAAGTATAATGAAGCTACATTCATATTATGTAGACATTTCCAGTAGAAATCTCTAGAATATTAGAGAGACATGTTCAAAAAGTCATGTTTTTAGTACAACCAAATAAACAAAAGACGACTTTTTGCACAGATGGATTGAGGAGATTATGACGAGTACACACCCAAAAAACCCCAGAGTTCTAATCATTATGCTCGTTTCTAGCATCCTTGTTTTGATCTTGACTTGTGTAAGCATCGCGATTTCTTATTTCAATACGATTCAATCCGTCCGACTCTCCATTGCGAATCAAAGCATGAACGCTGCCTCTACAGTAGCAGACAGTCTAGATGTTGACGCGTATCAGGAGTTTTTACGAAATCCGGTAAAAGGGACCCCCGCCTATAAACGAATCGAACAGCAATTGAATCAAGCGCGTGAGCAGTTCGGTCTGCTGTATTTATACACGATTCAAATCAGTGAAGACAGGCAGAGTGGTCGCGCAATGATCGTCGCAAGGCCTCCAAATGCGAAGCAAACTTTTGAAATCGGTATGCCGATTGTTCTATCTCCTAAGCACATTCAAATGATTTACGAAGGATCATCAACGTACTACTCAGATATTATCAGGGATCCAAATTACGGGGTCTACTTGTCTGCGGGCGCGCCGCTTAGAGATAGAGAAGGAAGAATCATCGGAATCATCGGAGTAGATACGGACGTAGCCATCGTCGAGGACATTGGAGATGATGTCGTTCGTAGCAGCATTCCTGTTTTTGCGATTCAAGGTTTGTTTGTCGTCGTACTGATCTTCCTGGTTCTTTGTATGGAACGCTGGTACCAACGTGCCATCAAGGCAGCAGTTGACGAGACGGAAGAAACCTATCAGGATGAATTGCGCTCAGTCATTTGTTCGATGCGCTCCATACGCCATGATTTCGTCAATCACATGCAAGTGCTCTACGGTTTGATCGAATGCGGATATTATCCAAAAGCACGAGATTACGTGCAGTCGTTGCTGAAAGAAACCAAGCTTCTGGATCTCACGGTGAGGTTTGCGAATCCTGCCTTAATGGTATTGCTTCACACCAAATGGGAGCAGGCTAAATCCAAACAAATCGTGATGCAATTTGAAGAATGTTCTGATCCAATCGATAGCATTCCTTCCGTTGATCTCATTAAAATTTTATCGAATCTTATTGATAATGCGATTGAAGCGGCTGATTTAGCGGATGGGGAAAAGCGAGTCAGCATTTCATTTTGCTGTGATGAGGAACACGTTATTTTCCGAGTTGAAAATACAGGACCGGAAATCACGCCAGAACAACGTGCACGTATATTCGAGAATGGCTATACAACGAAAACGAAAACAGAGAAAAAATGTGGCTCGCGTGGAACGGGTCTGACGATCGTAGATGCAGTTGTTCACAAGTACAAGGGGAAAATTGAGGTTTGGTCTGAGCGGGGAATCACGAGATTTACCGTCTGGTTGCCAGTGAAATAGGCTCATAACGAAAATGATTCAAGGATGATAAGAAAAAGCCGTCAAACAGTTGACGGCTTTTTGCTTTTGCGAGTCTCTATGCATGGTGTCCTGACGCAGGCTGCACCACTTGGCTTTCCTGTGCTTGAAATGGACGTGAGATCGAGTAGAAGGCGAATCCGAATGAAATCAGGACGAACACGGCTCCAACCCAAGGCGTGTAGATAACGGAAGACCGCTCGACGACGAGGCCGCCAGCCAGAGAACCAAGGGCGATACCTAAATGCTGGGCCGAAGTATTCAAGCTCAATTGAATGTCTGCGGTAGCAGGTGAGCAGGAGATCAAATAGTTTTGCTGCGCTGGCGAAATAGCCCAGCTAAGCGCACTCCAGATGAACATGATCGGCAAGAACAAATAAAGCGAGCCTGTAAAAAACGGCAAGACACACATGATCAAGCCAAACACTGGAATGATGAACAGTATGCTTTTGGTTGCTCCCCATTTATCTGCGATCCAACCGCCAATACCACCCCCAGCAACGGCTGCAAGCCCAAACAAGAGATAAATCCAGCTTAATGTCGTTCCATCGACATTCATCGTCGTTTGCAGATAAGGGGTGAAGTATGCATACAGCGTCAAGTGACCTGTCAGCATTAACAAAACGATAAACAAGGCGCTGAATAGCTTGCCGCTACGGAGGGTAGTCATTTGATCACGCAGCGGAATCGGCGGTGCGGTTTGAACTTTTGGCAAAAACAAGAGGATAAAAAGCATCGCGACAATACTCAGAGCTGCAATGAGCCAAAAGGGGGCACGCCATCCGAAGACATTCCCCAGAGCCAGTCCGACAGGGACGCCGAGTACAAGCGAACCGCTAATCCCCATGAAAATAACCCCAATGGCGCGGCCGCGATAAGCAGGTTCCACAAGATTCGTTGCAATTGTAATCGACAGCACTATCAGGATGGAGCTACTTGCTGCGCTCAAGACGCGCGCCGTCATTAATACAGCGTAGCTCGGACTAAGTGCAGCGAGCACATTACTCAGGAAAAAGGCTGCTAATGCATACAAGTATAGCTTTTTGCGCTCGACGCGCCTCGTAACATGCAGGAGCAGAGGAGCAGCAATGGCAAAGGCAAGCGAGAAAATGGTGATTAATTGTCCGGCAGCGCTAATCGATACCTGAAGATCACGAGCAATCAGATCGAGCGTACCACCGATAATCAATTCCACCGTACCTACGACAAAGGTAGCAATCGCTAAGATGAAGACACGTGGATTCAAGACAATAGCTCCTCTCAAACAAAAAGGTTACTACCATAATAGTAACCTTTTTGTTCTTGTGCAACTAAAAAATTCTCCATATAAATAGAAAAGACTTCGGCCAAAAGCCAAAGTCCAGGGATTGTCAGTATCGGAGACGGATGATCATCCTGCGGATTTCTTCATCGTCAAACAGTTGATCCACATATTTTTGGGTGATTTTTGTCAGTGCGACATCATGGTAAAAAGAATCGGCAAAAAATTTAACGAACGGTTGACCGCGTGTCTTGATCGCATGCCACCCTGAGTCCTCCTCACCTGCAAAAATCATTTCATCTTGGTCCGCTACGATTAGCTGATAGCGCTCCAAGCCTTGATGCTCTTGCACCGGGATAAAGGAATGAACACAGGATAGCGTGGTGTTAATCTGTCCGATCACCAAGGCTTCGATCTCGACGCCTTCCTTTTCTTTCTTCTCAAGTAGGGGGACATACTCTAAAAAATCATCGGACCAGGCGGAGATACGAATAGACCGAGTCGCTCGTTGGATCAGTTGTTTGCATTCTGCGCGAATCGATTCGTCAACCTTCAGGCTCCAGACTCGGTCATCACGTACGGTTTTATGAGAAAGGGAGCTGGTCAATTTTTTGACGTCTGTTTGAAATTGGCGAGTCAGCTTTTCTACCAGGCTGTCCAGAGGAAGGGCTGTATATCGCTTCTTCTTTTCCGATATGGTGTCAAGGACCATCCCCTTTTCTACCAGACGATTGAGCACCTCGTAAATTTTGGCCTTTGGCACCCCCGAATGCTTCACGACCATTGCCGCATCGAGAGGCTCGCCGCTAGACGCCAACGCTTCATAAACTTTACTCTCATACAGAGAAAAACCAAATGTTTGTAGCATCAAAATCCTCCATGGAAAACACGAGCATTTTTATTCGATCGTACCGATAATCGAGGTGTTTTGCAAGAAAGAGGGAGGGGGCGAAAGGAATATTTTATCGAAAAGTATCGAGTTTTTTCGACATAATTCGACAACGTTCTTATAGGCCTTTAGGCAGTAGACATACCAAGCATATATCAAATACAGACCTTATGTATAAATGATCAGCCGAAAATTCGGCACTTGTTGCAAGTAGGTCGATAGACTTATTGAGCAATTTCTTTTGAACGTGAAGGTTTTTTTGTCGAAGGAAAAAATTTGGCAAAGATTACGTATCGCGTAATAATTAAGAACAGTCGGAATTGGGGGTATAATTTTCCGGTGTATCACAAATAGATAGAAAAAGAGGGTGAACCGCAGTGAAGAAAAGCAAAAAGCTCTTATCCGTTTTATTTTCCTCCTCACTTGTGCTCAGTACTTTCGTGGCTGCACCTGCAACGGGTTTGGCCAAATCAAAAGAGGACAAGCATGATTTGCAAGTAGACTTGTCCACTGTTAACCTGGATCGATTGATTAAAGGGTTAATCGAGCAAGGAATCATTGATGAAGACGCCGAACAGGAAGAGATTGATGAGGCGTTGCTCGAGTACTTCGAAGACAAAAAAGTACCGCACGGCATTGATGAGTCGTCTTCTTACGGTAAGGAAGCGAGCAGAGGACAGCAGGCAGCATTGGCTGATGCTGTTCAGAAAGCGGCTGAGATGGAAGACGGCGATGAAGTGCGTGCTTCCAAGCGTCTACATACCGATAATATCGTTGTCGCTCTTGTCGAGTACCCTGACCGGGAGCATAATCAGCTACCAAAAGTGAGTGACTCGCTTTGGACGGAAGACTTCAACGAAAAGCACTATAAAGAGATGCTGTTTGATCAGAAGGGGTACAAAACTCCTGAAGGAATCAGCATGACAACAATGGCGAAATACTTCTACCTGCAATCAGGAAGATCTTGGACGGTTGACGGTGTGGTAACGCCTTGGCAAATGGCAGAGAATGGCTATAAGTATTATGGAGGAAACTCCAAGGCCGGTGACGATTCCAATCCGCGCGATCTGGTAGTCGAGACCTTGGCGGCGGTAGGGGAAGCCATTGCTGGAAAAGAGGAATTGTACGATCAGCGCGATCCGTATGATATCGATGGTGATGGAGACCTAATGGAGCCGGATGGCAATCTGGACAACCTCATGCTCGTTCATGCGGGGATCGGAGAAGAGACAGGGGAAGATCCTGATGCGATCTGGTCTCACCGTTGGACCTTGAAAAAACCAGTGGAAATCCCTGGAACAAGCCTCAAGGCATTTGATTACATGATCCAGCCTGAAGATGGCGCACCAGGCGTATTCACACACGAATACGGACACAATCTCGGTTTGCCAGACTTGTATGACACGACAAGAGCAGGAAAAGATTCGCCAGTAGGTGCTTGGTCCCTCATGTCGTCCGGTAGCCATACAGGTAAAGTATTCCAAACGGAACCTACTGGCCTTGATCCTTGGTCCAAAATGGTTCTGCAACAAATGTTTGGCGGCAACTGGATTGCTCCGACTGTTGTGGACTACAAAGATTTAGAAAAACGCAAGAAAACGGTTCCGCTCATTGATGCGAGCAGCACCGAGAAAAACGGAAAAGTCGTCAAGTTGAATATGCCGAAAGTTGAAAAGAAACCGCCGGTTGAACCAAAAGATGGTGGCTACGCATACTTCTCGGATGAAGGAAACAAATTGAACACCAAAATGACTTCCGATGTGATCGATTTGACAGGGGTCAGCTCCGCAACGATGAAATTCGATTCATGGAGAAGCATTGAGGAAGGCTATGACTACCTGAGCGTTAATGTAATCGATGCGGATACAGGTGAGAAAAAAGAAGTCGAGAAATTCGATGATGTAACAAATGGCTGGGACAAAGAAGAAATCAGCCTGAATGAGTTTGTCGGCAAAAAAGTGCAAGTCGAGTTTAACTATGTGACAGACGCTGCTTTCGTAATGGACGGCTTCTATCTCGATAACTTTGAAGTAGAGGCAGATGGGCAAGTCATCTTCGCGGACGATGCGGAGGGTGAGAAGAAGTTCAAATTGGATGGCTTCGTCCACTTCGATGGAAAAGGCAAGCTGTACGATTCGTACTATCTGGTTGAGCTGCGCTCTCACGAAGGAATTGACGCTGGACTGAAATACTTCCGCCGTAACGACTCCTTCTTCACGTATGATCCAGGTATGGTGATCTGGTACTTTGATGGTCGCTACGAAAGAACACGTGATAACAATACGAGCAAGCATCCAGGCTACGGCTTGCTCGGTGTGGTAGATGCCCATCAGGAAGTGCGTTACTGGAACAATGATGAGAATAACAAAAACGCAATCGCAGACTCCCGCTATCAGGTGAACGATGCTGCGTTTAGCCCGAACAAAACATCCGGTATGGATCTGGATTACATCTATGGAACGATGAAATATGATCCGTTGAAAGGCGTTAAGGAGTTTAGCGATAGGGAAGACTACTCGATGCCAGAAGTACCGGAAGTAGGAAAAATTCTGCCGCAAATCGGTTTGCAAATCAAGCTGAAAAAGGTAGACAAAAAGTTCACGGATGCTTCGGTTGAGTTCTCCATTGACAAACAGTAATGAATAAGCCAAAAGACGCCACACAGCGCCAAGCTGATGTTTGGCGTCTTTTTCGTTTCTATGATTACTGGTCTAAGCTCGGCTGCATCGAAATAGGCTATAACAATGAACGACAAGCTGCCCGAACTGATTGCGCGTAAGAAAGGCAACCTTTTGTACAGGCATAGGACTCGCGCCCGGCAGCAAGGGGGGATCAATCATGCTGCATATTGTCGCTTGCATTAAGCAGGTGCCGGACACCAAAATCATCAAGATGAATCCGAAGACGAATACGATGGATCGCGCCAGTGCGCCAGCTATTCTTAACCCGTATGACGCACATGCGGTAGAAGAAGCTGTTCGGTTGAAAAATCGATATGGGGGTGTGGTCTCCGTCGTCACCATGGGACCGCCGCCAGCGGTGAAGGCCATTCGGAAGTGCATCGAGATCGGAGCAGACGCAGGCTATCTGGTAACGGATCGTGCATTTGCCGGAGCAGACACATTGGCAACCAGCTATGCGATTACCAAAGCCATTGAGAAGATTGCAGAAAGCCAACCAGTCGACCTCGTCATTTGCGGGAAGATGACCATCGACGGTGATACGGGACAAGTCGGACCAGGAGTCGCCAGACGGTTGGATATTCCGCCGCTTACGTGTGTGAAAAAAGTAGTGGAGATAAACAAAGAACAAGGATACGCCATCGTGCATCGAAAGTTGGAGGATGGTTATGAAGTCATCCAGTCGACCTTGCCTTGTTTGTTTTCTGTGGAGAAGGAGATTAATGAGGTACCGTATTCTCCGCTGCCCAACATGCTTCGAGCTGCTAGGTATAATCCTGTTGTTTGGTCCGTCGATGACTTGGGGGATATTGATCGGACGCAGTTAGGTTTAAAGGGCTCGCCTACCATTGTTGCAAAAGTTTGGCCCCCAGAGAAGCCAAAGGGTGGCGAAATGCTCGAAGGAAGCGTCAGCGAGCAAATCTCACGCTTGATGGAGGTTTTGCACGATAAACAGCGATTGTTTCGGGTGAAGGAGGAGCAGATATGAATCTGGATGATTTTCGTGGCATCTGGGTGTTTTTAGAGGTGAGTGACGGCCGTATCGCCCCAGTATCACTCGAGCTGTTGGGTGCGGGAAGACAAATGGCTGACAAGCGAGACGTGCCGCTTGCTGGCTTGTTAATCGGAGATGGAGTCAAGGAGTTGGCCCATACTGCGTTTCCCTTCGGTGCGGATCAAGTGTATGTATACGATCAGAAAATTTTTCATGAGTACCGTACAGAGTCCTACATGCGAGCTGTCATCGAATGTGTCCAAAAGCATAAACCAGAAATTATCTTGTATGGGGCGACGTCCACGGGAAAAGATTTGGCTAGCGCTGTTGCGACGGACTTGGAGACGGGGCTGACCGCTGATACGACCATGCTCGATGTGAACGCGGAGACAGGATTGTTGGAGGCGAGCCGTCCAGCGTTTGGTGGTAACATCATGGCGACGATTTTGTGCAAAAAACATCGACCGCAAATGGCGACCGTTCGCCCAAAAGTCATGAAAGCGCTTGAGCCAGACGAGTCACGTACAGGAGAGATCATCGAGGAAACCATGGAGCTGCGTGAAGAAGACATTCGCACAAAAGTACTGAAAATCGTCCGGGAGACGAAGGAAAAGGTGCGGTTGGATGAGGCAGATGTGATCGTCGCTGGTGGTAAGGGACTCGGAAGCAAGGAAGGCTTTGCGCTTATTCATCGCTTCGCAGAACGAATCGGGGCAACCGTCGGGGCCAGCAGAGATGCGGTGGAAGCGGGCTGGATCGGTCATGAACATCAGGTCGGACAGACGGGAGTGACGGTCACGCCAAAAATCTATTTTGCCATCGGCATATCGGGAGCTATCCAGCATTTGGTCGGCATGCGTAACTCAGGATTGATCATTGCCATCAATAAAGACCCGAATGCACTCATCTTTCAGGCTTGTCACTACGGTATTGTCGGTGATGCTTTTGAAATTGTGCCATTGCTCATGGAAGCATTCCAAAAGGAGCCGGACAAGGAGGTAACGTATGGCTGAGAAATTTGATGTAATCATTGTCGGAGCAGGTCCGGCTGGAACAGCTTGTGCTTATACGCTTGCCAAAGCGGGTGTAAATGTACTGTTGATGGAGCGCGGGGAATATCCGGGTTCCAAAAACGTCATGGGAGGTGTTTTGTATCGTAAAACGATGGAAGACATCATCCCCGAATTTTACAAGGAGGCACCTGTTGAACGACCAATCGTCGAACAGCGGTTCATGATGCTCGATAGGGAATCAGCCATCAATTTCAGTTACAAAGGCATGGAGTGGGCCCAGGAACCCTATAACAATTTCACGGTGCTGCGGGCGAAATTCGACCAATGGTTTGCAGACAAGGCTGTGCAACAGGGAGCACTTCTACTCAATGAAACCGTCGCTTTGCAGTGCATTGTTGAAAATGGCAAAGTAGTCGGTGTGAAAACAGATCGACCGGATGGGGATCTATACGCAGATGTTGTCGTTCTGGCAGACGGCGTCAACTCCTTGCTGGCGAAATCGTTAGGTTTCCACAAAGAGTTTCGTCCAGATGAAGTAGCGCTCGCTGTCATGGAAGTACTGAAGCTGGATCGTAAAATAATCGAGGATCGCTTTAACCTAGAGGGCGATCACGGTTGTACGATTGAAATTTTCGGAGATTCGACCAAAGGGATTTTGGGAACAGCTTGGTTATACACCAACAAGGATAGCTTGAACATTGGGGTAGGGACGATGCTGTCTGGTCTGATCAAAAACAAGATCAAGCCGTATGAGTTGTTGGACTATGTAAAGAATCACCCGATGATTCGTCCGTATATCCAAGGGTGTGAGCAGCAGGAATACTTGGCGCACCTGATTCCCGAGGGAGGCTATCGTTCCATTCCCAAAATTGTCGGCAATGGTGTCCTTGTCGTAGGAGATGCTGCCCAGCTCGTCAATGCGATCCATCGAGAGGGATCGAATATGGCGATGGCGTCTGGTGTCATGGCGGCGGAAACGATTCTGGCAGCAAAAGAGGCGGGGGACTATTCCGAAAAAATGCTCGACGGCTACCGAATCAATCTGTTGAATAGCTTTGTCGGTCAAGATTTGAAGAAATACAAGGACGCAACGCATCATTTTGAAAAATTCCCGCAGTATTTTGAACAGTATATTCCGATGATGAACAAAGCGGCGAGTCAGATGTTCACGGTTGATGGCAGCTCAAAATGGAGCAAGCAGAAGAAAATCTGGAGCGACCTCGGCTCTGCGAAGGACAAATGGAAAATGGCGCGTGACTTGATGAATGCGTGGAGGGTGATGAAGTGATGCAGGATATACCGAAGGGCCAGTCAATCGAGGAGAAACAGTATCTCGTGCGTTTCAAAGCGGATACGGAGTCACATCTGCATGTGCTCTCTGCTGATGTTTGTGCGACGCAATGCCCTGATAAGCTCTGTACCATCTTTTGTCCTGCGGAAGTATACAAATGGGAAGAAGTGCGGATGCACGTCGGTTACGAAGGATGTCACGAGTGTGGGAGCTGCCGTATTGGTTGCCCGTATGAAAATATCAAGTGGGTGTATCCGAAGGGTGGACACGGAATTATCTTCAGACTCGGGTAATGGGCGGCGATAAGCGGTGATACAAGTAGGCGATCTGGTCGTATATGTAAAGGATGGGGCAAAGGGAGTCGTCGTCCATATTGAGGAGGACCGCTTCCAGATAAAGTGGGAAGATGATTTTGTCAGTTGGGAGAAAAGGGAATGGCTGTTGCCCAGTTCATTGGAACAAAGCGATCTTCCAAAACAGAAAGAACAGCAGGAGTAAATTCCCGCTGTTCTTTTGTTTTGAGGAATTTGACCTCTAGTTGCAGATTGTATAAGGATACATCCGAGCAAAAGACCCCTCAATTCGAAAACAGCCGAGAACTGGTTGTGGAGAAGCGAGCGAAACGATGAGATACGCGGCCTCCGGGTAGCGACAGTAAGCAATATCTTCAGGTGACGGAATGGGAGGTGCAGTAGGGTGGGAGTGGTAGATCCCAACCAAATGCTCCCCGCGCAACGCCATTTGGTGGAAAACGTGTTGAATCTGCTTGGGGTCCATGGCGAAGGCGACCGGGCTTTTTAACGTATTTTCCATTCGCCAAACTGTCTGTGCACTTCCATTTCTACCGGAGAGCAATCCACATGTTTCATTTGGCCGCTTCTCCAGGGAATCTCGGATGATCTCATCCCAGACTGTACGTGTCATGGAAAAGGGGGGCTCTGAAAGATTAGCCCTGCCAACGCCTGCCGCAGCAGCCTCCACTTGTTCTAGTCTGGACCGACGGTTGGACTCTATGAACCGGACCGGATTTTGGCAATGGCGATCGTGGCATTTTCGATGGGCGCTGTGCAGGTTGGACTTGATGTTGTTGACGTTGATGATACAGTGCACGCATTTGTTCAGGGGTCATGGTTTTTCCTCCCTTTCTGGACTGTATTATGTTGTATTCAGGTTAGATTCACATGGTAACGGCTCTTGCACATTTTCACTTTTTCAACGAAACGGGTTGAATTCGTTGGCATTTTTGGGATAGGGCATCTGCATTTTTACTGGTGTGGAAGATAACTGTTGAGTGGAGGAATCAGAGCTTGGCATGAATTGGGTGTTTGGGTGGAATTGGGCGCTTGGTTGAAATTGCGTGTTTGGCTGAAATTGGGCATTTTGCTGGAATTGATTGAAGGCTTTATTGGATCGAGCTTCTTTTTGCGTGAATTCTTTGATGATTTGCTTGTATTTTTCTTCGTTGTTTTGGAGTTCTTTCACCATGTTTTTGAGTCCGGTTATCGTCTTTTTCAACACTTGCTCCTGGGATGTAAACTGCTCAATGGTTTTTTCTTTTTCAGTTAACAGAGAGTCATATTTTTGGGTTGTTTTCTCCAGTACTTCGTTCCATTTATTTTTTTGAAGAGAGACGTTCGCGAGCTTTTCATCGGTTTCCTTGGCTTGTTGCTGAAAAGCTTTGATGCGATCCTGTGCATCGGTTAATTGCTGTTGCGCTTCTTTTAACTCCGACTGGAGACTCTTAACAGTGTTTTGAGTTTGTTGGATTTCTTCGTCGCGTTGTTGGATGCTTTGCCGCAATTCTTGCTCATGCAGGGAATGCGATTCGGCCAGCTTTTTATAATCAGCGACGAGTTGATTTTTCGTTAACCGGGCTGCTTCCAGCTCAAGCAGAGCTTCCGTTAATTGTTGAGAAGTCTCTTCGTGCTTTATTGTCCAACTTTGCTCGAGATCTATTGCTTTTTGCAACATCTCATGGCGGGTGGCTTCTAGCTCTTGCTCTTTCGTACGTAAATCTTGTTTTTGCGCCTCGAGTTCTTGTTCTCGGGTGTAAATATCTTGATTCTGCACTTGTAGCTCCTGCTCCCGGGTTTGCAGCCCTTGCCTTTGAGCTTGGATTTCTTGCTCTAAAGAGAGTAGTGCCTGTTCCAGTGTGTTTAGTTCTTGCTCCCGAGTAAGCAACTCCTGTTCACGAGTGTGTAGGGTATTCGCTTGAGCGTGCAACTCTTGCTCTTGGTTGTGCAGTTCTTGATCTCGGACGTTCAGCTCTTGTTTCATCGTGAGTAACTCTTGCTCATGGGAGTGGATTTCCTGCTCATGAGAGAGAAGCTCTTCCCCACGAAGCTGCAGCGCTTGCTCTCGGGATTGAAGTCCTTGTTCTTGAACCTGTAGTTCTTGACTCTGCGTTAAAAGTGCTTGCTCCTGGGAGCGGTTGGCTTGTTCCCAATCCCGAAGCCCCTGCTCATGGGTCTTGAGCTCTTGTTCTTGAACCTGCAAGGCCTGTGCATGAGCTTGTAGTTTTTTTTCTTGGGCCTGGAGCTCTTGTTCAACATCGTTTAGTTCTTTTTCACGTGCTTCAAGGTCTCGCGTCCGCTCGAGAATTTCTTGATCTCGGGCCTGAAGCCCTTGGTTGAAAGCGAGCAGCTCTTGTTCTTTTGTTTGGAGGTTATGATTCTGAGAGTGAAGTTCTTGCCCGCGCGTTTGTAGCTCTTGCTCAAGGGTGTAAAGGTCTTGCTCTCGAGCTTGAATGTATTGCGTCTGCGTGAGAAGTTCTTGCCCTCGAACTTTAAGTCCTTGTTCGAGGATTGTTAGTTCTTGTTCTTTTGTTTGTAGGTGATCTGCTTGCGTTTGCAGCTGTTGCCCTTGTACTTGGAGCTCTTGCTCAAAATTGAGAAGATCCTGTTCCCGTGAGTTGAGGTCTTGCGTCTGGGAATGCAGCTCTAGCTCTTTGGATTGGAGGTGTTGTTCTTGCGTTTCAAGGTTATGTTTTAGGGATTGAAGTTCTTGGTTGTGCGTCTGAAGTTCTTGTTCGAGCTCGAGAAGTTCTTGTTCTCGTGCATGGAGGTCTTGAGTTTGAGAATGCAGCACTAGCTCTTTGGACTGGAGCTGTTGTTCTTTCGTTTGCAGGTTTTGAACCAAGGATTGGAGGTCTTGGTTTTGCGTCTGAAGCTCTTGTTCGAGCTCGAGAAGTTCCTGCTCCCGTGAGTTGAGGCCTTGCGTTTGGGAATGCAGTTCAAGTTCTTTGGACTGGAGCTGTTGTTCTTTCGTTTGCAGATTTTGAGCTAGGGATTGAAGCTCTTGTTCACGTGAGTTGAGGTCTTGCGTTTGGGAATGCAGCTCAAGCTCTTTAGACTGGAGCTGTTGTTCTTTTGTCTCAAGGTTGTGTTTTAGGGCTTGAAGTTCTTGGCCTTTTGTCTGAAGCACTTGTTCGATATCGAGAAGTTCTTGCTCCCGTGAGTTGAGGTCTTGCGTTTGAGAATGCAGCTCAAGCTCTTTGGACTGGAGCTGTTGTTCTTTTGTCTCAAGGTTATGCTTTAAGGATTGAAGTTCTTGGTCTTGTGTCTGAAGCACTTGTTCGATATCGAGAAGTTCCTGCTCTCGTGAGTTGAGGTCTTGCGTCTGGGAATGCAGCTCAAGCTCTTTGGACTGGAGTTGTTGTTCCTTCGTTTGCAGGTTTTGAGCTAGGGATTGAAGCTCTTGGCTTTGTGTTTGAAGCTCTTGTTCGAGCTCGAGAAGTTCTTGTTCCCGTGAGTTGAGGTCTTGCGTTTGGGAATGCAGCTCAAGCTCTTTGGACTGAAGCTGTTGTTCTTTCGTTTGCAGGTTTTGCGCTAGGGATTGAAGTTCTTGGTTGTGCGTCTGTAGTTCTTGTTCGAGCTCGAGAAGTTCCTGCTCTCGTGAGTTGAGGCCTTGAGTTTGGGAATGCAGCTCAAGCTCTTTGGACTGGAGCTGTTGTTCTTTCGTCTGCAGGTTTTGCGCTAGGGATTGAAGTTCTTGGTTGTGCGTCTGAAGTTCTTGTTCACGTGAGTTGAGGTCTTGCGTTTGGGAATGTAGCTCAAGCTCTTTGGACTGAAGCTGTTGTTCTTTCGTTTGCAGGTTTTGAGCTAGGGATTGAAGTTCTTGGTTGTGCGTCTGAAGTTCTTGTTCCCGTGAGTTGAGGTCTTGCGTTTGGGAATGTAGCTCAAGCTCTTTGGACTGGAGCTGTTGTTCTTTCGTCTGCAGGTTTTGAGCTAGGGATTGAAGTTCTTGGTTGTGCGTCTGAAGTTCTTGTTCACGTGAGTTGAGGTCTTGCGTTTGGGAATGTAGCTCAAGCTCTTTGGACTGGAGCTGTTGTTCTTTCGTCTCAAGGTTATGCTTTAAGGATTGAAGTTCTTGGTCTTGTGTCTGAAGCTCTTGTTTGAGAACGTGAAGTTCCTGTTCCCGTGAGTTGAGGTCTTGTGCCTGAGCTTGCATTTCTAGTCCTTGTTCTTGTAACGCTTGTTCAAGACTGAGAAGTTCCTGCTGTCGTGCTTGAAGTTCTTGTGTCTGAGAATGCAGCTCCAGCTCCTTAGCCTCGAGCTTTTGCTCAGTAACAAGCAGCTCTTGTCCTTTGGTCTGCAGGTTATGTTTTAAGGATTGCAGTTCTTGGTTTTGCCCCTGCAACTCTTGTTCAAGACTGAGAAGTTCCTGCTGTCGTGCTTGAAGCTCTTGTGTCTGAGAATGCAGATCTTGCTCCTTAGCCTCGTGCTTTTGCTCAGTAACAAGCAGCTCTTGTTCTTTGGTCTGCAGGGTATGTTTTAAGGATTGCAGTTCTTGGTTTTGCCCGTGCAACTCTTGCTCAAAACCGAGAAGTTCCTGCTGTCGTGCTTGAAGTTCTTGTGTCTGAGAATGCAGCTCCAGCTCTTTAGCCTCGAGCTTTTGATCTGTAGCAAGCAGCTCTTGTTCTTTGGTCTGCAGGTGATCCGCTTGCGTATGCAGTTCTAACCATTGGGTCTGAAGCTCTTGTTCAAGACCGAGCAGTTTCTGCTCCCGTTTTTGTATGTGTTGCGACTGGGAGTGTAGTTCCTGCTCTTTCGTCTCAAGGCTACTCGATAGGGATTGCAGTTCCTGCCCTTGCCCCCGCAGCTCTTGCTCAAGATCGTGAAGCTCCTGCTCGTGAGCCTGGAGACTATGCTCAAATGCGTGGAGGTTTTGCTCGCGCACCTGTAGTTCTTGTTCTCGCATCTGTAGTTCCTGCTCCCGCTGCTCCCAATTTCCGCTTGCTGCTGTAAGCTGCTGTAGGTCAGAGAGTGTTTGCTCTTCCCGTGCCCGTGCGTCCTCCAACTGCTGATTCAATGATTCAATTTTGGATAGCTGCTCGTGCTGCTTTATCTGTGCAGTCTCAAACTCTTCATTTGCATGATCCAAAGCTTGTTTCCATGTAAGTTGTTGCTGCTCCAGATGCGCGATCATGTCTAAATGCTGCTGATCTTGCTCGTGTAACGTCTTTTCCCATTGTGCCTCTTTTTGTTCGTAGCTTTGTACTTGCCGCTGGAGCAATTCAATGTGCTCGCGCAAGTGTGCTTCCTGCGCTTGATGTTTGGACATGATTTCTTCAAGCCGTGGGCCTTTTCGTTGTTCTCTGATCTCAGCTTTCAAGCTGTCGATCGAACTCTTTAGTTTTGCCTCTGTTTCCTGGTGGTCGGTTATGGCATTTTCGCGTTGTTTCAAGAGGTGTTCGTAGTAGTCGAGCTTGCCTTTCATTTCTTGAAGCATGTCTTGTGAATCGTTTAAGCGCTGCTTCCATTCGGCCCCTTTGCTGTCCAAATCGTGGAGGTTCTGGTTCAGATGTTCAAGCTGCTCTCTATATGCTTCGTTTTTTTGGGATGTTTCCTCGATCAGCTTTTGTAGGTGCCACACTTCTTGCATGAGTTGGTTTGTTTTTTCTTCGTAGTAGTGTGCTTGTTTTTTTAGCAGGAGGAGCTTCTCATTTTCTCTCGACTTGTTCGCATTGGAGATTCTCCTTTTATACACAGTGTTGTCCTCCTTTTTCCGTCTGGCTTTCCCATATAGACATATGTACGGGGTGGGAATTGGTGCCTGTATTGTAGTGACGGTTCATCTATAGAAAAAACGGGAGAAGTGCTGGTCTTCTCCCGCCTGATTGGAAACGAATATTTTTTTCTTATGGAGTGGTAATAACAATATCCCCAAACGTGATGCAATCGGCAACCAATAATTGTTCGTCCGGAACGACAGTAATGGTGGCGCTGAAGACGAGAACACCAGAAGAGTCGGTGAGTGTCAGAATAATAACGTCTGGCAGGCCGAGTCCTGTTTCGGCGAGTGTCAGAGAGTAGGTCAGGGTTTCTTGTGCGCCTGTTGCTGTGAATGTCCGTACACCAGTACCTGTTACGACCAGACCTGTCACAATTGGCAGGATAGGCAGTACGGTAATGCATGTCGGAGAGCTGATAGTCGTTGGAGAGAAGCTGAAGCTTTGATCGCCAAGGACATCAGGCAGGAGAGCATCAAAGAAGTTAAAGGTAAACGAGCTGCTGGATGGATCGCAGCTTGGGCAGATATCTGCGATGAGCTGGATCGTACCGACGGCAACGGCGAGTGGGATACCAATAGAAATGGAAACGTTTGGTACCAACGCGTTGACGGACGCCTGGCAATCGCAATTGCGTACTGGGAAGATTGGTGGGCATTGTGGCGGGAATGTGATCGGCGGGCAACGGAAAGATGGCGTTGGCGATGGAATTGGAATGCTGTTTGGACGTGGAGAGCAGAATTTCGCCAATACTTCCAGTTTGACTTCTGCTTCTACTTGGATTTCTACGCAGACAATGACGTCGAGTTGAACCATGCCGCCGAGGAGAACAGTACCGGTCGGTGAGCACTCGAAAGCACTAATTCGGCACAAGATATTGTCCTCGTCAAGCGGTTCAGGCAGGCAGAGAACGACTTCCTGATCGAATTGCACTGTTGTTGTGAATTCGCAGAGAGGCGTACCGTCTGCGAAAACGCGAACGAGCACAGTGGCTCCGAACACAAAGCGAACGACTCCGACCCGAACAGTGGTCCCATTGACGGTAATGTTCTCGCGGCGAATACTGACGACTCTGCAAGTAGGACCAGGAGAAACTGGCTCAACGCAGGAGAGCGTGATATCTTGCCCAGCACGAATGGCAGCGTCTACCAGAGCTTGACAATCGTCGGGAAGGGCAATCTTGTTTCGGTAGCTGTTCGCTAATACTACCCAGTCATACACCTTATTGACGCGAATGCACTCTTCCTGCAAGTTGTTCGATATAGGAGGAGTTGCTGTAGGCGTCGGTGTAGGGAGCTGGCGACCCATAATGGGCTTCACGTGATGTTTCACCGTAAGAATCCTTCCTTTCCTAGGGAGTTTGCTTTGCAGTTACATACTATGTGGGCAACGGGAGTTTGGCATGTTGAGCATGCGCCTATTTTTTAGGTCACTATCTTGTCAGAAAGGAATTTGGAATTTTTGGAAGAACCAATTGTCGTCGAATTTTCTTTGGGAAGTGTATCGAACACGCTGAGCGGCAGCTCCACAAGTCAGCACATCATCCGCAATTTCACTCGCATTTGCGTAGAGCACAAGTTTTTTCGCAGCCTCAATCCGTTGCTCGTTAAAATGGCTGTACGCCATTCGAAGCATATTGTAATAAATGTGCTCATGTGCAACTGTGTAAGGGTGAACTTGCCTAAATAAATGCAAGATTTTTACGGATGGCTGGACCATACACGTATACCCAAAGAGCCACATCTTAATGGAAAATTCGATATCTTCAAATCCCCAAATGCGAAAACCACGGTCAAAACCCCCGACCTTCATAAAAGCTTCACGGGTGACCAGGAAGCAACCCCCTGGCAATATCGCAACCGGTGAAGGGCCCGTTGGCTTTGGATACCAGGTGATTTCGAGCTTCTGATTCAGATTTTGCCCATATCCGATTTTATGTGGCTCTGTCATGGAAGCGATTCCGGGAGCAACGCCATCTGCTTTCTTTGTCAGAATGAGCTCCATCATGCGATCGATCCAAAAGTTCTCAAAAGACAGATGGGCATCGCAAAAAATAAAGTAGTTGCCACGAGCATGATTCACGCCCAAGTTTCGTGCTGCAGCAGCACCAATGCCTTCTGTCGTGATTAATTTTATTTTTTCATTCTGCCCTTGGCCTTGTAAAAAGTGACAACCGTTATCAGTTGAGGCATCATCGACTACGATCACTTCATACGGAAACGTGGTTCTTGTATTCAAAAGGGAAGTGATGGTAGAACGCACATTGTCCCCCTCATTTTTTACAGGAATGATAATGGAGATTAGGGGCATTTGTGAGGTGGGCATATGACCACTCCTTTCTGTAGCATCGTATGCGCAAAGCGTTTCTTCGGAACAGTCATCGCCAAAAATGTTCACTTTGGACACTGGGCATTCATACAATATCGCGGACTGACGGAAAGTTTCGTGAGGAGAGATGGGAATGGATGTTGAGGTATATTACAGTGGTCAACGTGGCGGGACCATGCCGTATGCGGCTCTGCCAGCGTTTCGTTTATTTTGCAAGCAAAATGGCTTTCAATTGAAGTGGGATTCGACGAATAAAAGAGTTGACCTGGATTCGGGGTTGAAAGGAAAAGTTTGCGTTCTCTTTACAGGCATATCTTCAGGAGGAGGAACTGCCTATGAGTGGGAGGTATTGGGGAACGTACAAAAATTTCTTTCTGATAGCGGGATGGAAGTTGTTATAAGCCAAAACAATCCGTCTCTGGCGAAAAATACGGATGTCGCTATACGTTTCAGCTTGAAGGAAATGAGAGTTCTGGAAAAGCCAAGACTGATCTTCTTTCAGTCGGAGGATGAAAAGCGGCAAGACCTGGTCAAGTGTTTGCGCGCAGAATTGCAGCAGTCAGGAATCTCGTGTCACTACAAAGTAACCAAAAACCAAAAGCAACCATCGATCGTTCACATCCAGTTGCAGTTGCCGCTCTTTACGGAAGTGAGCAAGCGTAAACTCTATGCGGAAAAAATTGCGCTACACTTAGCGTCAGGGGTTTTGGAGTATTTCCAAAATGGATTGCACATTCAACCAATGGCGTTTTTACCACCCACTATCTTAAAGCTATTTTATTCCACCATGCTCATTACCTCTGACAAGGAAAGTCAGCAGGGAGAAGATGAAAAGCCATGGACAGAGGAACAAAGCACGATTCAGGAAAGTAACCAGTCGAGTGCTGAGGACAGTGACTCAAATATAGAAGGAAACAGTGAATCAGACAGTGAACGGGAAGAGCTGTTGATCTTGGCAGAAGAAGAACTGCTGGATCAAGTAGTGACCATTCACCCGGTCGAAGAAGTGCCAGAACAGGTTGAAATGCGTACAGCGGCAGAAGTGTATTTTGATTACACGTTGATTCACTCTGAATCACCTGAGAAGCCGTACCTGTTGATTGGGACGCTTCAGGTGAAAAATACGGGGAACGTTGAACTGAAAAATCCAATTGTTTGCCTGCGTGTCTCACCTGTCGATTCGATCAAAATGGGAGGCCAGGTATTGCCGCCGAAGCTCGTGGAGACGATGGCCGTGCAAGGTACATCGGGCTTAAAAGGATGGAGGTACTTGGAAGACGATTGGTTTGCCCAAGCGATGGAGAGAGGGGAGTATTGGATAGCGCCGATCCAGCCTGTAACCATTGCACCGGGATCGACGGAATCCTTTCAAAATTTCCAGATTTCATTTTTGAAACAAGAAGCGGGGAAGGGGATCGTCGTCGAGGGTGTCGTGCTGTGCAACGACCAGACCGTACACTTTTCCGCCAATAACCGGATCGCCGTGTCTTTCTAATCGAGAAGAAAAGCCACCATTTCAGTAGAAATGATGGCTTTTCCGTTCCGCGCCTTTATTTTTTTAAGAACATTTGTACGAATGTTTTCCCGTACGGACCGCCATTTACAACAGCAATGGCAACGTAGTCATAGGTTGGACTCATGATATTAGCTTTGTGCCCAGAGGAATTCATGAACATTTGATGGGCGCTGCTTACAGAATAGTTTTGGGCAATATTTTCAGCAGCAGCCAAATAGCGAATGCCAAAAGTGTCCATCATTTGAAACGGTGAGCCGTAAGTGGGAGAGGTGTGGCTAAAGTAGCCTTTGTTTACCATCTCTTGAGCTTTTACACGTGCAACGTTCTCCAACTGCATGTCCACTTGATAGGGTGCGAGTCCGCGACTGGTGCGCTCTTGATTCACGAGCTGAACCATTTCTTTTTCCTCAGCCGTCAAACCAGCGGGTAGAGGAACTTGTGCGTCAGCACCAGGGTTTTGCGGCTGGTCAGGCTTGCTAGGTGTTACGGGAGTCGATGGATTTGTTGGAGTGGTTGGCTTCGTATCTGGTTTAGGCTGCACGGGATTGTTCTTGTATTGCGTTTGAATGGCTGTATATGTTTTGGCATCGGCTTCACCAGTCAAGGTTTGTTTATTGCGCGACTGGAACAGCATGACGGCAAAACGTGTAGATTCATCGAATTGTCCCGATGCCGTTACTTTGTAACCGAGGCCAGCGAGCATCGTTTGCAATTCCTTTACGCGTTCACCGCTAGCCCCCAATTTTAGCGTAGTGTAATCATTTGTCTCAGCAGGATTGCTAGGCTTGGACGGTGTGCTTGGTTGTGCCGGTTGTGTTGGCTGCTCTTGCTTGCGAGCTTGGTACACGCTCGTCAGTTTATCGTAGGTGGTTTTGTTTACAATCCCGGTTTGCGGCAGCTTGTATTTTTTCTGAAACGCTTTGACGTTATAAGCTGTGTTGCTGTTGTAGATCTTGTCCACTACCAGCTTGTAGTCGTAATGGAGTGCATCGAGCATCTTTTCCACTTCAAGCACGCGCGAGTTCTTCATCCCTTTTTTCAAAGAGGTAAAGCTTGTTTTCGCAAACGCAGGTTGTCCGATCATGGTAACGAGGACGGACAGGGAAAGGATGGTTGCCATTTTCTTTATGTTGCGATTCATCTCATCACGCCTTTCTCTGTTTTGTCGCACCACAATGGTACTAAATGTGGAACAAATGAGAAAAGCACAAAATATTGGAAAGAGGTGGAGGTGGAATGTTTGACCTCTCTTGGATCGACTTAATCATTCTCGTGCTGGCAAGCTTTCGTCTCACGCATTTGATTGTTTTTGATGAGATCACGTCTTTTCTGCGAAACCCATTTTACCAGGTGTTCTATGTACCCGACGAGTCGGGGCAAATGGTTCGGGACTTTCAATTTAAAGGCGGAAGGGTGCGCCAATGGATAGGCAGATTGTTGAGCTGTCATTGGTGCGTGGGAATTTGGGTGGGGGCTTTGATCGTGGGGGTGTATATGTATGTGCCAGCCGCCTATCCGTTGCTGCTCCTGCTTGCCATAGCCGGAGCGGCGGCTGTCATTGAAACGAAGCTATATACGAGTTGAATGGTTAACTCCTTGAAAAAGTTCTGTACACGATCACTTCGTCATACGAAAGAGGAATAATCTCTTCGGCCATGTATCCCCCCACGATTCTTTGCTGGACTTGCGGGGTGTTTGGTACACCCACACTGGAAGAAGCGATGTCCACACGGTGTGTCGTGGCATTCGGATCGAGTGGGATTTCGAGGGCAAAGGTGGGTTTATCAACGGTGTAGCTTTTTACGTTTACGCCATTCACGAGCGCAGTCAAAACAATGGGCTTTGGCAATTTTGCAGGGGAGCCAGGGACTTTGCCCTTCACTAACAACATTTGAGCCGGTGCAGATGGATCTGATTCGACAATCGCACGCAGGACAGGAGGCGCCCACAAGTCCATCCCCCGGTTCATGCTTGTGATTCTGGTTGTATTGGATGGAAAGGACTTATAGATCTTCAACAGGTCGAGTACACCCATGCCTTTGTAGTGTGGGACGTACGATATCCAATGGCTGGGAATGGACGAATAATTTTTCGCAAGTGATCGTAATACTTCAGGTACGCCGACAGAATGCCATTGTGTAGCTGATTTGCAGGTCGTGTGGATTCGGGCGTTTCCTAAGTAGTGAGGCACATAACCGATGGGATAAAATTTGGCGATGCGCATCCACAGGTCGTAATCCATGCAAAATTGCAATTTTTCATCCACGCCCCCCATATGCCTGAAAACGTGGGTCCTGATGAAAGCGGATGGCTGGCAAATCACGCAGCTCTGATACAGCTTCTTGGAATCGGCTTGTTCGGACGGGTAGGTGCTAGATACTTGACCGTACTCGTTCATCACTTGGCAATTGCCGTGAAGCATTCCCCAGCTCGGGTTGCTCGCAAAAGCGTGAACAGCCATCATGATGGCGCCGGGTACATAGGTATCGTCCGAATTCAGCCAGCCAATGATTTCCCCTCTTGCCATTGCCAGACCTTTGTTAAGCGCATGAGACTGTCCGCGATCCGGTTCGGAAATATAACGGAAGCGCGGATCTTTTTGTGCATATTCTTGCAAGATGGAGAGCGTATCGTCAGTCGAGCCTCCATCTACCACGATATGCTCAAGGTTTGCATAGTCCTGGGTCAATATGCTATTTATCGTCTCGCGAATAAACCGGCCTTGGTTAAAAGAGGGGGTAATGATACTCACGAATGGTTGCTGTGAGTGGGACACGAGATTCACTCCCATCTTTCCATCATAAAAAATGCATGCACTACCATCAGACTATGAAAGAATGGAAAATCGGGTACACAAGCATCGTCGATCTTGTGCACCCGATTTCAAATTCCCCGGATATTACAGGTAGTCCGGAATGATCCCTGGATTGCGGAAGATACGGAGTAACTCCGCGTGACAGTTCTGGTCGATCGCGCTACCAGGAATGGCTCTTGCCACGAGGCTGATGCGACCCGCATCGTAATTGTTTATTTTGCCAGAGGGAATGGTCCTAACCGATTCAGGAATAACTTCAAACAACGTGCCTCGGAGCATCTCCTCAATGCAAAGTACGGATGGCAACCACCAAGTCGTATCGTCCTTATAAATCCGATTCATTTGTCCAGGAGCTCCGTTGTAGACCATGATGGACTGATTCGTATCCAAAATACAGGCTGTTTCTAACAAGAGATGCCCACCTGGTTTAATCACGCTTCGGCATTGCGACAAGGTCCACATCGGATCGCGCAGATGATAGAGCAGTCCAAGATGCTGGACGACATCAAATTGATTGTGTCGTATTTGTTGAGGAAATGGCAGTGGTTCTATAAAATCGTCCATCAGCAAAACTTGCAGCCCTTCCCATAATTTATAAGGACTGGTATTGTACAGCGGCAAAACTTTGCTTTGCAGGATGTTCTTGCAAAACTCAAAATTCAAATAGAGCGGCTGCATACAATCCGTAGCCACGACTAGACTTGCCCCTCGCTGCTCCGCCTCAAAAGCCCACATACCGTCAAAGCTAGCCAGATCAAGAACGCGTTTCCCCGAATATGGGATGTATTCTCTGGATTGTCTCGTCATATTCCATACATTTTCCAGAAGTGTAATCCCGGGAGTGACAATACCGGGTCGCAGCGCGATTTTATGGTACCATCGTCGTTTGTTGATCTCATCGAGGATTTCCTGATCTGTCCAAAATCTTCCCATCGACATGTCCCCCTCTACTGCAGAGTGCTTGCCCTATACGATATGTTCGGATCGTGCTGGGGGAAATGATATAAATGCATTAATTTCGTCCTATTCACGTCTAAAGTTGCTTGGCAGCAAGGAGGTTTTCGGAAAAAAGGCATATGCCCGTTTCTCGTTGTCTGTCACATACATAAAGTATGGGGAGAAAAAGGAGGCGGAAAGAGTATGCCCTTGCCCATCGTGATCATCCATCGAGGGGACGATGATTATCTCACATACAGCTTGCAGCAAGCGAAAAGAAGTAATCCCCATTCGCCTGTCTATCTGATAGGGAACGGGGGAAACAGAAGGTATGCCGTGAACGGCATCATTCATGAGATGATAGACGATTACATGCCTGCTGCTAGTGAAATGACGAGAGTCTATAAACATATTCATTTTATGCCCTATGAGTACAATCTGTTTTGTTTTCAAAGATGGTTTATTTTGTTGGCGTTTATGGAAAGGCATCAGATTCCGAAATGCTGTTATATCGATACGGATGTCATGCTGTTTACGGACGTGAACCATCCTCGCTTTGAAAACTTTACGATGGAATTCGTATGGACAAATTTCGTAGATAGGCAGAAGTTGGAACTATATTGTGAGTTCATGAAGTCTCATTTTGCCAATCCGATTGCATTCGCGCAAGTCGTTCAATACACCATGCGGAGAAAGGAACACGTACGATTCAATCAACCTCTCATAACGGATATGGTGCTGGCCTTGCTATTTCTCGAGCGGCTCAAGGGTTACCAAATCACGAATGGCTTGTTTCATGATGGCTTTGTTGACGGCAATATTCAGCAGGCGACATCAATGGAAAATTTGTACGGCTATAAGAAAATTTACTCGATAAATGGTGTCCTGTGCTGCAAGGATAAGGCAACGGGGCGATATCTTCCAGTGTTTTCTCTTCACTTTCAAGGATATACGAAGCACCATATGAAGTTTTTCACGACTCCCTACCTCCCGCAAGCCGGTTCTTACATTTTCGATTATATTTCTAACCGTTGGATTCAGTTTCTATAGGCTTCTATCATTCCTCGTGTTAGTTGACCATTTTCATTGGACGATAGAGCATCGACTGCGACAGACGCATAAGATGGTGCATACAACACGATAAACGGATCGAGGTGGCCTGAGTGAAACTGATATTACTATCGGGTGGTTCAGGGAAAAGGCTGTGGCCGCTCTCCAATGATGTCAGGTCCAAACAGTTCTTGAAATTGATAGGCAATGCACATGCCCAACCAGAGGCGATGGTTCAACGAGTATGGAGGCAGCTAGCCTCCCGCAATTGGTCGGAGCCTGTTTATATTTCAACAGGCCGCTCACATGTTGATTTGCTTCAAAGCCAACTAGGTGAAGACGTTCCTTTGATCGTGGAGCCGGAAAAAAGGGATACCTTCCCTGCCATCGCTTTAGCGGTAACCTATTTGTACTCTGCTTTGACAATGGACCCGGATGAAGTCATTGCCATCATGCCTGTAGATCCATTCGTTGAGGACCGCTTTATGGACAGGATCAAGGAGCTAGAGAACGTCATCCTCAAATCTGGCGCGAATCTCGCATTAATCGGAGTGAAACCTACGTATCCATCTACGAAATACGGCTACATTGTTCCACAGCTAGAATCACAATCGGATCAGGGTAAAAGGCCTTCTGCCTATCAAAAAGTAAAAAGCTTCAAAGAAAAGCCGTCCCTTGAGCAAGCGCAGGATTTAGTAGAAAAGCAGGCCCTGTGGAATTGTGGAATTTTTGCTTTTCGATTGGGCTATCTGATTCGCGAATTGGAGCAAAAAGGATTGCCTACTGAATACAACCGCATGCTTGAGCAATATAGCCAAATGCCTGCCATCAGCTTTGACTATGAGATTGTCGAAAAGGCAGAGAAAGTAGTCGTTCTCCCGTATGAGGGAGCCTGGAAGGACCTAGGGACGTGGAATACGCTCACGGAAGAAATGAGCAGGAATACAATGGGTAAGGTTTTGCTGGATGAGAGCTGCACCAATACGCACGTTATCAACGAATTGGACATCCCTATCGTGTCCATCGGTCTATCGGATATGATCGTGGCGGCGAGTCCGGATGGCATCCTCGTTTCTTCCAAGGAACAAAGTCATATGGTCAAAAATTTGTCGTTGGATTGGACAAAGCGCCCAATGTATGAAGAGCGGCGCTGGGGATGGTATCAGGTTATGCATTTTCAGAAGAATGAAGACAATGTGGAAGTATTAACGAAACAAATCCATGTATACGCCGGGAAAAATTTGAGCTATCAGTACCATCACCACCGTAGCGAAGTATGGATCATCGTAGAGGGTAGCGGAGAGTTCATTTTGGATGATCAGCTGCGTCAGGTTGGACCAGGTGACGTATTGCAAATCCCGGTAGGAGCCAAACATGCAATCAAAGCTACGACAGAGCTGGCATTCATCGAGGTACAGATGGGAAGTCAGCTGGTGGAAGAAGATATCGTTCGACTGGGGATGACGTGGTCAGCGATTCTGGAGCAGATTAGGAAGCACGGTGATCGCGATGGTTGATCCTGCGTTCTGGCGAGACAAAAAAGTGTTGATCACAGGTCATACAGGCTTCAAAGGCGCATGGCTGTGCTTATGGCTGCATGACTTGGGAGCGAAGGTAACGGGGTATGCGCTGTCGCCGCCGACAAATCCGAGTATTTTTGAATGCGCCCAAATCAGCTCATTGGTTGATTCCATTATTGATGATGTCAGATCGAAGGAAAGTGTTCAAAAAGCAATCAACCAAGCCAACCCGGATATCATCATTCACATGGCCGCTCAGCCGCTGGTGCGTTTATCGTATCAATATCCAGCGGAAACCTTCGAAATCAATGTCATGGGTACGGTGAATGTACTCGAGGCGGCGAGAGTGGCTGTGCAAAACGGAATGAAAATCAAAGCAATTATCAATGTTACGACGGATAAGGTTTATGAAAATCGGGAGTGGGTGTGGGGATACCGTGAGCAGGATGTGTTGGGCGGCTATGACCCGTATTCCAACAGTAAAGCATGTTCGGAGCAAGTGACTGCCTCCTATCGCAATGCTTTTTTTCATCCCGACCAGTATCATCAGCATGGCGTCGCCGTTGCTACAGCGCGAGCAGGCAATGTGATCGGCGGTGGTGATTGGGCGATGGATCGCTTGATACCGGATTGCCTAAGCGCCTTGATAAAGGGAGAGACCATCGTCATCCGAAATCCAAAAGCAATTCGACCGTGGCAGCACGTCCTGGAGCCCTTGAAGGGGTACTTGATGCTCGCTGAAAAAATGTGGGCGAATGGCAAGGATTACTCCGAGAGCTGGAATTTTGGTCCGAATGAGGAAGATGCCAGATCGGTAGAGTGGATCGTCCGGCAATTGTGTGAGCGTTGGGGGGCTGGTGCTCGTTTTGAAGCAGAGCGAACCGATCCACAATGGCACGAAGCCAAATATTTAAAGCTGGACTGTTCCAAAGCCAAAGGCCTAATAGACTGGAGACCCAACTGGTCGCTCGAACAGACCTTGGACAGTATCATTTCTTGGCAGAAGGCTTATCAGCAAAAGCAAGACGTAAGAGAAATTTGTTTGGCCCAAATCGCAGCGTATACCAATGAGGCCAAGTGAACAAGAGAGGAAGGAGGGCAGCCAATGAAAGTCGTCATCCTAGCAGGAGGGTATGGCACGCGTATTGGAGAAGAAACGCATCTTCGTCCGAAGCCGCTCATTGAGATCGGTGATTGGCCCATCATTTGTCATATCATGTCCATTTATTCCAAGTACGGTTTCCATGATTTCATCATCTGTCTCGGGTACAAAGGCTACATGATCAAGGAGTACTTTGCGCACTACTTCCTTCACCATTCTGATGTGACGTTTGATTTTCGTAACGACAATCAGGTCACTTTTCACAACCATAATGCTGCTCCGTGGCGAGTCACATTGATTGATACGGGGAAAGACACAGGGACAGGTGGAAGGGTGAAGCGGATACAGAAGTATGTGGGAGAAGATACATTCATGCTGACGTATGGAGATGGCTTATCCGACATCAATATTGAACAGCTGGTAAAATTTCATCGCACGCATAAAAAACTAGCAACGATCACCACGACTCAACCGCCAGGCAGATTCGGAGCATTGGATATTGCCAATGGGAACACCGTAACAGGATTCCAGGAGAAGCCAAAAGGGGATGGCGGATGGATCAATGCTGGTTTTTTTGTCATGGAGCCGGGCGTATTTGATTATATGGCAGGTGATGAGACGGTATTGGAAAAAGAGCCGTTGGAGGGCTTGGCCAAGGCGAATCAACTAATGGCCTTCAAGCATACCGGTTTTTGGCAGCCAATGGATACGCTCCGGGATAAAAACTACTTGGAAGAACTGTGGAAATCCGGAAAGGCAGCATGGGCATCTAGCCGAACATAAGGAGGAAGCAGGAGTGGGCGGATTAAACGAGAACAGTGAAGAAGTTTTTTCTCCGATCGGATACGGGGACATAACGATCGATTGTGGGGCAAATTATGGGGTCATTTCACAAAAAATGGCGGATAAAGGCGCTCTCGTCTTTGCGTTTGAGCCGAATCCATACGTATTTGAGGAATTGAAAAAAAGGGTAGGCGCCTATCCGAATGTCATATGTATCAACAAAGCAGTTTGGCATAAAAACGATAAGCTGCGCTTGCATTTGCATGAACATTACCATACGGATCCGGCAGGGTCTGCTTACGCCTCTTCCCTTTTGAACAATCATCCTGTTACGAATCCCCATAAGTATGTAGAAGTAGAAGTCATTGATTTGACACAGTTCATCCAGATGCTCAATCGGCCAATCAAATTAATCAAAATAGATATCGAGGGGGCAGAATTTGAACTGTTAGAAAAAATTGTAGAGCAAAATTTACACCTGCAAATCGAAAAAATCGTCGTAGAAAATCATGAATGGCTAATTGAAGGCTTGAAAACGAAAGCCGATCACTTTCGGAGTGTCATGCAAGAAAAACAAATTCACAACATCGACTTGAACTGGATATAAGAAGATTGTAGAGCAGGTGAAGGGGAGCGATCCCGAATGAAGATACTAGTGACCGGCGCGACAGGCTTTCTCGGAAGCCAGCTCGTAAAAGCGCTGCGATTGGACGGACATACTGTCATCATCTTGAAAAGGAGTACTTCCGATTGCTCGCGTATCCGGGACATATTGCCTGATTTGATTATGTATGATACGGATCGCGGTCAATGGGAAGCTCCTTTTTTCGAGCAGGGGAGAATCGATGCAATCATCCATACGGCAACCTGTTATGGACGAAAGAACGAGAGCCATACCACGATGGTAGATGCCAATGTGACCTTTCCACTGAAACTGCTGGATATGGCCATGCGCTTTGGTACCCCTTTTTTTCTAAATACAGATACATTTTCCAGTGCACCCATCCAATTATCCAAGCATCTACAACCATATAATTTGACGAAGCGTCAGTTTCGAGAATGGGGAAAATGCCTAGCAGATACCTCTTCCCTACGATTCATCAACGTCCGGCTGGAGCACGTGTATGGTCCTTATGACAATACGAATAAATTTGTCACTTCTGTCATCAAAAGCTGTCTCGAAAATCAACCTGAACTAAGGCTTACAGAAGGGAAGCAAGCAAGGGACTTTATTTATGTGGAGGATGTTGTCTCTGCCTTTCGCGTGCTGTTGGCGCATGCTGCTCGTTTGCCCGCAGGCTTTACGGAATACCAGGTAGGGACAGGTACGGCTACTTCGATACGAGAGTTTGTAGAACGGGTTCATCAGATGACTCAATCAAGCACGGTTCTGAAGTTCGGATCGATTGCCTATACAGATAGGGAAATCATGCATTCACAAGCAGATACACGATCGCTGCAAGCACTAGGGTGGAATCATCGAGTGAAGCTGGAGGATGGATTGAGTAAGGTAATGGCTACTTTCAAATAGCAACGCAACAAAAAACATGGCGAGCCTACAGCCATGTTTTTTCATGTGCGCTTAATCGAGGAACGTCTTGTTTGTGCAAAACAGATCAGCGTGAAAAGGTTTCATTTCGTCTAGTAAGTGGTTGTAGTTCTTCACCTTTACCACTGTATTGTCCCGTTTAAACATATACAGATGGGTAAACAATTTCTCCAGCAGGGTGTATAGCACGAGTGGATGTCTGCCGAAGTTTTCCGTGATGCTCTCAGGGTTGAATTCAATGATCACATCCGGGTCCCACTGCTTAAGCGTTCGCATGGCACTTTCCAAGACGATGACCTCAGAGCCTTCCACGTCAATTTTAATCAGGTCAATGCGCGAAATCATATTCTGCTCTACCCAGTCATCCAGCCTGACACATGATATGAATTGGGTGGATTTCTCCACGGCCTCTGGCTCATGCGGGATATAAGACCATCCGCCTCCACGCGGGTCGTCATGAAAATGAATGTTCCCGTTGCGGTCGGCTATTCCCAGCTGGATAGGCTCGACATTGGTGATGTGATTCTCGGCAAGATTTCGCAGGAGATAAGGATAATTGGCATCGGAGGGTTCGAATGCGTACACCTTGCCTTGAGGCGTGAGATAGCTCAGGGCGAGCGAGATCGCACCGATGTTCGCTCCGATGTCTAGGCAAACATGGTCAGGTTGTACGATTTTTTTCAGGGGATTGATAACGTAGTCTTCATAGTACCCGTTGTAATACTCCATAAAATACAGGACGCTTTGATCGGAGTCGTCTCCATAGACGGTAAAGGTTTGATTGTCAAACGGCAGGTGAAAGTCAACTTTCTTCATCGAATTTGTTGCTCCTTCAAGTGGATTGTAGATCATGATGATGTCATTTCCTACAACGAATAAGAGGTCGGGACGAAGAGAATGAACGAATTCTCGTAGTTCTTGGATAGTGGGATAATCTTTCAGCAATGGATTGGGACCAATAAAGCAACGAGCATCATCAATCAAAATGACGTGATTATGAACAGAATGCTGCAAAATGGCAGCCAGCTCATGCAAGATAGGGGTGTCCAGGTCCCCCTTGGCTGCCTCCGTTGAGCGCGGGATGTAATGACCGTCCAGCCAAAACAGGCAAGGTGATGTAACAGAGTGCATCAGGTTGCTCAATACTTTTCCACTGTCACCGTGGAGGATATGGATGTGGCTGTCGCCTGAGAATCTCTCTTTTGCCGCGATAAACAATGCTTCATCCAGCTCGATGGAAACAAGCAAGTCGAAATGGTGTTTCATTGCTTGCAACATGTCGCCTTTAAACGTACCTGTCTCGATCAAGGTGCGGATGCCCATCGTTTTTGCGATATGCTTGATCTTCGACTTTTTCAAATCGTTTGTCGGTGCTTCCAACAGCCAAAAATCCCAAGTTTCTTGTTCGGTTAACGGAAACGGGATTCGGCGCTCCTTCCTCCACGTATCCCGAATTTGCTGCATGCGTGACATACAAGGATGACCTCCTTTCAAATGACATTAGCGTGCGACGGAAGAAAAGACAGCCAAAGTTTCGCGCGCGCATTTCTCCCACGAAAAATGCTTGGCTTGATGGATGCCTTTGGCAACCAGGTCTGCTCGTGCCTCAGGTGTCAGATAAATATGGGCGAGCTTCACCGCGATATCATCGGAAATATTCGGGTCGAAGGTGAGAGCAGCGTCACCCACCACCTCAGGAATGCTCCCTGCATTGGAGCAAACAATGGGAATGTTGGACTTCATGGCTTCTACCAGCGGAATGCCAAAGCCTTCGAAGAGGGAAGGGAAGCAAAGAAACTGGGCATTCCGGTACAAGTAAGGCATCTCTTCCTGCGGTACGTAATGAAGCCATTTGACTTGGTCCCAAAGCTGGTTATTTGTGATGTAATTCATGACGTTTTGATGAGCCTCTTGAGCAAAACCGGTGAAAACCATGGGAATTCTGATTTGGTGTTTATCCCGCAAAGCGACAAGTGCTTTGAATACATTCAGGTGATTTTTGTGATGCCATGTATTTGCGGGGAAAAAGCCGTATTCGCTGGGCAGCTTATATTTTTGTATGACCTGTTGGTTGAGTGCTTCATTATGCGGCAAGGAAAATTCCCGGGAGGCATCCAGGTGGATCGCATGTACTTTATGCGGAGCAAGCCCGAATTTTTGGAGAATCGTTTGCTTGGAAAACTCCGAGAGAGTCAGCACGGCACTGCAACGCTCAGCAGACGACTTGTAGTTGTCTAGTCGCCAGCGCAAGGAATGTGCATCGAAAAACTCTGGGTAATATTCGTGTTGGATATCTGGAATGTTGATCACTGAAGGGATTGTGACATCGGATGGATTCAATACAAGCAACGGACAAAACCACAAATTCAATTGCAGAGAGTTAATCCAGAAATGAAGCATCGCGTGTGCATTACCGTGGTCAGGGACCATGAATTTGCGTACATTTTTTTGCGCCTCAAAGGTATGGAAATTGTGTGAGGATAAAAAAAGAAACCACTGATGGCCGTCCCCAGCATTCATCGAGTAGGCCAGCAAGTTCCTGACATACTGCTCCATCCCGCCGATTTTGCCAGGAATCACTGACATCAGGTTTATTCCGACTCTCATGTAGGGATCCTCCCTTGCACGTGAGGATGTACCATGTACCAAGCGATCGTTTTCTCCAAGCCAGCGAGTAAGGACGTTTGTGCCACGAAGCCGAAATGCTCTTTTGCTTTGGTCACATCTAAAAGGCGGCGCGGCTGTCCGTCTGGCCTGGTTTTATCCCATTCGATCTCTCCTTGGAAGCCGCTTAGCTGCTTGATCGTTTCTGCTAAGCTTTTGATGGAGATTTCTTGACCTGAACCGATATTGACCGGTTCAGATTGATCATAGTTCATGGTTGCCGCAATAATCGCCTGTGCCGCATCCTCGACATAAATGAACTCGCGTGTGACGCTGCCTGTTCCCCAGAGAACGATCTTCTTCTCGTCATTGCGAATAGCATCTACGCATTTTCGAATGATGGCAGGGATGACGTGTGAGGTTTCCAAATCGAAGTTGTCGCCCGGGCCGTACAAATTGACAGGGAGCAAATAAATGGAATTGAACCCGTATTGCTCGCGATAGGCTTGTGATTGCACCAGCATCATTTTCTTGGCTAAGCCGTACGGAGCATTGGTTTCTTCAGGGTAACCATTCCATATATCTTCTTCCTGAAACGGTACAGACGCATATTTCGGGTAGGAGCAAATGGTTCCGATAGCTACAAATTTTTCGACACCGAATAAACGGGATTGCTCCATGAGCTGAGTCCCCATGATCAAATTATCGTAAAAGTATTTTCCGGGGTTTTTTTGATTCGCGCCGATTCCGCCAACGACGGCAGCCAAGTGAAGAATGATATCGGGACGGAAATCTTGCAACATCTTGTTCACATCATGTTCTTTGCGAAGATCGTATTCATGGCTTCTAGGGATGAAGATGTCCGTACAGTCCAGCTTGCGCAATTGATGAACGACGTGGCTTCCTAGAAATCCTGATCCACCCGTAACCACAATCCGTTTTTTCGCCAGATTCAATTCTTGTCAACCTGCCTTTCTCGTCCGCATTCAAATTCGAGGCGAAGGGACTCTGCGATTTACCCAATTTTCGATCTGGGCCTTGCCTTTGGTAAATTCCTGATAAAATTGGTACTCCTCATAGGAAAGCGGGAGGACTTCTTCCAGGTGGTAGCTGACAGAGCGTTTGACTTCAGGATTGTTGGGGTGGTTCTGAAGAATCTGCTGGCTGCAAAAAATACTCACTTCACATTGCTGTCCCTCTGAGGTAATGGGAATCACGACTTGAAAACGCCCTTGGGTAACTTGGAATTTGTATACGAATTTTCCATTCCTCATGACATGGAAATGAAGAAGAGGGGCGATATCTTGGTTGCTTCCTTTGATAAGCAAAGCGTTCATTGGTCCATGGCTGGCTTCGATGGTCATTCGCAGGTTTTGGGGAGCCCATGAGTCCGAGTAGCGGTTGGATGCGATGATTTGGGGGGAGGGCCCGAAAGCATGATACGCTTTTAGTTTATTGAGAAACCAAAAGGCTCCTTGCTTGTAATGATTCTGCGTATAGTGATAGAGCCATTCATTTGAGATGGTGCCATGATGCTTCACGCTTGTTTTCAAAATTTCGGAAAACCCTGGCTCCAATTCATAGACAAACGTTTTGCATGCGTCATATAAGCGTGAGTTAGCCAAGAATTCCGGTATCGTTCCAATCGGATAATGCAGGGAAATCCGGTTCCACAAATCGTAATCCATGCACCAGTCGTGTTCTTCATTTACACCACCGACTGCTTCAAAGGCATGCTTTCGCAGGAAAGCAGCGGGTTGGCAGATGATGTTGAAATGAAACAATTTTTTTCTGTCAAACTCCACCCAAATGTACGGATATTTTACTTTGTCATCCTCATCAATGTGGAGCCCTTTTCCGTAAACCACGCCCCATTCGGGATGCTGCTGTAAGGCAGCTACAGCCTTTCGAATGGCACCGGGGAAATACGTATCATCTGAATTGAGCCAGCCAATAATCTCGCCACGTGCCATATGCAATCCTTTATTGATAGCATGGGATTGGCCGCGATCTGGTTCGGAAACGTAGCGGAAGCGGTCTGCCAGGTGGCTGTACTGCTGCAAAATATTCTGTGTACCGTCAGTGGAGGCGCCATCGACTACAATATGCTCAATATGGGGATAGTCCTGTGTCAGTACACTTTCGATTGTTCGCTTGATAAATTTTGCCTGATTGTACGAAGGGGTGATGACACTGACGAGAGGAAGGGATTGCATGGACATAAAAAGTTCCCTCCTGATTTTTTCTACTCATCCACTCGGCGTTTTTAAGGGCTGTTCTGTTGGCGTAGGACAGAGCGCCAGTAGTTCAATAAATCTTTCATCGTTTGCTGGAAGGAGATCTCGGGCTCCCATCCCGTCTTTTCTCGGAACAGCGATGAGTCTCCCAATACAATGTCCACATCAGAGGGGCGCAACCGATTGGTGTCTACTTGGATTTCTACCTGCACATCAGTCAAGGCCAGTAGTGTCTTCAACATGTCCTCGATGGTGTAGCGAGTACCCGCGGATATATTGTAGACATCACCTGGTTCACCTCGCGTAATCGCCAACCAATACGCCTTGACAATATCCCGTACATCCGTGAAGTCGCGAATGGCCTCAAGATTGCCGACATGAACTTTTGGCTCTTGCAGACCAAGCTCAATCTGGGCAATTTGTTTGGCAAAATTGGAGGTCACATAGCTTTCGCCTCTTCTCGGACCGGTATGGTGAAACGTACGTGTACGGATGATCGCCAGACCGTAACTGTGGTGGTATTGGTATCCGAGATAATCCTGGGCGATTTTACTGACCGCGTATGGATTCAGAGGACGGAGGGGGTTGGTCTCCTTAATGGGGGTTTCCTCCGGATAAACCAAACCGTACTCCTCACTGGAGCATGCGATTTGAATTTTGCAAGCAGCAGCATGGTTGCGTACCGCCTCGAACAAATGTAACTGTGGGACAATATTGTTCACCATCGTATCCGCAGGAGATGACAACGAGGTAGGGACGAAGCTTTGGGCAGCCAGGTGAAAAATGAGATCAGGCTTTATTCTCTGGATGAGTTCATTTACAGATTGGGGATCTTTTAGTTCACAATTTTCCATATGCACGCGGTCTATCAGGTGCCCCAGCTGCTCCTTTTTGGTAAGGGACCGGAATGTACCGTAAACATCTACATCTCCCCGTGACAGTAGATACTCAGCCAAGTGACTGCCGGCAAATCCCGTTACTCCGGTAATCAATGCCTTCATGAGTCGAATCCCCCCTGTCCATGATGCTCGTAGCGAAGGATGAACAGCTTAACATATTATGAATATGGAAAAACGTGAAAAATGGCACGGCGTACAGCTCGTTTCCAGAGGGAATTTTATGGGGATCAGGGCTCGGCATGCACCCATTTGCAGGTCGCATAGTCGAAAAACATGAAATCATCTGTGTTTGGGATAGCCTGTGAGCCAAAGAAGGGGATATATGCTTTTGCGTGTCCTTGAAAATGCAAGGAATGAGCAGGAAGGTAATCAGTCGTGCCCGTTATTTTGCAAAAAAGAGCACCAGCCTTTTGATAAATCTGCTTTTTCCCATCTTGACTGTCAGCCTGCGGGCAGGATGGAGCAAAAGGACAGTTGAGATTATGATCGAAAAAGCCATTGGCGACTATACCATACGTAGCTTTACGGCGAAGCGCGTAATTGTGAAACAGGATAAACAACACCATGTCGGAAATGGGGACATCTCCGAGTTCTTTTGCAAATTGAAGCAGAGTCTCGTAGTGAAGAGGGTCGCGAAAAAATTTGGTCGTGTAATCGCAAAATTGATTGAGTGTTTCCAGATCGCATACAGTCGTCCAGGTATACTCAAATGTAAAGTCATCGAACTCCTCGTTGTATCGCTTGCTGATATCGGTGAATAGCATGACGTCCGAGTCCAGGTAACAGCAACGTTCTATCCCTTGATTCCTCATGAAATCGCGCAAAATAAACCAGCGTTGGAAGCAAAACAGATTGTATTCGTAGGTGTTGGAAGTGGAGTGCTTGTAAACAAAAGAAAAAGCTTGGGCACTTTGGTAGAAACGACTCAACAGGAAGTGCTCTGTATTTCCTGTAGAAAGATACTTGTTTTCTGGGCTTCCGATAAGAATGACACGAGAAGAAGGGTTGCTGTATTTCGCCTGTTGCATGCATAATCCTACATGCTCTTCAGCCGTTCTGTGAATAAACACGATGGGCAAACTCACCATTATACATCTCCTCTGTCTTACAAAATGCCTGCTAGGCTCCTATTGATAAACTTTATCCTAATATATTGTCCCGAGGAGGGCCTTGAAACCATGCAAATAGCCTGTTTTGCGGCCTGTTCCTTGAATGACCAATCGTATCCGCAAAAAGATAAATATGATACGGAAAGAGGGAAATTGTGAATGGAGGCATGGAGAGAATGGATGTGTTAAACCGCTATGAAAAACGAGTGTATTCTCAAAATGGAGAAGATGGCATCATTGAAGAAATATTTTCACGAATCGGAACTACGAATCGCTATTTTGTGGAATTCGGCGTTGGAGATGGCTCGGAATGTATGCTCAAAAATCTCGTCACGCAGCACGGTTGGAGCGGATTGGCGATGGAAGGCGACCTGAATAGCTGCAATAGAATGTCTGCGGATTATGCTGCCTATCCCCAGGTCATCATCAAGAATGAGTTAATCACGAGAGAAAATATTGCTGGTTTATTCGAAAAAAATGGTGTCCAAAAAGAATTTGATCTGCTCTCTATCGACATTGACGGCAATGACTACTGGGTATGGCAAGCTCTTTCTGCTTACACCCCGAGACTTGTCGTTATTGAGTACAATGCGGCTTTTCCGCCTCCACAAAAAATGGTGATCGTGTATCAACCGGATTTTAAATGGGGTGGGAATACCTACTATGGTGCCAGCTTGAGTTCCCTGGCCATTTTGGGAACCAGCTTGGGATATGCCTTGGTGGGGACAGATTCAAAGGGCGTCAACGCTTTTTTTGTAAGACGCGACTTACTTCTTCAATCCGGTTTCCCTGAATTAACACCAGAACAGGCTTATCATCCTCCTCGTTACGGATCAGTCGCGGGCGGACATCCACCTCAGTCCGGTCCCTATTTGGAAATCTAGTCCTGACTAGAAATCGAGCAGCTGCAAGACAGCTTGCTTCAAGGTGAAGAGCTTTTCTTGGCTATCTTGACTACTCGTTCCTTTCACTCCTAAATAAATTTTGATTTTGGGCTCCGTGCCTGAGGGTCTGACACAAAACCACGAATGATCGTGGAAAAAGTATTTGATCGTCTCCGAGGCTGGCAAGGTGAGCGGTGTGGTTGTACCTGTTTGACAATCTGTGCGGATTCCGCTGGCATAATCTTCGATGGCCAGGATGGGATGGGAGGCGATTTGGGAAGGTGGCTGATTGCGCAGGGAAGACATCGTTGCCGATATTTTTTGCATGCCCTCTCCTCCTTTGCATGTGAAAGAAATCAGCTCTTCTGCATAATGACCGTAACGGTCGAATAAGTCATTCAGTGTGTCATCGAGGCTTTTGTGTTGTGATTTGTAATACGCGCACATGTCAGCAAGTAGCAAAGCAGTTTGTACGGCATCCTTATCCCGGACAAAATCACCGATTAAGTACCCGTAGCTTTCTTCATACCCAAACTGGAAGACGTACGCTCCACTTTTTTTATAGGCTTCGATTTTTTCGCCAATATATTTGAAGCCTGTCAGGGTGTCTTCTGTTGATACACCGAAGTCTGCCGCGATGGCTCTACCCATTTCGGACGTGACGATTGTTTTCAAGACAAGGCCGTTTGTGGGGAGCTCCCCCTTTTTTTGTTTGGTTTCCAGCAGGTAATGAAGAAGCATGGCTCCCAACTGATTTCCTGTCAGGACGCTGTAGTCTCCTGCCTTATTTTTGACGAGCACGCCAAGGCGATCTCCATCAGGGTCCGTGCCCATGATCATGTCGGCATCCACCGGTTTGGCGTATGAAATCGCTAATCGAAAGGCCTCAGGCTCTTCGGGATTAGGCGAGTCTACCGTCGAAAAGTTAGGATCGGGGATAGCTTGCTCGAGAACAACACTCACCTGTGTATACCCGAACTGTTTCAATCCACGCGTGATCGAGTCATGCGTCGTGCCGTGTAGGGGAGTAAAGACAATCTTCACTTGCTCCCGGATGGCAGGAGATAAGTCAGGATGGACGCGCAATTGCTTTACTTTTTCCAAATACGTATGCAAGAGAGAATCGTCAATGTAGTGGAGCAGTCCATTTTTGTACAGCTCTTGCTCATCTGCTGGAGTGATTTCGAGTTCATTTCCGGCATTAGCGATAAGGTCCATCAGTCGTTCGGCTGTCGCGAGCGTAATTTGTCCCCCGTCTGCGCCATAAATTTTGTAGCCGTTATATTCGGGCGGATTATGGCTTGCTGTAATGACAATACCAGCACACGCACGATAGTGGCGCACGGCAAAGGAAAGCAGAGGGGTAGGAGTCAGCTGTTTGAATATACATGTAGTAATCCCGTACTGTCCGAGAACTTTGGCGGTTTCCTTGGCAAACATCTGTGAGTGTTTCCGTGAATCATAGGCAATGACGACTTTTTTGACGGCCAGATTCGGGTATGTTTCGAGTAAATAAAGAGCCAGCCCTGCGCTTGCTTTGCGAATCGTGTAAAGGTTGATGCGGTTTATTCCCGGTTCCATGACCCCGCGCATCCCTCCGGTTCCAAATGCAATCGGGGCAGAGAAGCAATCCGCAAGCTGCTTTTCATCAGCGTGCATGGCGGTTAACTGCTGACGAAGCTCTGAATCAAGGGATTCACACTCGTTCCAGCGTGTGTAGTGTGCGTGCCAGTTTGCATTCATGTAGAGTTCACTCCCACGTGTAGAGTACGACATCATTTACTAGGGTATTAACGGAATGGTAAGTGAGTGAGTGGATGTGATGAAGACGGGAGGATGTGAGTCTAACATGAAGGTGGATTGGCTGATTGTCGGAGCTGGATTCACGGGTGCTACACTCGCAGAGCGGATTGCCAATGAGCTCGATCAGAAAGTGTTGGTGGTAGAGGGGCGCAATCATATCGGAGGAAATGCCTATGATTGCTATGATGAGCAGGGGGTACTGATTCACAAATACGGTTCGCACACCTTTCATACGAATTCCAAGCTGGTCTGGGACTATTTATCGCGTTTTACCCAGTGGCGGCCGTACTTCCATGAGGTGCGTGCTTATGTCGATGGCATAAAAATACCGTTGCCTTTCAATCTAAATGCTTTGTCCGCATTGTTTTCTCCGCAATATGCTCAGAAACTGGAGAGCTTGCTGATCCGTCAATATGGATTCGGGGCGAAGATTCCGATTCTGAAGCTTCGAGAAAGTGCTCATGAAGAGCTTGGCTTTTTGGCTGAGTTCATTTATCAAAAAGTATTTCATCGGTATACGATCAAGCAATGGGACTTGAAGCCGGAGGAGCTGGATCCGTCTGTTTCCGCAAGGGTTCCTGTGTATGTCAGCAGGGACAATCGGTTTTTTCAGGACACGTATCAGGGAATTCCGTTGCATGGCTTTACAGCAATGTTTCATCGCATGCTGGACCATCCGAATATAAAGGTGCTCCTCAATACGGACTATCAAGAAATCGCGGATGAATGTAGGTATAAACGAATGATTTACACCGGCCCGATCGATTCCTTTTTTGGCTATAAGCATGGGCGATTGCCTTATCGAAGCCTGCGCTTTCATTTTGAAACGCATCAAAAGGCATGGTATCAAGAAGTGGGGACTGTCAATTATCCCAATGAGTATGATTTCACAAGAATCCTCGAACAAAAGCACCTCACCGGTCAAGTCGTTCCTCACACAACTATATCCTTCGTATATCCACAGTCGTATTCACCTGACGAAAACGAGCCGTATTATCCAATTCCCCGCAAGGAAAACAGTCAACGGTACAGCCTCTATAAACAAGAAGCGGAGCAAATACGCGATCAGGTGCTTTTTGCGGGCAGACTCGCGGACTATCAATACTACAACATGGATCAAGCGGTGGCGCGGGCATTGACCTTGTTTAAGCAGATTGTCGCAGAATAGCTAGGAAGGCTTCTCTTTTGGAATGAGCTTGCTCACATAGATCCATCCCTGGGGTGTGTACACAAAAACAGGCTCGTACTCGTCTCCCCACAGTTTCAAGATTTTCGTTAGAATGTACTTTCTTGCTTTTGTCCATTGCGGCCAGTTCTTTGTGTGGGAATTGTTGCTCTCGTGAATCAAATAATGATAGAGGTTCGCATCGACCCAGTGAATATCACCTGTTCCGATCAATTTTAATAACATGTACTTGTCATGAGAAAACCTTCCCTGCATGGGATCGTCACATTCAAATCCGCCGACATCACGAACCGCTTGTGTCCGATAAAAACGAGGCCAAACCATTGGGGCTTCCAAGTAATCATACTTATCTTCATAGCTCCGAGGCCGCATGATTTCGGATAGTTCACGCGTGTCACCCACTTCCCTCCAAAAAACGGTGTTGGAGAACACGACGTTCGTGGTTTCCGGCTGGCGTTCCATCTCATCCAACAAAATTTCTAAGGTTTTTCCGTCGAACCAGTCATCCGAGTCAAGTGAGACAAAGTAGGGCGTATCAATTCGTTCCAGAGCAGTAGCCATTGTTTTTCCAATCCCTGAATTTTCAGGGAGTAGCACATAGTGAATGCGGGGATCACCGAGGTACTTTTCGACGATGGCTTGTGTGTGATCAGTAGAGGCGTCATCTACAATGAGGAGCTTCCATTCCTTGTGTGTTTGGTTCAACACACTTTCGATGGCTGTGGGGAGATACTTCGCCCGATTATAGGTTGGAATCACGACGGTAATGAGCGACATGTCACCTGCCTACCTCCTTATTGATCTATGACAACGGCTTGCTTTCATTAGTTTATTACGGACTTCTATTCTTGACCCTCACCCTGACAACTGAACGTATGAACATGATCCGGCATAAGCTTAAGAGATGCTCAAGGGAACTTACCGGAATCAACATTACGGCACAGCCTGAAGAAGGGGAGTAGAAGCGGATGAAAACAGCTTTCCTCACAGGAATCACAGGTCAGGATGGAGCCTACCTGGCAAAATTTTTGCTGGAGAAGGGGTACCATGTGGTGGGACTGGTTCCACGCAGGAGCACAGTGGACAGGTGGCGGCTGGAGTATTTGAACATCGCAGATCAGGTAGAGTACAAGGACGGCGATTTATTGGATGTGTCGTCGTTGACGCGTGCGCTGAAGGCATGTAAACCAGCGGAAGTGTATCATTTAGGTGCGCAGAGCTTTGTTGGTTCGTCGTGGGAACAACCTATTTTGACCGCGCAAGTAACGGGAATGGGTGTCCTGCATGTTCTGGAGGCGATTCGGGAAACGGACCCTGCTATCAAAATGTATCAGGCTTCGTCAAGTGAGCTGTACGGATTAATCCAGGAGCCACAGCAATCGGAGCAAACGCCCTTTTACCCAAGAAGCCCATATGCAGTCTCCAAGCTGTTTGGCTACTGGATAACCAAAAACTATCGGGAAAGCTTTCAGATGTTTAGCACCAACGGCATTTTATTCAATCATGAATCGCCTTTGCGTGGGCTGGAATTCGTTACGAGGAAAGTGACGCATGCTGTTGCAAGAATTGCCGCCAACAAGCAAAAGGAACTGCGGCTGGGGAATATTCAGGCGAAGCGGGATTGGGGCTTTGCAGGAGATTTCGTAGAAGCAATGTGGCTGATGCTCCAGCAGGATAAGCCGGATGATTATGTCATCGCGACGGGAAAAACATCGACGGTGGAAGAGATGTGCAAAATCGCCTTCGATTATGTTGGGTTGAACTACCTGGATTATGTCGTGATTGACCCGGAATTGTATCGGCCAGCAGAAGTGGACATTTTGTTGGGCAATCCGGAAAAAGCGAAAAGAGAGCTCGACTGGACACCGAGAACGAGGCTGGAAGAGCTCATTCACATGATGGTCGAAGCGGATATGCAGCGGGTGGCAAAAGCATAGCGGAATCGAAAGGTCTATGACCAAGTGACGAGGCGTCCTGCCTATGGGACGTCTTTTTCTATTCTTTCGCCTATGTCGTATCTACAGTCAACACATATATATAGGAATGGGCAATTATGTGTGTATAACCTTGCTTGGAAGGAATGGTGGGAAATGCCTACACAGAACTTTGCTTTTACGGGCGCCATTCAAACCTTTGTCGTCCCTGCAACCGTTACTTCGTTGACGATTCGGGCAGTAGGTGCACGAGGCGGTGACGGACTCACAACTGGAGGGCGGGGGGCGTATATTCAGGGCGACTTTCCCGTGACACCCGGTGAGGTATTGTCTATCCTCGTAGGCGGAGCGGGTGGTGGCGATGACTTAACCGCAGGGGGTGGAGGCGGCGGATCATTTGTGTGGCGAACGATGAGTCCCATTACTGCTGTCAACATTCTGATTGCAGCAGGTGGTGGAGGTGGCGGTACTCAAGGCTCCCCAGGAGTCAATGCGATTGAGTCGAGTACATCTGGTCGAGCAGGAGAAGAGACATTAAAAGGTGCAGGGGGAGTGAATGGCCTCGGAGGTGGAGGAGGCAGCGGATTCCTAGGGGGAGGAGGTGCTGGAGGAGCAGGTATCATTGGAAACGGTGCCAACGGCTCCACGGGTGCCATAGGAGGAACCGCTATTAATGCTGGGGGTACCGGGGGAGGTACTGGAGGTTTTGGCGGCGGCGGGGAAGGGAGCGCAGGTGGCGGAGGCGGTGGAGGATACAGCGGCGGTGGGGGTGGTGGGGGTACAAACCTTGTGGAATCATTCGGTGGCGGAGGTGGCGGAGGTTCCTTTAATGCCGGACTCAATCAGAAAAACGTTTCCGGTGTGGGAACAGGCGATGGTATTGTAGTCATCACGTTTGCGGCTGTCACACTCCATTTTACGGGCGAGCTTCAGACCTTCGTCGTTCCTCCATGCGTTACTACTATGACGATTCAGGCAGTAGGGGCGAGAGGAGGCTTTTCCGGAGGTTTTTTTGATGCTGGTGGCGGAGCGTTCATTCAGGGGGATTTTCCTGTCACTCCCGGTGAAGTATTGAGCGTTTTGGTTGGAGGAAAGGGAGTTAATCGTAGCGGCGGTGGCGGCACATTTATATGGCGGACTGTAAACCCGGTGACAGCGACCAATCTGCTCGTAGCAGCGGGTGGGGGTGGCGGTGAAGCCAATTTTCTGCCTGGAAGGGATGCAGTGCTCACCATAGGAGGAACGGCCGGATCGCCTGGCGCAGCTGGAGGGATCAATGGATTAGGTGGCGGTGCGGGAGCGCCAAACGATGGTGGAGGCGGTGGAGCAGGCATTGTTGGAAATGGTTCCTCCTCCCCAGGGGGTGGCGGCGGCGGAACCGCGATCAACGCCGGTGGCGCGGGTGGAACCCCTGACGGAAGCGGCGGAGCTGGTGGTTTTGGTGGCGGAGGAGGCGGAGGAGAAAGTGGCGGCGGTGGCGGTGGAGGCTTTAGTGGGGGTGGCGGAGGAAACGGATTAGATCCCTTGTTTCCTCTAGTCGCTGGGGTCGGAGGAGGAGGTGGCTCATTCAACGGGGGAAGCAATCAGGTTAACTTGACGAGTATTGGGCTTGATAATGGAGAGGTCTTCATCAGTTTTCCTTTCGTCGAACCCCCGACCATCACATGTCCCTCCAATATAATCACCGGTACGGATCCAGGTGTGAATTTCGGAACCGTAACGTACACGGTAACAGCGGCAAGTCCTAGCTGCGGCATCGTTTCGATTTCTTGCAGCCCGTCCGGCGTCGTTCACAATTTCCCGTCCTTACCTGTAGCTGAAGTAGTTGAGACCATGGCGTTTCCGCGGGGAATGACAGTGGTGACGTGCACGGCAACGGATGCGGCTGGAAATACGAGTTCCTGTTCGTTTACCGTTACAGTTACAGAAGTATTTCCAACAGCCACGCCTCCGCCCCCGAACAATCTGGAGGCTAGGTGCATCATGGTACAAGAGGTGTACGACTGGATTGTCTCCACGAACAATGAACGAAGCAAAGTATCCATCCCTGATGAATGCCTTCCGTTGATTGACGAAGCCATACAGTCAGGTCAAGACATCTCTATTCAATGCATAGAACCTGTCGTCCCTCCGCCATTTCCGCTCATTCATCGCTCACATGCGAAATCTGCCTCCGATTTTTCCTGCAGCATCGTCAATGTTCGCAGAGTGCAGATGACGATCAATCAAACGACTTTTCTAGCAGGTATGGTACAGTTTGTTTTCCAGGCAACTGTCCTGATCCGCATCTTCGCGAATGGTGACTTTTTGTGCGAATTCCCGGTCGTCGTATCATTCGACGATGAAATCATTCTATGCTTGCCAGAGCCTTTAGACGAAAACAATATCTCTTGCAGGATCACAGGTATCGAGTGTACACCGAATGAGCACTTTTTGCTTGGTGGAAGGGTGGAATTGGAAGTGATCATCTGCAAGGAGATTCAGGTACATGCGGAAGTCAAAATGGAGGTGCTGGGGAAATTTTGCTCGCCGCGTCCAAATAACATTCCTGCTCCTACTCCTACTCCCTCTTTCCGTTGTCCGTCTTTTCTATTTCCTCGACAATGCCAATCGATCTTCCCGATTCAGGAGTAGGGGTTGTCAAAATAAGATCACAACACGAGCCAAGGAGGGACGTTTCATGGGGAACGTCTCTTTTTTTGTTGCAGATATAAAACTTTCTGCTAAAACGTGGAGGCTTATGACAATGATCTGATAGTACTCCATTTTGAAATGAAAATGGAGCTGTCACCCTGTTGCTTTTTTAGGTGAGCCTGTTTCCGAAAATAAGTTAGCCTGTTTTTGTTCAAATCTAGGGAAGGCGCTGATCTTTTTCTCTAGAAAATAGCCAAACTCCGCCAGGTGCTTAGTTTTTTCAGTTATTGGCACACTACTTGCTTGTTTAGAAAAGTACAAACATTCAAATATTCACACTCAAAGGAGACTTGCTATGAACGTCGTTGCCAACGTATACCGGGGAGAACAGGTAGAGAGCTCACATCTTGGACATATCGCAGTTGTTGATTCGCAGGGGAGATTACTCTATTCGTACGGGGACCCCCATCGCCTCACATATGCACGCTCCAGTATGAAACCGTTGCAGACGATTCCGGTAATCGAGACGGGGACGGCAGATCGGTATGGTTTTGAGCCAGCTGATCTCTCGCTCTGTTGCGCTTCTCACAGTGGAGAGCCACGCCATCGCACGCGGGCGCTCTCGATGCTTGCGCGAGCAGGTCAGCCAGAAGCGGCATTACAATGCGGGACACATGTGCCACGTGATGAGGAGAGCTACAAACAGCTAATCCGGGAGGGCAAGCCGCTCACACCCGTATTCTCGAATTGCTCCGGTAAGCATTCAGGCATGATTGCCACTGCGACACATATGGGGGAGGACGTGACTACCTATCATTTGCCTACGCATCCGGTGCAACAGCGAATTCTCGAAGTAATCGAGGACATAACAGGCTACCCCAAAGACAAAATCAACCTCGGGACAGATGGATGTGGGGTTCCCGTCCATCAATTGCCGCTCGCTCATTACGCGTGGGCCTTCGCCAAGCTGGCGAGACCAGAGGTGATTGAGAATCCGGAGCGACGAAAAGCTGTTCAGCGAATTACGGATGCCATGACCGCTCATCCCGAAATGGTCGGGGGCGAGAATCGATATTGCACAGACCTCATGTCAGCATTTAGCGGTCGCATCGTAGGGAAGGCAGGCGCAGAGTCTGTGTATTGCCTGGGTGATAGTGAAACAGGATTGGGCATCGCTATCAAGATCGAGGATGGAGGACCACGAGCGATCAACCCGGTCGTCAATGAAGTGCTTCGTCAATTGGGAATCGGCATGGACGGTCCATTGGAAGCGCTCGCGGAATATACCAATCCGCCCATTACAAACATGAGTGGGAACGTTGTTGGAAGGATCGAGACTTCCTTTCGACTCGCCAAGACAGATTTTTCATTACGTGTATAAATGGCATTCCCAGCGTGCCGTTTATTCATAAAGCAACAAAGGCTACATGTTGTTTAAAAAGAAAAGGGGGTCACATGCAATGAACATGCGAAAAGGATGGAAGCTGCTTAGTACCGCTGCACTTGTCACTGTTCTTGCCATTACGGGTTGTAGTCAGTCGGCAACGCCGACACAGCCAGGAGGGGGAGGGACAGCAGGTCAAGCGTCCACAGATTCAGGTGGACAAGCAAATGTCGCTGCAAAGCTCAAACTCAATCTGAAGACCGAACCACCTTCGCTCGATCCGCCAAAGGGCTTTGACAGTACTTCCAACGAGGTGTTGAACGCCACAATGGAAGGCTTGGTTCGACTGGACAAGGATCACAAGCCGCAAGCAGCCATGGCCGAGAAATGGGCAGTGAGTGAGGATGGAAAAACGTATACCTTTACCCTGCGCGATAGCAAATGGTCGAATGGTGAACCAGTGACAGCGCAGGACTTCGAGTTTGCGTTTAAGCGCATTGTGGATCCTAACAATGCATTCCCGTCTGCTTTTCTCGCCTATTACATCGATGGAGCAGAAGCGTTCAACAAAGGAACAGGAAATGCAGATGGCGTACAAGTAAAGGCCGTAGACGAGAAGACGTTTGAGGTAAAGCTGAAGGCGCCAACAGGTTACTTCCTCCACATCCTGACGCAGCCGACATTCTTCCCAGTGAATAAAAAAGTCGTGGAGAGCAATCCGAAATGGGCGGAAGGCGCTGCAAGCATCGTGACGAATGGACCGTTCAAAATGGAAGATTGGGTTCATGACCAGACAGTGAAGCTGGTGAAAAACGATGGCTACTGGGACCGTGATTCGATCAAGTATGCGGGAATCGAGTTTGTCATGGTCAACGATGAAAATACACAATTCCAAATGTACAAAACAGGTCAGCTCGACATGATCCAGACCGTTCCCAATGATATGAAGAAACAGTTGATCGATTCCGGAGAAGCAAAAGTGGAGACGGAAGCGTCCATCTACTACTACCGGATGAACACCACAATTCCTCCGTTCACGAACGCCAACATTCGGAAAGCATTTGCACTGGCCATCGATCGCAAAACCTTGATAGACAATGTTGTGCAAGGGAAGCAAACACCTGCCATGGCCCACGTGCCATTGGGCTTCCCGGAGCCAGACGGAGCGGATTTCCGCACAAAGGGCGGAGATTTCTTCAAGGATAACGATGCAGAGCAGGCAAAAGCATTGTTGAAAAAAGGGATGGAAGAAGAAGGCTGGACAACCCTGCCGCCTGTCACCATGACCTATAACACCAGTGATGCACATAAGGCCATCGCGCAAGTTTTGCAGGAAATGTACAAGAAAAATCTTGGAGTAGATGTGAAGCTGGAAAACAAAGAGTGGAAAGTATTCTTGGCAGAACAGCGTGCCCGCACGCTTCAATTCTCCCGCTCGACGATCCCTGCCGACTACGGAGACCCAGTCAATTACCTGGAGCTGTTCGTGACTGACCATCCTGGGAATCGTATCAATTACAGCAACAAAGAGTATGACGCATTGGTCGAGAAGATTCGCAACACTGCCGACGAACCCGAGCGCTTCAAGCTGATGCATGACGCGGAGAAAATTTTCATGGATGATATGCCACTCGTACCTATCTATTTCGGGACAAAAGTATTTATGGAGCAGCCAAACATAAAAGGCATTATTCGCCATCCAGTCGGCACGATTGACTACAAATGGGTAGAAATCGGCAATAAGTAGTAAGTAAAATAAGCGAAGACAAGAGCGAATATTCGAAACGTTCTTGTCTTCACACTACATCTTGGAGCTGCTGAAATGGACAAAAAATCGATCATATTTATTGCGAGAATGGATGAGTTTCTACAGTCTGTCGTTAGTCAATACCATGAATTGGGAATCGGCGATGATATCCATGTCGAGGCGATGCGAGTCGACCAGCTTCCGCTACGCCCGATTACGCCTGGTGCTCTCGTCATTGTATCCACCAAAAGGATCGTCTCCCTTGTGCAACCGTATGTGCCGAAAGAATCCAGCATCATCATTGCCAAGCGAATGCTGCCGTATCACAATTTACGCGGGATGCTGGAAATCCCGAAAGGCGTGAAAGTGCTTCTCGTCAGTGACACCAAGGAAACTGCTGAAGAAAATGTGGAATTGCTGCGTGCTTCAGGGATGGATTTTGAGCTGTATCCCTATTATCCAGGTGCTGACTATCCACCTGACATCGAGATTGCGGTTACGCCAGGAGAGGCAGAGCATGTGCCTACGCACATTCGCAAAGTTGTCGATATCGGGTATCGGATCATCGATTTATCTACATGGCTTGCCATCTACTCTCATTTTAAAAACGGTAATTTTCAAAAGGTGACCGCACGCGCTATGCAATCGTTGGTCGATATCACCAAAGAGCTGAACAACGAGATTCAGCATGCGCACTTGTTGAGCAAATATTTGGAGGCCATCGTCAATCGAATCGAGGACGCAGTGATTGCCATGGATGAAAAAGAAAACATCCGTTTTGTCAATCAGAAAGCAATCGATACGTTGCAGATGGAAGGGAATGAAGTCGTCGGTGAGCGGGCGTCCAATTGCTTGCCCGCAAGTTTTTATCAGTTGATCCGACATTGTGAAGAGAACAAGGATGTTTTGGTAGATTGGGCGAACAAGACCTACTTTTTCCGCAAAATGCACATCGTCATGGAAGGCAGCTTTCTCGGGAGTCTGCTTTTGTTTCGTCAGGCGGCAGAAATTGAAAAGCTAGAGCATGATTACCGCATGCGCCTTTACAGCAAAGGATTGATAGCAAAATACCAGTTTGATGATTTTTATGGGGAGAGTGCCCCTGTACAAAAAGTCATTCAGATTGCCCGCAAAATCGCCAGAAGCAACTCCACCGTGCTGTTGTTGGGAGAGACAGGGACAGGGAAGGAATTGCTCGCCCAGGCTATCCACAATGCTTCGCCACGCAGAAGAGAGCCATTTGTTGGGGTGAACTTCGCTGCCATATCGGAATCCCTTTTGGAAAGCGAGCTATTCGGCTATGAAGAAGGGGCTTTTACCGGAGCGCGTAAAGGTGGACATATCGGCTGGTTTGAATTGGCCCACAAAGGGACCATTTTTCTTGATGAGATCGGGGATGCCAGCACCGCTATTCAAAACCGACTGCTGCGTGTATTGCAAGAACGTCAGATTATGCGCGTAGGAGGGAGCAAGATTATTCCGACAGATATTCGCGTCATCGCCGCAACGAATCAAGACTTGCAGCGGATGATTGCGGAGGGAGCCTTCCGTGCTGATTTGTATTATCGCCTGAATATCTTGCCGATTCATTTGCCGCCGCTTCGGAACAGACGGGAGGATATCCCGTGGTTGGCCCAACAATTTATAAAAAAATATTCCTATGATTTGCGCCGCCCGCCGTTTACGTTGACCAATGAAGCGATGCGGGCGCTCCATGAGTACGATTGGCCTGGAAATATTCGCGAGCTTGAAAATGTGATCGAGTATTTAGCGCATGTCGTGGAGGAGGAAGCGTATCCGTATCATTTGCCGTTTCTGCGGGAAATACCGGAAGCGCCGTTGCCTGTAGATGGTCTACACAATGAATGTGAAAGCATCGTCACTGAATATAAAAAACGAGGATTTCTAGATGAAATCACGGCTATTTTGCAAGAGCTGGGACAAGGAAGCGGCGGACGCTATACGCTACTTGCGCAGTTGCAAGAACAAGGTCACTCGGTTACGTTGCAACAGCTGCGCTATCGCCTGAAGCTTTTGCAGCAGGATGAGCTGATTCAAGTGGGAAAAGGAAGACAAGGAAGTCAGATTTCCTCGAAAGGTGAATCGTTTCTTGCCTATTTACATCGGATGAAAGCAGGGGAACGTATATGAGCGATTACTGGAGGCAGCAAGCGCTTCTGCAAAGAGAGCAGTACCTCGATGATTTGAAATCCTTTCTTTCCATTAACAGCATCGAAGACATGACGACGGCAAAAGAAGGAAAGCCATTTGGCGAAGGTGTTGCCGCGGCGCTTGAAGCCATGCTCGGACGCGGTGAGCTGGATGGCTTCCAGATCAAAAACCTGGATGGTTACGCTGGGACAATCGAGTTCAGCGACGGAAAAGAAGAGATCGGTGTGCTCGTTCATATCGATGTTGTCACTGTGGGGGAAGGCTGGACGACCCCGCCTTTTGAACCGAGCATTCGCAACGGTCGCATCTATGCGCGGGGAGCGATTGACGACAAAGGCCCAGCGATGGCTGCGTACTATGCGCTGAAGCTGGTCAAGGATTCAGGCTTGCCCCTGACAAAACGCGTGCGTATGATCATCGGAACGGATGAAGAGAGCGGCTGGCTGTGCATGAAGCATTTTGCCCAGCATGATCGCATCCCACCGATTGGCTTCTCACCTGATTCCTCCTTTCCGATGACACATGCCGAGAAGGGACAGATCAATCCGACATTGACGATTCCCGTGATGGAAGCAATCGAACGAAATGGAGTATGGCAGTTAGCGTCGTTTGTCTCCGGTGATCAAGGCAATAGTGTACCCGAAAAAGCAGTCGCTCTAGTACGACTGGACTCCGAGGCACGGCAGGAGGTCGTCCTTTCCCGATTGGCGGAAGAATGGGAGATGTTTCTGAATAAAAATCACACAACTGGTCGTATGGAGCTGGTAGGGCTGGGACAGCTGCAATTCACGCTCGCAGGAAAGCCAGCTCATGGGATGGCGCCATTCCAAGGCGTGAATGCGGGAACCTTGTTGGCTACTTTTTTACGAGCGTACCCATTTGGTGGCTCCTGTTTGTCCTTTCTTACGCTGTTGGCTGATGTTTTGCATGAAGATTATTTTGCTCACCATCTCCATATGGCTTGCGAGGATGAAGTGTCAGGCAAGCTGACGGTCAACGCGGGGATTTTACATTACGATTCCAGCGAAGGGGGGACAGTTCGGCTCAATATCCGCTATCCGGCGACCATTTCCTGTGAAGAATACGTTGAGAAATTGAAGCAAAGGACTGTAGAACTGGGCTGGACGCTTTCCGCTCTGCGGACATCCAAGTCGCATTTTGTACCCAAAGAGCATCCTGTGATCCAAACCTTGTCGCGCGTGTACGAGGAGCACACGGGAGAGCCAGCGACCCTTCTTTCCTCAGGAGGAGCAACTTACGCCAAAATCATGCCGCATGGTGTTGCTTTCGGTCCTCTCTTTCCAGGGAAGGAATCTATGGCCCATCTGGCTGATGAATATGCCGAGATTGACGACCTGCTGCGTGCCATGGCGATTTACGCACATGCTATTTACGAGCTGGCTAAGTAAACGAGGAGGACTTCCATGTCAAACTATCTGGTAAAACGTATTTTGATGATGTTCGTCACCCTGTGGATTATCGTGACGCTGACGTTTGCCTTGATGCATGCCATTCCGGGGAACCCGTTTGCCTCCGAGTCGGATCAGTTGCCCGAGCAAATTCTCAATAATTTACGTGCCAAATACAACCTGGACGAGCCGTTGCCTGTTCAATACATTTTATATCTGAAAAATCTGTTAATGCTCGACTTGGGCCCATCCATCAAGTCAGACTCTCGGGGAGTCAATGACATGATTTCCGATGGCTTTGCTGCATCTGCCTGGTTGGGTGCACAAGCGATTGGGGTTGCACTCCTTTTCGGCATTACATTGGGCATTATCGCAGCGCTCAATCGCAACAAATGGCTGGATTACGTTGCCATGGCGCTTGCCGTATTGGGGGTAGCGATTCCGAGCTTCATTATGGCACCGCTTCTGATCAATTTTTTCGCGATCAAGCTGCCACTCTTTCCCGTTGCGACATGGGGTACCTGGATGCATACGATACTGCCTTCGCTGGCGCTCGCCTTTGGTCCAGTTGCGGTCATTACCCGCTACATGCGTGCCAGCATGATTGAAGTCATGAACCACAACTACATTCGAACAGCAGAAGCAAAGGGGATTCCGATGTTTATCATCGTCGTCAGACATGGAATTCGCAATGCGATTCTGCCTGTTGTCACCTTTCTCGGACCTTTGATTGCCAGTTTGATCACAGGAACCTTTGTCGTGGAGAAAATCTTTGCGATTCCCGGTATTGGCAAGTATTTCGTAGACGGCATATTCAACCGTGACTATCCAGTCATTTTGGGTACGACGATTTTTTACAGTGCGATTCTGATTTTTACCATTTTCCTGATTGATATCGCATACACCCTGATTGATCCGCGGATCAAGCTGACCAACAAGGAGAGATAAACTGTGGCGATGGAGCACAAAGTGGACCCGTTATTTCGCCCGTTGGCGAAAAATACGCAGGCGAATGTCATTGCACGACCCAGTCTCAGCAATGGGCAGCAGGTCATTCGGAAGCTGCTGAAAAACAAATTGGCTATGCTCGGGCTGTTCATTATTCTCGCTTTGGTTGGCATGGCGATCATTGGCCCGAACCTTGTGCCGTATAGTTATTCCGACCAGAGCTTGCTGACCAAAAATCAGGAAATCTCCGCAGAGCATTGGTTCGGTACGGATGAGCTGGGGCGTGACATGTTTGCCCGTACGTGGTATGGGGCGAGGATTTCTTTGACGATTGGCATTGTCGCAGCATTCATCGATCTGGTCATCGGGGTGACCGTCGGGGGGATTGCAGGCTATATGGCGGGAAGAGGCAAACGAGGGGATCGTATCGATACCATCATCATGCGCATTATTGAGGTTTTGTATGGGCTGCCGTATTTGCTGGTCGTTATTTTGCTCATGGTGGTGATGGAGCCGGGAATGCTGACGATTATTATTGCCCTGTCTGCTACGGGGTGGGTTGGCATGGCGCGGTTGGTGCGCGGACAAATCCTGCAATTGAAAAATCAAGAGTTCATTCTGGCTGCCCAAGTACTGGGAGCAAAGTTTTCACGGATTTTGCTCAAGCATCTGATTCCCAACACATTCGGCGTCATCATCGTCAATTTGACCTTTACGATTCCATCGGCGATTTTTGCAGAATCGTTTCTCAGCTTTCTTGGACTCGGTGTACAAGCTCCCGTCGCCAGTTGGGGGACGATGACAAACGATGGCTTGGGCGTTATTTTGACGGGTGATTGGTGGCGACTGTTTTTCCCGGCATTGATGATCTCGCTGACGATGTTCGCCTTCAACGTATTCGGCGACGGTTTGCAGGATGCGCTTGATCCGCGTCTACGCGATTAGAGACGACAGGGGGAATGAGGATGAATCAGCATTTGCTGACAATCGATGACTTGCGGGTGAATTTCAAGACGTATGGCGGAGAGGTTCAGGCCGTGCGGGGCGTGTCCTTTTACGTGGACAAAGGGGAGACGGTTGCCATCGTAGGGGAGAGTGGATGTGGCAAGAGCGTTACGGCTCAAGCAATCATGGGATTAATCCCTCATCCACCTGGAAAAATCGTCGGGGGAAAGGTTGTATTTGAAGGAGCTGAAATCAGCCACCTGCCCAAAAAAGAGCTGCTGGGTATTCGCGGAACGCAGATCGGCATGGTCTTCCAAGACCCGATGACAGCGCTCAATCCGACGATGAAGGTAGGGACACAAATCGTAGAGGGGTTTGTTCGCAGCCACCAAGTATCCAGAGAGGAAGCGCGAAAGCGCGCGATCGAGATGCTTTCCCTCGTAGGAATTCCCGATCCGGAAAAGCGAATCGATCAGTACCCGCACCAATTCAGCGGAGGGATGCGTCAGCGAGTGGTCATTGCGATTGCTCTTGCTTGCCAACCCAAGCTGGTGATTGCGGATGAGCCGACGACAGCACTGGATGTGACGATTCAGGCGCAGATTTTGGATTTGCTCAAACGACTGCAAGAGGAACAGGAGTTATCGGTGGTGATTATTACCCATGATTTGGGAGTCGTAGCCGAGATTGCTCATCGTATGGTAGTCATGTATGCGGGGATGGTGGTTGAGACTGGGACGATTGAGGATGTTTTTGCAAATCCTCGTCACCCGTATACATGGGGATTGATGCGTTCTCTTCCGCGTCTGGATGAAGGCGAAAAGCAACGGCTCATTCCCATCGAAGGCAGTCCTCCAGATTTGTTCAATCCGCCAGTCGGCTGTCCGTTTGCTGCCCGCTGTGATTTTGCAATGGAGATATGCGAACAGCGGATGCCTGTGACGAGCGAATTCGGCCGTGGACATCAGGCTGCTTGCTGGCTTCACGATCCACGGGCACCGCGAATAGAGGAGCTGGTGGCAGCGGGGAGGCAGGGAGTATGACAGAAGCGTTGCTTGCTGTTCGCGATTTGAAGAAGTATTTTTCGCTTGGAACGGGATTTGATTTGAGAGCAGTTGATGGTGTTTCGTTTACGATCAACAGAGGGGAGACATTTGGTCTAGTTGGCGAAAGTGGCTGCGGGAAGTCTACGCTAGGCCGGACCATTATTCGGCTGTATGATCATACAGATGGCGAAGTGCTGTTCAAAGGGAAGAATGTTCATCAGCTTCGAGGAAAAGAAGCGGAGCAGTTCAATCGGGATGCCCAGATGATTTTCCAAGACCCGCAAGCAAGTCTGAACCCGCGTATGACCGTGGAGGATATTATTGCAGAGGGCTTGGACATCCATCATTTGAGTCGCGGAATGAGACGAGAGCGTGTGGCGGAGCTGCTCCATCTAGTGGGCTTGCATAAGGACCATGCGCAGCGTTTTCCGCATGAATTCAGTGGGGGACAGCGCCAACGGATCGGAATCGCGCGTGCGTTGGCAGTGGAACCGGAATTTATCATTGCCGACGAGCCGATCTCTGCACTCGACGTCTCGATTCAAGCGCAAGTCGTCAATTTATTGGAGGATTTGCAACATGATCGCGGATTGACTTATTTGTTCATCGCGCATGATCTGTCCATGGTCAAACATATTTCCAACCGGATTGGCGTCATGTATTTGGGCAAAATGGTCGAACTGGCATCGAGCTATGAGCTGTACGCTCGTCCGTTGCACCCCTATACACAGGCTTTGCTCTCTTCTGTGCCAGTGCCTGACCCGACGGTGAAGCGAGAGCGTATTGTTTTGCAGGGAGATTTGCCGAGTCCAGCGAACAAGCCGAGTGGCTGCGGTTTTCGCACACGCTGCCCACTTGTTCAACCTCGTTGTGCGGAAGAAGTGCCGAGGTGGCAGGAGGTACAACCCGGGCATTGGGTGGCATGCCATTTGATAGAGTCGTAAGAAAGGAAGAAGGGCTGTTCCCGATCGATGGGACAGCCCTTTCTTGTGAGATTATAGATAGTAGAAACAGGTAAGAACAATTGAAAAGACAATCAGTCCAGTACCCGATGTAAGAAAAAGCGAGGTTCCGATTCGCACGAACGACTCCTTCTTTTCCTCAAAAGTAGGGTCGTTAGCTTGAACGATGTCACTGTCCATCATGCGCGGCTTGCGAAAGAACATCCCTTTTAACTGCTTGAATCCACGCAGAAAAATCGTAAAAAATCCGGAGCGTGTCACGACGGCAATACTCCCTACGATCAACAGGAAAAGCCCGATTAAAAAACTCTGGTTAATCAATGGCACCAACGTACCGGCTTGAATAGTAATCCCTAAAATCACACTGCTGATCACGGAGAGAGCGAGTAGGAGAATGAGCCATTTTTTCAACGAAGAAGCACGTCCTTTTTATAGTGTAGGTACGATGCGCTCTGCCTCTCGCAAAAAAGCCTGAACGGCAGGTGGGGCTTCACGAAGCGAACGTACAGCCAAGCCGATTTGCCGAGAGAGAGGCGGCGTGATTTCTTTGATAGCGACATCAGGGAGTTGTGCTGGTAGAGTCAGTGACGGAACGACTGTCACTCCAACACCGCTTTCTACCATGGCCAAAATCGTTGTATGATCAGCGATTTCATAGGAAACATTTGGCGTAAGGCCAGCCTTGGCAAACTCCGCGCCAATCAACAAGTGACAACCCGCCATGGGCATGAGAAACGATTCGCGGGCTAATTGCTCCAAGGTAAGGGAGGGCTCTTGTGCCAAAGGATGCTTGGCTGGCACGACAGCATGCAGGGCGTCTGTCGTCAGCAGGATTCCCTCCAGCTCGTCATCAGGCCACACATGAAAACCGACATCGACAACTCCCGAGCGAATCCATTCTTTTATTTCTTGATAGCTACCTTCATATAGCTTTGTTTGCATATGCGGATAGTGACTTTCTATCGACTTTAGCAATTTGGGTAGAAGCTGAGCGGTTACGCTAGGAAAGGAAGCAATCCGAAGCGTTACCTCCAGATGATCGCCTGATTCGGCAGCCACCTGTTTAATCAGTGAGACGTTTTCCAATATGATCCGGGCAGAGGCGACGATTTTTTCGCCAGCTGCGGTCAGCTTAACACCGCTGCGATTGCGGGTGAACAAGGAAACACCGAGCTCTTTCTCCAGTGCGCCGATCGTATGACTTACACCCGACTGGCTCAATCCGATTTGTTCCCCAGCTCGCGTGAAGTTGCCAGCGTTTGTGACAGCCACAAGGACTTCCATTTGAAACAAAGTCATAGAGCTTCTCCTTTCATGAAGTTTTTATCATGGTTGGTATGCGAAAGCTTCATTTTACAGCGCGCTTGCACCACTTTAAGATGAAAAGCAAGAGAAGCATTCGTTTAAGAAAGGAGAGAAATAACCATGAATCATGTGAGTGTATATCATGTGGACGCCTTTACGAAAGAGCCGTTTGCAGGCAATCCCGCGGGCGTCATCCCGGAAGCAGGTACTTTGACTTTACACCAAATGCAGAAAATTGCCAATGAGTTGAATCTTCCTGAGTCTGCCTTTTTGATGCCATCCGACCTCCCAGAAGCTGATTTTCGCATTCGCTATTTTTCTCCTTCGGTTGAGATCGATTTCTGCGGCCATGCGACAGTGGGTTCTGCTTGGCTATTGGCAACAGAGCGTGGTTGGTTGGAAAGGGGTAGTCGTATCGTGTTTGAAACAAACGTTGGTTTGATTCCTGTTCAATTGGTGATGGAGAATGGCCAGTTACAGCGAGTGGAAATGACCCAAATCAAGCCTTCTGTGAAGGAGATTGATTTAGACAGTGAAGAGGTAGCGAGGCTGGTAGGCCTAACACCAGCTGATATGGATGATCGTTATCCGATGAAGCTCGCTTCCACTGGAAATAGGCATCTACTCGTTCCAGTCCGCACCCGTCAGGCAATCGATGCAGCTCAGCCATTGCTCGCTTCGCTCGCAGAAATGAATAAGGAACACGGCATCACAACCACCCATTTGTTTTCGTGGGATGCTCCTGAAGGCTATGACTTGTACACGAGAGATTTTGCACCCGCGATCGGGATTGCGGAGGATCCTGTAACAGGTGCTGCAAACGGGGCTCTGGCTGGCTATCTGGCATTGGAAGAGTTGCTGCCCGCTGGAAACGTGACAGAGCTCGTCATTGGGCAAGGACATGCGATTGGTCGACCAGGAAAGCTGTATGTAACGGTTGATCGATCTGGTGAGGAGCCTGTTATTCGTGTAGCAGGTGAGGCGCATTTGACGATTGCAGGGCAGATGAGAGGATAAATAAGGAAAGAGAAAGGCGTTCTTGTCTAAGAACGTCTTTTTTTGTCTTTATTTCCTGTTGATCCAATATAAGGAATTCATTATAATTCGAATTGTGTGTTTAAGGAATATTTCACTAATTTTACCTGTACTTATTTTCTTTCGGTTTTGAACCGGTATGGGGGAGGGAGTCTTAGAGATGAACAGTAAATTCATCCGTTCCGTCAGTATTTGTAACGTATTTATTCTGCTCTCTTTACTGTTTTTGCAAGCGGTTCCTGAGCAGGTGCGTGCAACGGAAAAAAGCAAAACATACTTGATTGGTTTCAAGGACAGTAAGCGAACGAAAAGGAGCGCCATTCAAGGAACATCTGTGCAACAACTCAGCTCCAAAATTATGGTGGCTACCTTAACTGAAAGCGAGAGGGAGGAATTATCTCAAGATCCAAATGTGGTGTACATGGAGGAAGATAGTGACACTGAGTTGGCAGAGATCGACCTGGCAGAAAAACAGGAGATCCCTTGGGGAGTCGAGCATGTAGGTGCACTTCAAGCACATAGCAAAAATTACGTAGGTAAAAATGTGAAGATAGGAATTTTGGATACCGGAATCTCACGTCATGAAGATTTGAAAGTGAATGGCGGCATTTCCTATGTAGAAGGTGAAGCGGATTATGAGGATGCCCATGGTCATGGTACCGCAGTAGCTGGGGTAATCGCAGGAAAAGACAATCATCTTGGAATCGTAGGAGTCGCGCCAGAAGCGGAAATCTATTCGATCAAAGTTCTTGATGAAAAAGGCCATGGTAAGTATTCGAGTATGATTCAGGGAATAGAATGGGCCATCCAGAATGGCATGAATATTATCTCGATCAGTGCAGGTGGGTCCGTGGACAGTCAAGCGTTGCACGACCAGATTAAAAGGGCAAATGAGCATGGAATTCTGGTCATTGCAGCAGCGGGCAATCGAGGTATGGGGGAGGATACTCAATTATTCCCGGCACATTATCCGGAAGCTTTGTCGGTAGGTTCCGTTGATCGGGATAACCAGCGTGCAGATACCTCCAGTGTAGGAGCCGGTTTGGACCTGATGGCTCCGGGCGTGGATATTTTAAGCACTTCCCTTCACAAAGGATATGAATTGCGCTCGGGTACTTCTTTAGCTGCTCCTCACGTGGCAGGTGCCGCAGCAGTCATTTGGTCGAAGAAGGGAAAGGCAACCAATGAAGAAGTCCGGGATATTTTGATCGAGAGTGCAACACCTCTAGGGGAGCCACGTTTTTATGGCAAAGGGCTGGTGAACCTGGAAAAAGCTTTGGAGATAGGAAGCACACAGTATGCCGGGATTCAGGCGATTGAATCCAATCCTAACGAGCTGGCTATTTCCGTAGGGCAAAGCTATCCATTGAAGATCAAGGCGAAGCTGACTGATGACACGACCAAAGACATTACCGTAGAAGCGAATTATGTCAGTAGCGATGAAAAAATCGCAACAGTAAAGCCAACAGGACTGGTGACTGCGACTGGCATTGGTGAGACGCGATTGATCGTAACGTTTGAAGACAAGACGATCGAAATCCCGGTAGTGGTAAGTGAAAAGGTACCATTGACCCCACGTGGTGGTCTTGATACCCCGGAAAATGGCGAATTAATTGTCGGTACCTATGAGATGAAGGGATGGTACCTAGATCCAGCAGGAGTGCCCCAAATCAGTATCATGATTGATGGCATAAAGGTTGGGGAGGCAATTTATGGTGATCCAAGACCCGATATTGAGGCCAAGTATCCAGCGTATCAAAATGGAAACGCAGGTTTTCATTTTAACCTGGATACAAGAGAAATGAGCGTAGGATTGCATACGATTACGCTTGCCATTCAAAACAAGAATGGAGAGCAGTCGGTTATCGAAGGAAATACATTCTATATTGGCACCAAGCAGCCAGTAGAAGGCCTTCATGCGGACGTTTCCAAGCTGGTGCTAACGGACGAGAATACGCATCAGCTCGTTGTGTCTACGATTCTCGAAGATAAAACGCTAAAAGATGTCACGATGCTGGCTGAGTACACTTCTTCGGATGAAAGTATCGTAACGGTATCCCCAACTGGCTTCGTAAAAGCAATAGGGCTGGGAACAGCGATTGTGACGATTCGCCATGAAGGACAAGCCATTACGCTTCCTGTCACGATCCAGGAAAAAATCGCGCTCATACCGCGTTGGGAAGTAGAGAGTCCAGCCGATCATTCCACAATGACGGGAGTCTCTCTCATGAAAGGCTGGTATTTAGATCCGGCAGGTGTTTCAAAGATAGCGGTTTATGTAGATGGGAAATTAGTCGGGGAAGCTCTTTACGGGCAATCGCGACCTGATATCGCGCAGGCGTACCCGGCTTATCAAAATGCTACTTCTGGTTTTCAGTATTTTTTGGATACGACTCCAATGACGGAAGGGCAGCACACCATTACGGTGATCGCTGTGAATCAGGAAGGCAAAGAGCAAGTGCTGGCGGAGCGCTCCGTGTCTATCGAGCGTGCACAACCAGCCAAGAGTATAGCTGCAAATGTAAGCAAGGTCGAGCTATCACAAGGGAATACACAGCAACTTACCATTTCGGCTGTTTTGCAAAATGACCAAATCAGAGATGTAACAAGAGAGGCGAAGTACACCCTCGAGGATTCTACCGTTGCCAGCATTTCCGGTCACGGAATCATCACTGGTCTTCAGATCGGACAGACCACGGTGATTGTCGACTACCAGGGACAAGTGCTAACGTTACCGATCTCGGTGAAAGCAGCTGCCGGAGTTTCTCAAGGGGGATTGGACAGTCCTCTCGACAATACGACGATTAGCGGGGTCTACCCTGTAACAGGCTGGTTTATCGCCTCAAGCGGCGTCTCGAGCATTGATGTGTTGGTGGATGGCGTTGTAATCGGGGAAGCCACGTATGGAGTTCCGCGTCCCGAAATCGAGATTACGGATATTTCTTTACCGGGTAGCAACGTTGGATTTCATTACAGCCTCGACACAGCTCTTCTACAAAAAGGAAAGCATACCATTTCTGTTCGCGGAACAGCCAAGGATGGAAATCAAACGATGCTGGGGTCAAGAACCGTTCAGGTGGTCGAATTGCTCCCGGCAATTGGATTGCACGTAGATATCGCCGAGCTTCAGCTTTCACAAGGAAAGACACATCCACTGACTGTAAAAGCAGAGCTAAAGGATCAGAGCAAGCAGGATGTGACCAAGCTAGCCCTATACACCGTAGAAAATCCATCTGTTGCAAAAGTGAGTCCAGACGGCGTAGTTACGGCTCTGGCGCAGGGCAATACGAGCCTTACGATCAAATACGGAAATCAGAGTATCAAGCTACCAGTCGTCATTACAGCAGCAGAAGTACGAAAGGCAATCGGCGAAATAGAAACGCCAGCAAATGACGCGATTATCCATGGTTCTTATACAATAGCGGGCTGGTTTTTGCATCCGTCTACGACCTCTCGTTATCAGGTCTTCCTTGATGGAAAAGAAGTTGGACAAGCCAATTCGAGTATAGCTCGTCCTGACATTGCCCTGCTGCATCCAGACTATCAGAATACGCATGCAGGATTTAGCTATAAGATGGACTTGTCCGAGGTACAATCCGGTCATCATACGGTTTCTGTTGTGGTGACGGATAGCGAAGGCAAGCAATATCCGTTGCCAGAGAAAAGCTTCTCGGTTGGAGAAGTAGCTCCGGCAGATAGTTTGAAGCATACAGAATCGGAGATCAGTTTAGCAAAATCGTCGATCCAGAAGTTACAGATTACCGCGACGTCAAACGGGCAAAGTCCAAAAGATGTGACTGCCCAAGCGGTATATACGTACGAAAATTCCAATGTGATCCACGTGAGTCCATTGGGAATCGTCACAGGACTCGAAGTAGGAATGACCAAGATTGTCGTCAGTTATGGAGGTCAGACCCTAACGATTCCAGTGGTTGTGACGGAAACAGAATCAGGCCCACTGGTCGCAAAAGGACAGATCGACATCCCGATGGACAAAGCAGAAATCGGAGGAACCACAACAATTCAGGGATGGCTCCTTGATCCGGACGGTGTAGCCAAGATTGAAGTTGGGGTGAATGGGCAGCTACAAGGAACGGCAGTATATGGCGGACCTCGCCCAGACATTTTTGCCCTGTATCCACGCTATGAGAATGCAAATGCAGGCTTTCAGTATCAACTCCATACAATGAGTTTCAATGAAGGCAAGCACAAAATAACCGTACGAGTAACCAACAAAAAGGGAGTAGAGAGTCTCGTCCTCGATAAAGAGGTAACAGTTGGCCCTGTAACAGGGATTACTACCAACCTCTCCACAATTGATCTTGAGAAAGAAAAGACCGCATCTCTCACGGTTGTAGCAGCTTATCGGGACAAGAGTACAAAGGACGTAACGGGCGAAGCCACCTACGCGCTTCAAGACCCAGCCATTGCAAAAATAGACGCAACTGGTGTGATAACGGGACTAGCGCCAGGGAATACCATTTTGTCCGTTACTTTTGCTGGCATCGTTCAGCAAGTGCCTATTCATGTGAAGGGGGGCGCTCTGACGACGACAGGTGCGATTGATGCTCCAGGAGAGAATGAACAGATTAGTGGAAGCTATAACGTGACAGGCTGGTTCATGACCTCGGGTGAAGTGGAAAAAATCGAAGTGCAGATGGATGGCGTCGCATTGGGTGAGGCGAAATATGGACTGGATCGCCCAGATATTTTGCGAATGTACCCAGAGGCACCGCCTGTAAAACCCGGTTTTTCTTATCTGTTGGAAGTGAATGGTCTGGACTTGGGACAGCATCAGCTGACTGTTCTGGTAACGGAAAAAGACGGGAAACAGACCAGCATGGAAAAGGCGATCACGATTGTGAAACCGATTCATGACAAATACGCCTATTGGCTGCAATTTTCAGATCAGCAAGGCAAGGACAATTGGTCCTATCAAGAGGTGTTAGGGAATCAACATGCTGATTTGACGTGGAACAAGCAAACAGAAGAATGGAAGGGTAATCACGATACGGCCATCGGGAATATCTGGATAAGGGTTGGCAGCTCAAACCCTGTCATCAAATGGGAAGCGCCACGATCAGGAAAAATCCAGGTCAGCGGTTGGATTTCCAAAATTCAAGTCGATGAAGGCGATGGGGTAAACGTCCGATTGCTGAAAAACAATGAACAAATTTGGCCGGCTACTGGCTGGCAAGCCATTGAATTCAACGATGAAATTGGTGTGGAAATCCAAGAAGAACTTGAGGTAGAGCAAGGAGATGCACTCTTGTTTCAAGTGGATCAAAAAGAAAGCAGTATCGGCGATTTACTAAAATGGACACCTGAAATTACGTACGTGAGCAACGCCGTTAACGATAATGCGGCCCCAAAAATCTATTTGACTTCTCCCGCTGTGGGAGCAGCGGTCTCCACCGTTGATGGCAAAGATGTTGTTGCGATCTCAGGTTTTGCCATGGACCCGAATATGGGAGATCAGGTTAACATTTGGTACCAGCTGGATGATGAAGATCCACAAGAGTTGACGAGATTTACGGCTTCGGAAAAGCCCCAACCATTTTTGTTCAACCTGTCCACTCATCACTTGAAACCGGATGTTTTGTACTCTCTTCGTGTCTGGGCAGTCGACCAAAAGTCCGGAAGATCAGTCAGTGAAAAAGTAGACTTCACCTTGGACATGATAGCGCAAGCCGAAAAGGAAGACATTATGGTTGTCGCAGACTGGAAATCTCCGAAAGATGGAACCGAAATTTCAAAAGGAGAAAAGGTTTCACTGACTTGGGAATACGCAAGCTACCGTGGGCATTCCAGTAAAATCGAGTCGCAAGAATTGCTGATTAATATTAGCGAAGGTGGGCGTATGACCTCAACGATCCGCGAAAAATTGACGGGTACAGCACGTTCCTACGTGTTTGATACAAGTGTGATCGAGAAAAATGCCCGCGTGGAAGCTCGGATTCGCACCATCATGCCAAAAACGCCTACTTATGTTTATGGTGGCACGGCGAAGTTGAATTTCAGTGTTCTAGCTGCCAATCAAGCACCTGTCGTATACAGTACGGAGTTTGTCACCTTGGACAGAGGGCTTACAGGAACCATCAACTATACGCTCAATGAAAATGATGTCACGGACAAAATCGTTTCGACAAAATTACGAGTAGGTTACACACCAGGTGGAAACGAGCTTGGTGAAAAGGAAGAGTTCATCCGGGAGTCTTCTCAAAACAGACAAGTTGTTAGCAGGTATTCCTTCCCCCTAACAAAAGATATGCTGCACCAGACCATTTACTGGACAGTGCAGGCGCAGGATAACCGGGGAGCTTGGACACCAGCGGTTAACTATTCCGTCCGACTGGAAGAAGCACTTCCGAAAATCGTGATCTACACGCCGGTTGCCAAGAGAGTCATGGACCTTGATGACATCTTTACATTGGATGGAACATACACGAAGCTTACCTCTGGAGAAACGATTGAAGCCAAAGTGTCCTCCTCTCATTCTGCCAAAAAATTCACAACAACAGGAACCTCCGGTCAGTGGGAGCTGAATTGGACGGGGCGGGAAATAGGAACAGGCACGTACGAAAATATCCAAGTGACGGAGCCGATTGTGAACTATTACAGTGGAAGCTTAACGGTGGAAGACAAGCCGGATGCACCAAGTATCGTTAACGTGGAGGCCGAAACCAATTCACTCAAAATCTATTGGAGTCCATCTGTAGGTGCCATTGACTACGGGATCCAAGTCGATGGCGGGGGTATTAAAAAAGTGGGTGACGTCACTAATCATACGATCGCGGGCCTTCAGCCTTCCCGTGTGTATACCATTAAACTTTGGGCGTATACTTCAGCCGGAATTAGCAGCTACAGCAGTTCGATTACGGTTGAAACGAAACCAGCAGAAGGCAATTTTAATGGAATCGTTGAGAATAGCCCCGTGCGGATGTATTTCCCTGCAAATGAGGTGAAATACATGAAAATCGTTGCCGGAACAAATGGAACCTATTCATTCACGTTAAACAACGATTCGGGTTCACCTGCAAATGCAACCCTATCCGTCTATAAAGCGGCAAGCTTGCAGGCACATGAGGAGATTGCGGCGGGTGCCAACGGAAGAGTCAACCCCGTGTTTGTTGCAGGAAAAACCTATTATGTAAAAATTGTCGCTAAGGATTCCATCTACGCTACGCTCCTGGCAAAGCCGGGGGGAGAGGCCTTTACCTTTAACCAACCAAAGGAAATTACGCTTCAGCCTGGTCAAACGGTAGAGCTGGCCATGAATACGATCATTTCTGGCAAGTATCGCATGACGACACAATTGAAAAATCAGACGCATAAATATCCAGTTGTCACGGTACTGTCCAATGGAAATGCCATAACTCCTAAAGAGACGCCAACTCCTTCCGAAAGCAATTATGAGCTAGGGATGGGGAACTACACGATCAAATTGACCAATACCGAGAGTTATCCGGTTAGTGTTTCCTTCACTGTTTTTGCTCCCCCGCCTGGTGGGACTCTTTATGAGTACGTATACGATCAAAACAATCGGATAAAGGCGATTAAAGAAAATGGCGTAGAATCCGTAACGTTCATTCATGATGATAATGGAAACATTTTGAAAAGTGTCAAGCATGCAGTGACGCTTCCACCAAAAGGAACCGTATTACAAGTGGATCAGGAAAAGGTGGAGGTACGAGCTGGCAGCACGCGACCGATCAAGGTCACAGCAACAAAGGAGGACGGCAGTACGCTGGATGTAACAACACAAGGCCTTTACACAGTGGTAGATTCTAGAGTTGGATTTATCGTGAAAGGCGTTGTATATGGGATGAATCCTGGAACTACAGAGGCCAGGGTGTCTTACGATGGACAGTTTAAAACGATAACGATTACGGTTGTACCCTAATCCATGTTCATGCAGTCCCCCCTTCGCATCATGGGGGGACGAATATCTCTAACGGAGGCATTATGAAACATTTTTCCATAAAATCACTCATGATCGTTGTGCTTTGCCTTGCATTATGCACGACGATGCTGCCGCTTGGAAGGACGTTCGCAAACGAATCCTCCCCCGTGTCCATCTCTCCAGTTACGTCAGGTGAGAAAGCATCAACTCCTGACACGACAATCGAAGAGATTCAACAATCCATGGGCGAGCCAATCACCAATGGCAAAGGAGAAGCAAAAAATCCGATAGAATACACGGAAACGGATATTTCTTCGCTTACATGGACGCAGCTAGAGACTGACACTGTTATTGACATTCATCGCAGTTTTGACAGAGCATTGTTAAAATTCGCAGCCTATTTCTATTCCGAGCTGCTGCAATTACTAACACCAGAAGAACAAGAAGAAGTCAAACGCCGTTCCACTGAGCAGATTATCACCCAATTTGAGAATCTGAGTCAGGAAAGCAAAGACCTTTTGCAGCGGTTAACCCCTCTCGTTTTATCTAAAATGAATGAAATCAAGCAACTGGAAGAACAGATGGAGGTCCAATCCACTTCGCTTCCTCCGGTAAAATACACCGAACAGGATCAGGAGTTTCGATTTGCTCGTTCCAAAACAGAGCAATCCGTCGACGATCTATATCGCGCTGCGAACCTGGTCGAGCAAGATCTCTACTTGCCAGGAAAGCATGGACTGGATCTGGATATAAAGCGTAGATACCACTCCATGAGCAGTAAAATCAGTGTGCCAACCTGGGATGATGATCTAGACAAGAATGAAACCCTACATGACACTGACAAATTTGCAACCGGCTGGGATTTTAATATGCCGAGATTGGATATCGTCAGTCGGGAGCAGGCCGTAACGGTAAGGGACGATGCCTATGATCCAAGTCTACAAATTTACTCTACCAAGGTAGATAAGGATCCATCGAGTAATCGGTATTACATTACCTTAGAAGACGGTACATCTTTAGAATACCGGTTCAACAAGTTTGTGAATTATCCGTATCAAGACATCCGCTTCACGATTGACGAAGTGAATCGGAAGTACACGCTGCATTACCGTAATCTGAAGTATGAATTTGATATGACTCGAGGAATGGTCATCAAATCCAATATTTACGGGGATACGATCAAGTACAATCTGAGTAGTGACGGAGAGAGGGGCAGTATCGAAGATAGTGTCGGTCGTTATGTGGTATTGAACCGAAAGCAAAACGACACCACGCAAGACTTGATCGTCTACAAAGACAAGACCGAGACCACGGTGCTCAAGCACATTCGCTACCATTTTGAACGAAAGTTCGCATTGAGCGCTTATCATCAGCTTGTTCGCGTAGAAGTCCTGCCGACAGCAGGAAGCGGAAGCAGCGCATATACAGTGGCGCGTTATGCCTATCATGATCCCAAAACGAAGGGCATAGCCTATTTCAATTTAAACAAAAAATATACGCTGGATAAGCTCCCAACCGATCCAAGCCTCCAAGATTCATCCAAGTATTGGGAATCGGATACAAAGAAGCGTAAGGAAATCGATTACTTGCTCATGCAAGAGGTTTCCTATCCGTTGCAAGGATTAAAAATCAACTACGACTATCGTCCCTATCAACTAGGTCAGACTACCTTCAATGACGGACTCGTACGGATTTTTCAAGACAAGCATGCACTAAGCTATGTAGCTTATCATCCAGTCAATAAAGTATCGTACAGCTACACGCAGAAAACACCGAGCGGTACAAATACGTATAAGCTGGAAAAGAGCTATGCCAATAATGATAACCTCCACGAAATATGGAAGGTACCAAAGGAACAACTGCCTAGATTGAAGAATTTTGCAGAACGCCATGGGGATACCATCCAGGTCAACGAATCAGAGGCTTCCCGGTACACGAAGAATTCCATTTACAAGGTCAATCAAGATGGGAATCCATTGCTGCGAAGCGAGAAGACAACAGGCGTGAGCAAAGGCGGAACGAATGTATCTGGCGCGAAGTATCGGGTCGAGTACAATCCAACTACGTACACAACCTATGCCTATTCCGGCCGGAACACAAAGCCGACGTATCAATACGTTTTCCTGGAACCGACATCGGCAGTGAGTGATCTAGAGGTTTACAATTCCTACTTGAAAGACCCGAATCTTTCCAATCGCTCAAGGTATGCGGCCAAGATCAATAATTACGCACAAGAGACGTACCTGGAATACAACCATTATGGACAACTGATCAAGCAGATTGCGCCAAACGGGATTATGAGCACATGGACATATGATGAAGTGGCGTTGAATCCACGGGGCTTCCTTACCTTCTCTGTATTGAAGGCAGCCAGAACACAATCAACGACAGCTTCTGGTGATCCGTATTATTCGAATACCACCTATGAGTACAACGATCAATATTTGCTCCGGAAGGAAACAGAGATCAACTCGTTCCCTGTCAATTTAATCAATACGCCCAAAAGTCAATCGGTTGAACGGACATATGAGTACACAAACAAACAGCTTTATTCGATAACGGAGAACTTTGGCGGAGGAAAGACACGGACGCAGACCTTCACCGCTTATGATCAATACGGAATTCAGCCTACGCAAATCGCACTCGCAGGTGTTGAGTTGGAAAGCGGTAAATCGGATGTATTGAATTTTTCCTACGACATCGATGACAAAGGACAAATCAAAAGCCAGACCTATCCGAACGGAAGCAAGGCTACGTATGAATACGATGAATTAGGAAGACCTCTATCAGAGACTTTTCACAATCAAGGCGCAAAACGAAGTATTACGTTTGTCTATCGGGACGGCGAAGCCTCTGGATCGAGTACAGAGGGACCGGGCATCGTGGAGAAAATTGCCCCGGATCAATCGAAGCTAATCACTTACTACACCCCGTATGGAGATACCGCCTATCAAGAGCAGGTGGGGACAGCGGGTGCGAAACGTCCATTGGTAGAAAACGAGTTCACGCCGGATGGGTTAGAGGTTAGCCGCACGGTTCCTTTTGGGAAACAGGAGCAAAGTACCTCGTACCTGTATGATTGGGATGGATTTTTGTATCAAACGACGAATGCACTAGGAACCACCAAGAACCATCGAAACAATGCCTACTCGGATGGAACAAGATACTTACCTCGTCTGACGGAACAAACGCTCTCTCCGAATGGCTATATCGCGACCACCTACCGCGATTTGTATGGAAAAGTGGAAAGCACGGAGGAGACGACCCAAAGCGGCAGTCACCATCGCGTGACGAACTACCAGACCGATCGATTCGGGAAAGTGACCAATAAAGAAATCTCAGACGGCAAAACTTCCCAAGCGTGGAGTATGCGCTTCGATCACAACGACAACCTCGTTTATTTGCAGGACCCGGAAAATAACGTAAACGTATATGGCTACGATACGCTAGGCAATCTCACCAGTGTTCTGGAAAATGGGACGACTACCGCAGAGTATACCTACAATAGTTTGGCATGGAAGCTCTCGGAGAAGAATCCAGAAACGAGAGCAGAGACGTACACCTACGATAAAAGCGGCCTTGTGAAGAGTTACAAGGACAAAAACGGCGTCACATTCAACTACGACTATTCGCCTTTCCATGAAATGACGAAAGTTTCTTCCGGTGCGTCCTTCTATGAAGAGCGCGCGTATGATCCACAGTCTGGACTGCTTTTGAGCGAAAATAATCACACAGGAAACGCCATCAGCTATGGTTATGATGGATTCCATCGGAAGAATCGCCAGACGATGATGGGCAAAGACTACCAGCTTCTGTATTCAGACAATGACGATTTGGTAGATACACTTGTATACCCTGCAAGAAGTGCGGTATCTGGTTCTGCTCCATCTCTAAGTGTCGGATACACCTATGACAACGCGAACAGATTGAACGCGGTGGCGATCCCCGGAGTCGGAACGACCACGTATACGTACGATATTAGTAATTCAGGAGAAACCAATGCTGTATCGTATCCGGGACAACCGACAGCCATGCAACAATCGGTTAGCTCGTTTGCAGAACTAACAGCAATGAATCACGCAGACGGCTGGAACGAGACGAATGGCTACGATCTGTTTGGCAATATCACCAGTCAAAAGCGCTCCGGTACGAACTATGGATTGTTTGTGTACGACAAGCTTTCCCGGATCAAGGAAGAATCGGTCGAAGGGAACGTTAAGCAGTATTCCTATGATAAGCGCGGCAACCGCCAAGTGTATGCAAATGCTCCGGCAAATATCTTGGGCTCCTATGAAATGAAGCACGATTTGTTTAATCGTTTACAGGAGTACAAGGACGAGAAGGGGACAACGACTTACACGTATTACCCAGGTGGACTGCGGGCGACGAAGCAACAGACTGGCAGCGTGACGGATACGACTCACTACGTCTATTTGAATGGACAAGTGATTGAAGAGCTGACGCAGGATGGCAGGGTCAAGGCGCGGAATGTGTTTGGTAACCAGTTGATCTGGCGAAAAGACTATGCGTCGAATCTAGAAGGCAATTACTATTACAACAGCCACGGGGATGTAGTTAAGATCAAAGACCCGAGCGGGAATGTCCTGAATACTTATGAGTATGACATTTGGGGCAATTTGATTGGGGATAAGGTCAAGGAGACGATCTCAAATCCGTTTATGTATGCAGGGGAAATGCATGACAAGGAGAGCGGATTCTATTATTTGCGTGCTAGATATTACGATCCGAAGATAGGTAGGTTTATATCCGAGGATACGTATAAAGGGCAAGTGGATAATCCGCTGACGCTCAATAGGTATACGTATACTCACAACAATCCGGTTAGGTATATTGATCCTACAGGACATGATGCATGGCTAGTTCATGGGACTTTTTCGGATAATTCTACTTGGAAGGATGATTTTGTTACGTATTTCAAAGATTTATATAAAGAGGATGTAAGAAAATTTGAGTGGTCAGGTGATAACGATAATACGGCAAGGGTAAAGGCAGCACAATCGTTGGCAAGCGAGATCATGAATTGGCGAAGTATTAAAGGTAATGAGAAGAAACCAATTCGGCTAATTGGTCATAGTCATGGCGGAAATGTATCAATTTTAGCAGCAAATGTTTTGGAACATGAAGGAATTCAGGTGGAAACGCTTGTTACTATTGCTACTCCTGTAAGGGAACTTGAATATTATTTAGAGTATCCAGTGGGACAGCATCTACATGTTTACAATGAACGAGATGGTGTACAGGTAAATGGGGGAAGCGTATGGTTACTTGGCGAAGCCAAACGGGAGTATACAAATGCAGCAAATATAAAAATTGAATTAGGGGAGGAGTACGACCCAATTGAGGCTCACTCTGCAATGCACTCTAATGTTGAAAGGTGGAAAAAATATATAACGCCGTATCTCGCAAAATTTTATGTGGAACCAAAAAGGTAAAAAATAATCTTACTGCGAAACTAAATTAATTAGCAGGAGGGGGAATGCCCAGTGCGATTGTGGTTGAAGTTAATTTGGATCATCACTATACTCGTTAATTTATCAGGTGTTATCTGGTTTGTACTTGGCTCGACTGCAAATTTTCAACGCGGTATAGACTTGATTTCCACGGTAATACTTTTGTATCTAGGTATACCCTCAATTTTATTGATAGTCGTTTCTAGTTTTCTATTATTGAAAAAGTGGAGTCCATCTAGGTGGTGGGAGTTCATTGGGGTTTTAATTATCATCATTGCGATGCTTTTAATGACACCACATTTGTATAAAAACGTAGAGACGAATGGGTGGTTAACAGAAAAAATAAGAACTGATTCCATACAGCAGACACCGGATGGTAGATTTGAATACTGCATGGAACTAATTAATTTGTTTCAGAAAAATAGTTCAGCTCGCTTATATTTAAAGAATACCCAGACATTGGAGGAAATAAGAATTCATTTAGAGTTTCCTACAAAGGAGATCACAGGTGTATCTTGGGGTGATGTAAATTACTTTGTTAAGCTCGAACCAACTACTAACTCAAATATTTACATACTTAACACTACCGAGGAGTTTCCTTTTCCAAATGAGAAATATGAAATTAATATACTGGAGAAAACAGCAGCAAAAATAAACAATCAATAGAACTACCTCTATCCCCTAAACGAGTAATCTACGCTCGTTTGGGGTTCTTTTTTGTCTGAAGTAAGGAAACTTCGGAAACAATCTGCTTTTGAGAGAGCAAGGCTGACCTACAAGTAAGGGAAACATATTCCAACTTGGAAATCCCTTCTGCTAATTTGCAATATTGGCTGACTAGTAATTTGTTAGTCAAAACATATTGGTAAGTTCCTATTGCTCCAATATCAGGAATTCACTATAATTCTAAATGCTGTTTAGGTAAAATTTACATTTTTTATCTGTACTTATTTTTGGGGAGGAGATGAAGAGTAAAAAGAAGTGATCCAAAGCTCAACACAATTATGACAAGGAGTTACAGGAATGAACCCTAGATTCATCCGCTTAATCAGTAGTTTCAATTTATTCCTACTGCTTGCTTTACTGTTTTTGCAACTTGTCCCGGAGCACGCTATTGCAAGCGCTAGTAGTAAAACGTATTTAATTGGTTTTAAAGAAAGCAAGAAAACAAAAGTGAGGGCTATTCTAAGATCATCTGTACAGCAAGTTAGCACGAAAGTGATGGTTGCTCAATTAACAGAGAATGAAATGGAGGTAATGTCTCAGGACGAGAATGTAGCCTATATTGAGGAAGATAGTGAAATAGAGTTAGCAGAAACAAACAGAACAGAAAAGCAGGAAATTCCGTGGGGGATTGAGCACATAGGGGCGAATCAAGCTCACGAAAAACATTACAAAGGCCAAAATATCAAAATTGGAATTATTGATACAGGTATATCCAATCATGAAGACCTCCAAGTAAAAGGAGGCATTTCCTATGTAGAAGGAAAATCAGATTTTGATGACGAGCACGGGCATGGAACTGCGGTGGCTGGTGTCATCGCTGGTAAAGATAATGATGTTGGGATTGTTGGTGTTGCCCCAGAAGCTGAAATCTATGCCATTAGAGTCCTTGATGAAAAAGGTCACGGTACATATTCCAGCATGATTCAAGGGATTGAATGGGCGATACAGAATGACATGGACATCGTTTCCATTAGTGCTGGTGGTAGAATTGACAGTCAAGCGCTACACGACCAGATAAAAAGAGCGAATCAACAAGGGATACTGGTTATTGCAGCAGCAGGGAATCGAGGAATGGGTGAGGATACCCAGTTATATCCTGCGAAATATGCTGAGACATTGTCCGTTGGTGCGATTAATCAGGACAATCAACGGGCTGACTTTTCAAGTGTTGGCAGTGGGTTAGACCTGATGGCTCCTGGCGTTGATATTCTAAGCACGTCTCTCCATGGAGACTATGAGCAACGTTCAGGTACATCTTTAGCAGCTCCTCACGTAACCGGTGCAGCAGCTGTGATTTGGTCAAAACTGGGTGGAGCCACCAATCGCGAAGTGCGTGATAGTTTAGTCGATAACGCAACACCTTTAGGGGAATCACGTTTTTACGGAAAAGGGCTTGTAAACCTGGAGAAAGCGCTGGGATTAGGGGATGACGACTCCGCTGAGATTACCTCATTGGAATCGACGCCGAACGAATTGCGTCTTTCCGAAGGTGAGAATTATCAACTGAAAATTACGGCGAACATGACAAATGGCAACACCAAAGATGCCAGCAAGGAAGTTACCTATACGAGCAAAGATGAAAAAATTGCTACGGTTACACCTTCAGGGTTCGTCACGGGAAGTGGAATCGGAGATACGCAACTGATCGCTGAGTTGGGTGACAAAACGATTGAGATCCCGATCGTGGTGTCAAAAAGAGCTCCTTTGATCCCGATAGGTGGGCTCGACACTCCCGAAAAAGGCGAGTTAATCAGTGGTACGTATACCATTAAAGGATGGCATCTCAATCCAGACGGAGTATCGAAAATCAGTATCCTGATTGATGGTACGAATGTGGGAGAGGCATCCTATGGCGACCCGAGACCAGATATTGAAGCGAAATATCCAGTTTATCAGAATAGCAATGCTGGATTTCACTATCAACTGGATACTCGAAATTTAGTGGCAGGCACACATAGCATTACGGTGGAGGTTCAGGATACGAATGGACAACAAACCGTGATGGATGGAACGACGTTTTACATTGGTGACATGGAGCCGTTGAGCGGTCTACATGCTGATGTGACTAAGCTGGAACTAACGAATGAAGGATCGCATCAGTTGGTGGTATCTACAGTTTTAGAAGATAACACCCTGAAAGACGTGACAAGTCTTGCCGAATATGCATCATCAGATGAAAGTGTCGTAACAGTTGACGCTGCTGGGCTTGTAAAAGCAATGGGGGCTGGCGCGACGATTGTGACCATTCGATATGATGGTCAATCAATCACGATCCCCGTTACGATCAAAAAGGATGAGCCACTGATACCGCGTTGGGAGTTAGAGGCGCCAACCAGTAATTCCATGATGACAGGCGTCACACTCATCAAAGGCTGGTACCTGGACCCATCAGGCGTTTCCAAGATAGAGATTCATGTGGATGGAACAGTAGTGGGGGAAGCTTCTTATGGGCTTACCCGCCCTGATATTGAATCCTCTTATCCACAATATCAGAATGCTAAAGCCGGATTTGAGTACCGTTTAGACACAACGCAGCTAATGGAAGGGCAGCATTCGATTAAGGTAACGGCTGTTACGAAAGAAGGCGCCGAGCAAATTCTGGCAGAGCGAGCTGTTTTCATCGGTCGTGCAGAACCGGCCACAAGTATTGTGGCAAATATAAGCAAGGTAGATTTGATACAAGGGAATACACAGCAATTATCCATTTCTGCTGTTTTACTGAATCAACAAACGAAAGATGTGACCAGAGAGGCTCAATACACGATTGAGAATCCTGCGATCATTAGCCTTTCAGATAAAGGAATCGTTACGGGAATTGAAATCGGTCAGACCAATATCATCGTCAAATACCAGGAACAAACGCTTACGATACCTGTTTGGGTCAAAGCAGCAGGGGGTCTGGCTCGGGGAGGCATTGACAGTCCCGCAGACCATGCATTAATCAGCGGTGTTTACCCTGTCACCGGCTGGTTTGTTGACTCCAATGGCGTTGAAAAGATTGAAGTACTGGTCGATGGAGCCGTAAGTGGCGAAGCAACCTATGGCATTTCTCGTCCGGAAATAGAAATTATGGATGCTTCTAAACCGGATGGAAACGTAGGGTTCCACTACAATCTCGATACAGGAAAATTGCGGGAAGGCACACATACTCTTTCTGTTAGAGGAACAGGTAAGGGTGGAAATCAGGTAATGCTCGGGAACAGAACGATTCAAGTCGTTACCTTGCTACCAGCAATCGGATTAAAGGCAAACGTTACAGAGATAACCGTTCCTCAAGGAAAAACGCATCAAATGTCTGTCATGGCGGTACTGGAGGATCAGAGCAGTCATGATGTAACCAAGCTGGCCCTATACAACATAGAGAATTCATCTGTCGCAAAGGTGAGCACAGATGGCTTGGTCACGGCTCTAGCCCAAGGAAGTACCAGTCTCACCGTAAAATATGGGGATCAAAGTATCAGCATTCCTATTACCGTTACGGAAGCGGAAGCACTTAAAACCTTGGGAGAGATAGAAACGCCTGTAAATGGTGCTACTGTCAATGGCTCCTATACGATTTCAGGCTGGTTTTTACATCCTTCTGCTATCTCAGACTATCGGGTTGTCATTGACGGGATCGAACATGGGAAAGCAAAATCGGGGATTGCTCGACCGGATATTGCCCTGCTTCATCCGGAATATACAAATACACAAGCAGGATTCAGCTATACCGTAGATCTGAACGAACTACAACCGGGTAATCATACCGTTTCTGTGATCGCAGCGGATAGCGAAGGAAAGCAACATCGACTACCAGAAAGAAATTTCGTGGTTGGAAAAATTGCTCCAGCAATCAGTCTGCAAAATACAGAACCAAACATGAGCGTAGCAAAAGACGCTATACAGAAACTGCAGATTACGGCCAGTTTTGAAGGGCAAAATCCAAAGGACATTACAGGGGAAGCTGTTTACACAGTAGAGGATCCGAATGTCGTTTATGTCAGTCCACTGGGAATCGTTACAGGTCTGAAGGTTGGAATGACAAAGATTCACGTGAATTACGGAAATCAGTCATTGGTGATTCCAGTTGTTGTCACAGAATCAGAATCAGGCTCGCTGGTTGCTAAAGGGCAAATGGATATCCCAAAAGAGGGCACAGTTATTGGTGGAATCACAACCTTACAGGGATGGATTCTGGACCCAAGCGGTGTCTCCAAAATAGAGGTTTTGGTGGATGGACAATTACAAGGAACCGCTGTTTATGGTGGACCTCGTCCAGATATTTTCGCCATGTATCCACTCTACCAGAATGCAAATGCTGGTTTTCAATATCTACTGGATACGTCCTTGTTTGCGGAAGGGAATCACAAACTGACCATAAAAGTAACGGATAAAGCGGGCGCGGAGAGTCTCGTGCTGGAAAGTAACATCATCATTGGTCCCGTTACGGGAATCACAGCTAATTATTCCGAAGTTACTTTAGAAAAAGACAAGAGCGTAGCATTCACGGTCGTTGCATCTTATCGAGATAAGAGTACCAAGGATGTAACGGGAGAAGTGACCTACACGATCGATAATCCATCTATCGCCAAAATAGATGCAACTGGATTACTAACAGGTCTCACATCAGGAAATGCAGTTCTTACCGTGTCTTATGCTGGCATCGTGAAGCAATACCCTGTTACTGTAAAAGGCGACGTCTTGGTAACAGGGGGCGCCATTGACACCCCGCAAGATAACGAACTGATCAGTAGGAATTACAACATAACGGGATGGTTCGTTTCTTCTGGTGAAGTGGAGAAAATCGAGGTTTTGATGGATGGAGATAAGCTGGGCGAGGCGAAATATGGACTTGAACGACCAGATATGAAGCGCAAATACCCAGACGCACCACATCTAAAACCAGGTTTCTCCTATCTGTTGGAAGTCGACCAGATGCAAGTAGGGGAACACCAATTAAAAGTGCTGGTCACAGAAAAAGACGGGAAGCAAACCAGTATGGAGAAGACAATCACGATTGTTGAACCCATACATGAAACGTATGCTTTTTGGCTGCAATTTTCTAATCAGCAAGGGCAGAACAATTGGTCCTATCAGGAGGTAAGCGGAGATCGCTTCACGGACTTGGAATGGGACAAAGCTTCTGAGGAATGGAAGAGTAATCAAAACGAGACGGCAATCGGAAATACGTGGATAAAAGTCGGGAGCTCAGATCCAATCTTGAAATGGAAGGCACCGCGTTCAGGTCGAATTCACGTAAGCGGTTGGATTTCCAAAATTCAAGTGGAAGAGGGAGACGGAGTCAACGTCCGATTACTGAAAAACGATGTCCAAATTTGGCCTTCCTCAGGCTGGCAATCGATTGACTTTAACGATGAGATTGGTGTAGAGCTTCAGGAGGAGCTTTCCATTGAAGAAGGAGACGCACTGATTTTTCAAGTCAACCAGAAAGAAAACAACGTTGGGGATCTTCTCAAATGGACACCTGAAATCACCTACATAACGACCGAGGTGAACGATAATTCTGCTCCCCAAGTTTATTTGATCTCACCAGTGGTAGGGAAGGCTGTCACTACTGTTAATTCAGAGGATGTCATCATCATATCAGGTATTGCGATGGATCCGAACATCGGAGACCAAGTTCATATTTGGTATCAGCTAGATGAAGAAGATCCTCATGAACTGACTCGTTTTACGGCATCAGAGAGCGCAAATGAATTTTCGTACAACTTGCCCATCAAAAATTTGAAACCAGATCATCTCTACTCACTTCGTGTCTGGGCAGTCGATCAGAAATCCAGTAAATCTCTCGTCGAAAAAGTCGATATTAGCTTGGATATGAGAGCGCAAGCTGAAAAGGACCCGATAACCATTTCTGCGGATTGGAAATATCCGAGAGATCGACAAGAAATACCAAAAGGGCAGTCGATTACGTTGGATTGGGACTACTCCAGCCGTAAAGGGTATCCAAGTTATATAGCCTCGCAAGAATTGATCATTTATATCAGCGAGGGTGGGCATGTCACTTCTGTAAAACGGGACAAATTAACAGGTACAGCCCGTTCTTATGTATTTGATACAAGCTATATACAAAAAAACGCACTCATTGATGTGCGACTAAAAGCGGTAATGAAGAGCGATGCCCCGAAAATCCTTGAAGGCAGTACCGCTAAATTGGAGTTCTATCTATTAGCTACGAATCAAGCACCTGTCGTAGTAAATACAGAGCTTGTCATTATGGATAGTGGCCTTAGAGGATTAATCAATTATTCGCTTAGAGATAATGATGTTTCAGACAAAATCGTATCAACAAAATTAAGAGTGGGACTGACACCAGGCGGAAACGAGCTCGGTGAGAAAGAAGAGACGATTTCCGAGTCGAACCAAAATGGGAATGCGTCCGGCAGATATTTTTTCCCCATCACAAAAGAAATGTTGTATCAAACCGTTTACTGGACGGTTCAAGCTCAGGATAATCGCGGGGCATGGACTACACCAACGAACTACTCATCCCGATTGGTAGATGCTCTCCCGAAGATCGTTATTTATACCCCTGGGGCAAAGCGGGTCATGGACATTGATGAGACCTTTACCTTGGAAGGGGTCTATACCCATCTGGAACCAGGAGATATCATCTCTGGGAGAATGAATCGTCTTAAAGATCCGAAGCAAATGACTACTACTGGTAGCTCAGGTCAGTGGAGCCTTAGCTGGAGGGGAAGGGATCTTGGAGAAGGCACCTATCCGAACATCGAAGTATCCAATCGCGGCGGTTTTGTAGCGGTTTATCCCGGAAGCTTGACTATCGAGAAGAAACCGGATGCCCCAAATATTATTAAAGTAGAGGCAGAAACGAATTCCCTTAAAGTATTTTGGAGTCCTGTCGCAGGCGCAACAGACTACGGCATTCAAGTAGATGGCGGCGGGATCAAACGGGTAGGCAACGTATCCACTTATACCATCACGGGCCTACAACCGGATCGCGCTTATACAATCATACTTTGGGCGTACAATTCATCAGGTACTAGCAGCTATAGCAGCAGCCCCTACACTGTCCAAACGAAACCAGCAGAAGGCAATTTTAATCTGTTGGTAGAGTATAACCCGATACGAATGGATTTTCCTGTTAATCGGCCAAAATACTTTAAAATCACGGCGAAAACGAGCGGAGTTTATCAGTTCACGTTAAATAACGACTCGGGATTAGCGGCAGATGCGAATATATCCGTTTATAAAGGGGCGGGCTTGCTGGACCATGAGGAGATCTCTTCAGGAAGTAATGGTAGAGTGAATCCAGTTTTTGCTGCCGGAAAAACGTATTATGTGAAGATTGTAGGAAAAAGTACGTTTTACGCTACGCTTCTGGCAAAGCCAGGAGGCGAAGCCTTTGTTTTTAATCAGCCAAACGATATCACGATTCCAGGTGGACAAACGGTAGAAATCGCCATGAATGCTATCATTCCTGGAAAGTATCGCATGGTGACGCAATTGAAAAATCCAAGTCAGAAGTATCCTGCTGTAACGGTCTATTCCAACGGGGTTCAAGTGTCACCGAGGGAGAAGCCAAGTGCAGCTGAAGTCATTTATGATTTGGCAGCAGGTGCCTATACGATTAAGCTGACCAATACAGAAAGTAATCCAGTCAATGTATTATTTACCGTTTTTGCTCCAGCGGCTGGGGGAACGGTTTACGAGTATGTATACGATCAAAACAATCGAATCAAGGCGATCAAAGAAAATGGAGTCGAAAGCGTCATTTTCTACCATGACGAGAACGGAAATATCACAAAAAGCGTAAAGCAAAATGCATCTACACCACAGAAAGCCAAAGCATTGAGTCTCGATCTGGAGAAGGTGGATGTATCACCAGGTAACTCCAAATCGATCAAGGTCATGGCAACGTTAGACAACGGGAGTCAGGTAGATGTAAGCGCGCAGGCTGTATATGTCGTGGAGGATCCCTCCGTTGCCTATATCAACAAGGGGATTGTGTATGCGGTGAACGGCGGAACAACGAAGGCCAGGTTGTATTTCGGAGGACAGTCGAAGACTTTTGCCATTACCGTTGATGCACCATCCGTTCATTTGACATCAATCAGTCTTGCACCAGGACAATCAACAATTACAGAAGGCCAGATCCAACGCTTGTATGCATCCGCTCATTACTCAGACGGTAACAGCAAAGATATCAGCAGCGTTGCCAGCTTTGACACCTCGAATGCATCTGTTGCGCAAGTAAGCAGCCAAGGTGTCGTAACGGGTATCAAAGCAGGAACAGCGACGATTACCGTTTCTTATGATGGTAAAAGTGCATCCAGCCAGATAACTGTTCAGGGAGCTAGTATTCAGGAAATAAAAGGAACCCCGGTGCAAGTGTCGTTGGTTGCAGGTGGAACTCAACAGCTTAGTGTAACGGCCACTTATTCAAACGGGGCCGAAGAAAATATTTCAAGACAAGCCGTGTATTCAAGTAGTAATGCCAATGTTGCATCTGTGGGTAGTGGTGGACTGATAACAGCACTTTCGCCAGGAGCTACGCAAATCACGGTAAGCTACGGTGGGCAAAGTACGATTATTCCTGTTACGGTTTCCGGAAAGGCCATCTCTCTCGTGTCTTTGGCGGTTACGCCAGCGACAGTGAGCATTGGCAAAGGAACCAACCAGCAGTTGGAAGTAAAGGCGGCCTACAGTGATAACAGCCAAACGAATGTAACGAATCAGGCGACTTATCAGAGTTCGCAACCTGCTATTGCTAGTGTTGGAACAAGTGGCTTCGTTACTGGGGTGGCGGTCGGATCATCTGCTGTAACCATATCTTTTGGTGGAAAAGTAGTTACCGTTCCTGTTCAGGTTACAGAGACGCAAGAGCCTGTGCAGAGCTTGTCTGTTACACCAGTCAGCCTGAACATGTTGGTTGGGAAGACGCAGCAGCTACAAGTTACAGCGACCTATAAGGATGGCAAAAACATGGATGTTTCGGGGCAAGCAGTCTACTTGCCAGGAGATGCCACAGTGGTAACCGTTGATGCAAACGGGGTGGTTACAGCTGTTAAGGCAGGTAGTACGAACATCACTGTTTCCTTTGGGGGAGCGAGTGTGGTTGTGCCTGTTGTTGTTACAGTAGAAATTCCGGTTCAGAACATCAAGGTCATCCCGGAAGACATCACTCTTCAAGAGGGGACAACACAACAATTAAATGTGTTATTGAAGCTTGCGGATGGTACTGAAGTAGATGTAGCGGATAAATCATTGTTTACAATGGCAGATCCATCTATTGCATCTGTTTCTGCAAGTGGTCTCCTTTCAGGAATAAAAGAAGGAATCACCTCAGTAACCATCGACTATTTGGGAACCAAGGTAAACGCGAATGTAAAAGTAGCACAAGTATTGAAAGAAGGTAAGCTGAAACGCTTGTCCGCAGGTGGAGCACATACATTGATGGTGAAAGAAGACGGAAGTGTATGGGCATGGGGTCAAAATGAAAAGGGACAGCTAGGAGATGGAACGGTACAGAATCGGACGACGCCAATAGAAAGTATGCTGGTCATCTCTGCACAGCAACTCGTAGCGAGTCCGGAGACGGTTTTACTGCCAATCTCACAAAGCAAACCGTTGCAAATCACGGCGACCTATGCAAACAACAGTACACAAGATGTCACGACACAGTCGACGTATGAGAGCAGTAACCCAGCGGTAGCAACGGTAGATGCAGCAGGTGTGATCACATCGGTATCGGCAGGAACTGCGACTATCACAGTGAGCTACTATAACCAAACGATTACAGTCCATGTAGAAGTCAAGGAGACAGAGGTCAAAGTCAATCGCTTGTCCGCAGGTGGAGCACATACATTGATGGTGAAAGAAGACGGAAGTGTATGGGCATGGGGTCAGAATGAGAAGGGGCAGCTAGGAGATGGAACGGTACAGAATCGGACGACGCCAATAGAAAGTATGCTGGTCATCTCTGCTCAGCAACTGGTAGCGAGTCCAGGTACGGTGTTACTGCCGACATCTCAAAGCAAGCCATTGCAAATCACGGCGACCTATCCAAATAACAGCACCCAAGACGTCACGACACAGTCGACGTATGAGAGCAGTAACCCAGCGGTAGCAACGGTAGATGCAGCAGGTGTGATCACAGCGGTATCGGTAGGGACAGCGAACATCACAGTCAGCTACTATAACCAAACGATCACAGTTCCTGTAGAAGTCAGGGAGACAGATGTGAAAGCGAATCGCTTGTCTGCCGGCGGAGCACATACATTGATGGTGAAAGAAGACGGAAGTGTATGGGCATGGGGTCAAAATGAGAAGGGT
>NZ_JABMIT010000039.1:0-264 GCF_013186635.1 Brevibacillus sp. HB1.3 | reverse complement strand
TAGTTCTGCTAAACTAGCAGGAACTTCATGTTAGCACATCGACCTTTGGTAGTCAAACACTTTTTTGAAATGTTTTTCAACCAACCTGCAATTTGTTTAGTAAGAGCAGATTTTCAATGTATCATGTGCGTTGCATTCATGTCAACCATCTTTTTTCAAGAAAACGATGGTCGGGAAGACAGGATTCGAACCTGCGACCCCTTGGTCCCAAGCCAAGTACTCTACCAAGCTGAGCTACTTCCCGATTCTAGTTCTTCACTTTTT
>NZ_JABMIT010000038.1:0-286 GCF_013186635.1 Brevibacillus sp. HB1.3 | reverse complement strand
CTCATGATGGAAGTACCCCGCTGCACACACAGGTAGCGGATGGAGAGGAACGTTTGGATGTGGTAGAGTTATTGCTGGCCAAAGGTGCGAATCCTGACAAAAAGGACATCGAGGGGCAAACACCATACGATATAGCGCGCGAGAGAGAAGACGAAGAGATGATGGCTCTATTTGAATAGGGGAAAAGGAAAGCGTCCGTTATGATTCCGGACGCTTTCTTTCTTGCTCGAGTGCTGCGACGCGTTTTTCCAGCTCGTCGATGGCTTTTTGCTTGGTTGCGGTGCGC
>NZ_JABMIT010000037.1:0-292 GCF_013186635.1 Brevibacillus sp. HB1.3 | reverse complement strand
ATACGACGTAGCGGCTACCACTTTTGCGTTTCCCCGCAAATCCCTTCGGAGCGGACAGTCCCAACCCTCAGCGGGACGGAGCACTGAGCCTAGACTGGAAATATTCTTCTCCCCACCGTAGCTAGTTAATAGGAACCTCTATTTGTTGCTGTAGTGCTGGGAGGAAACAGGAGAAAACGCTCAGATTCTAGGGCCACCCGCTGTGGGATTGACTGCCCGGCTCCATGAAAAAAAGCGAAACCCGCGTCCAAAGTTGTCCATTCTGGGAGCGTCTCAGAGGTGGACGCTAAGG
>NZ_JABMIT010000036.1:0-352 GCF_013186635.1 Brevibacillus sp. HB1.3 | reverse complement strand
TGCACAACAACTGGTAGCGAATCCGGGAACGGTTTTACTCCCGACGTCCCAAAGCAAGCCATTACAAATCACGGCGACCTATCCAAATAACAGCACTCAAGATGTCACGACGCAGTCGACGTATGAGAGCAGTAACCCAGCGGTAGCAACGGTAGATGCAGCAGGTGTGATCACAGCGATATCGGTAGGGACAGCGAACATCACAGTCAGCTACTATAACAAAACAATCACGGTCCCTGTGGAAGTCAGGGAGACAGAAGTGAAAGCCAATCGCTTATCCGCAGGTGGAGCACATACGTTGATGGTGAAAGAAGACGGAAGTGTATGGGCATGGGGTCAGAATGAGAAGGGG
>NZ_JABMIT010000035.1:0-439 GCF_013186635.1 Brevibacillus sp. HB1.3 | reverse complement strand
ATATGACCGTAACGCAACGTTCGCTGTTCAGTTTTGAGGGAGCATCAACTCCCTGACGTATACAGATCTTTGAAGTGCCGCAGCTTTTGGCCTTTGAAGTAGTACGTCTTTTTTTGTGGCTTACAAGGGCCTATAGCTCAGTTGGTTAGAGCGCACGCCTGATAAGCGTGAGGTCGGCTGTTCGAGTCAGCCTAGGCCCACCACTAAATATTACCCGTATGGGGCTGTAGCTCAGTTGGGAGAGCGCCTGCCTTGCAAGCAGGAGGTCATCGGTTCGATCCCGTTCAGCTCCACCATTTTCCAAAAAATAATACTTGAAAGTGATCAAGAAGACATGTTACATTATTCTTCGTCACTTTTGAGAAATAGTCAAATCGTCTGGTGATGATGGCGGAGGGGACACACCCGTTCCCATGCCGAACACGGCCGTTAAGCCCTC
>NZ_JABMIT010000034.1:0-476 GCF_013186635.1 Brevibacillus sp. HB1.3 | reverse complement strand
CAGCTAGGAGATGGAACGGTACAAAATCGGACGACGCCAATAGAAAGTATGCTGGTGATCTCTGCTCAGCAACTGGTAGCGAGTCCAAGCACGGTGTTGCTGCCGACGTCTCAAAGCAAGCCATTACAAATCACGGCGACCTATCCAAATAACAGCACCCAAGATGTCACGACGCAGTCGATGTATGAGAGCAGTAACCCAGCGGTAGCAACGGTAGATGCAGCAGGAGTGATCACAGCGGTATCGGTAGGGACAGCGAACATCACAGTCAGCTACTATAACAAAACAATCACGGTCCCTGTGGAAGTCAGGGAGACAGAAGTCAAAGCCAATCGCTTATCCGCAGGTGGAGCACATACGTTGATGGTGAAAGAAGACGGAAGTGTATGGGCGTGGGGTCAAAATGAGAAAGGGCAGCTAGGAGATGGAACAGTACAGAATCGGACGAGGCCAATAGAAAGTATGCTGGTCATCTC
>NZ_JABMIT010000033.1:0-952 GCF_013186635.1 Brevibacillus sp. HB1.3 | reverse complement strand
CTGTAAGAAAAAGTTGATTGGTGCGGTCGAGAGGACTTGAACCTCCACGGTGTTGCCACCACTAGAACCTGAATCTAGCGCGTCTGCCAATTCCGCCACGACCGCATTTTCCCATCCAAGTATCCAGAGCTGTTAACCAGCTGACTTTCACTTTTCGGGTTTGTAAAAACTGGTGAGCCATGAAGGACTCGAACCTTCGACCCTCTGATTAAAAGTCAGATGCTCTACCAACTGAGCTAATGGCTCATGAAAATGGTGGGGAGAGACGGATTCGAACCGCCGAACCCGGAGGGAGCAGATTTACAGTCTGCCGTGTTTAGCCACTTCACTATCTCCCCAGTTTCATGGTGCCGGCAATAGGACTTGAACCCACAACCCCCTGATTACAAGTCAGGTGCTCTACCAATTGAGCTATACCGGCATATCTTTAATTATGGCATATCTTTCATGAAAAATCAACGTTTTTTTATTCCGTTAAACCTTTTTCATGTTCATGAACTATGCCATCTCGTTAAGAAAGATGGCGGAGCTGACGGGACTCGAACCCGCGACCTCCGGTGTGACAGACCGGCGTGAACTCCAACTTCACCACAGCTCCATGTTTGATTGTACCTACTTGGTACTATGATCCTACTGGATCAAGAAGATGGTTCGACGTAGAGCAAGTAGAAAATTTGGTTGCGGGAGCAGGATTTGAACCTGCGACCTTCGGGTTATGAGCCCGACGAGCTACCGAGCTGCTCCATCCCGCGATAGTTAGGACGACTGATTGTCAGTATTGCCACAGGACGTGGCGCTTTTAGCTGACCTTCCTTGCCCTTTGATAGTAGTGGTGGAGGCTGACGGGATCGAACCGCCGACCCTCTGCTTGTAAGGCAGATGCTCTCCCAGCTGAGCTAAGCCTCCAAATCACCTACAAGATGTAGGGATTTTTCTAAGTGACCCGTAGGGG
>NZ_JABMIT010000032.1:0-1016 GCF_013186635.1 Brevibacillus sp. HB1.3 | reverse complement strand
TAAAAATGAAGAACTGTAATCGGGAAGTAGCTCAGCTTGGTAGAGTACTTGGCTTGGGACCAAGGGGTCGCAGGTTCGAATCCTGTCTTCCCGACCATGTTTCAAATGAATATGCCGGTGTGGCGGAATGGCAGACGCGCGCGACTCAAAATCGTGAGGGAAACCGTGGGGGTTCAAGTCCCTTCACCGGCACCATATTCAAGCGGGTGTAGTTCAATGGTAGAACTCCAGCCTTCCAAGCTGGTCGCGTGGGTTCGATTCCCATCACCCGCTCCATATTTTTGCGGAGGGATACCGAAGTGGTCATAACGGGGCGGTCTTGAAAACCGTTAGAGTGCAAGCTCACGGGGGTTCGAATCCCTCTCCCTCCGCCACTTCTTTTTATTGCGAATAATTATGGCGGCGTAGCTCAGATGGCTAGAGCGTTCGGTTCATACCCGAAAGGTCGGGGGTTCGATCCCCTCCACCGCTACCATAGGGGCATAGTTTAACGGTAGAACGAAGGTCTCCAAAACCTTTGGTGTGGGTTCGATTCCTACTGCCCCTGCCAAGGAACATTTTTAAAACGCATACATTATGGCGGTCGTGGCGAAGGGGTTAACGCACCGGATTGTGGCTCCGGCACTCGTGGGTTCAAGTCCCATCGATCGCCCCATTTTTTATAACTACTATATGTCTCAGTAGCTCAGCTGGATAGAGCATCCGCCTTCTAAGCGGACGGTCGGGAGTTCGAACCTCTCCTGAGACGTTTTACATGCGGTCGTGGTGGAATTGGCAGACACACCATCTTGAGGGGGTGGCGGGGCGACCCGTGCGAGTTCGAGTCTCGCCGACCGCACCATTAATTTCAATGAGGTTGAAAAAATCTCTTGATTAATGAAAAACAATGTGTTATATTAGAAACCTACTCGCGAAACAAAAGTTTAACTGAGTAGAACAAATCACATATAACTAAAAAAGTTGTTGACTTCGAAAGTTAGATGTGATAAATTAAAGATCTGCACAGAACAAAGTGC
>NZ_JABMIT010000031.1:0-1201 GCF_013186635.1 Brevibacillus sp. HB1.3 | reverse complement strand
TGGTCAAGACCCCAATTCGTAGACATTAAGAAAAACCCCGGCCTTTAGGCCGATAGCTGACGCCTGAATTCTACGGGCGTCAGCTTTTTTAATTTTCTTTGCGGCCGATTATGGTTGTAAAATTGAATATACTCTTCAATTCGTCTTTGTGCTTCATCCACGCTTCGGATATCATAAGGGTAGAGCCCTTCCGTTTTAAGATGGGAGAAGAAGCTCTCCATTGAGGCGTTATCATAACAATTGCCTCTTCGAGACATGCTGATTTGGGCGCCAACCTTTGGCAGCATGTCGTGGTAAGCGTGGGACGTGTACTGGAATCCTTGATCGCTATGAACGATCAGTCCAGTCACGTCTTTCGTCTTTTCAAAGGCTTTCTGGAAGGTCCGTAGGACCAACTGATTGTCATTGCGAGCTCCTATCTGATAGGCCACAATTTCATTATTAAACAAATCCTTAATGGCAGACAGGTAGAGCCAAGTATCCGCAACACGATACTGTGTGACATCCGTTACCCATTTTTTATTAGGTGCATCTGCATGAAATTCGCGTTGAAGGACATTCTCGGCAACTCGTCCTCCAATGGATGAAACAGAATGACTTCGATACTTGCAGCGTATTCGAGAACGGAGCCTCATATCTTGCATGAGACGTAGTACCTTCTTATGGTTGATCCACACTCCGTGATCTTGTAGTAGAAATAGCTGGATTTGTCTATATCCATATTTACTATCGTACTTCTTATAAACTGCCTTGATTAGGTCTTTCACAAGCTTATCCCGATCTGTTGCTTTTCGCTTCAAATATGCGTAGTATCCACTTCTTGAGACTCCAAATAACTTGCACAGCTCACTGATGGTATACTCACCAGCTACCTGTTTGATCGCTTTATACTTACGGGTTGCACCTCCTGCATCCAGATTTTTAAACACTTTTTTAGCATAGAGTTCTCTCGTTTGAGCTTTTGAACATATCGGTCTTGATCAATATATTCTTCACGTCTCCCTCGCTGATCCATAAGTCCAAATTCGCCTAATTGCTTGTATTTTTTCATCCATATTTTAAGCCTGTGTCGATCTGGAATCCCCAGATGTTCCATGATTCGGCGGTATGTCCAACCTTCCTCAATATGTAGTCGTATGGCTTCTATTTTTAATTCGTACGGATAATTTCTAAACTTCTGTCCCTTTTTCACCATAAAAAA
>NZ_JABMIT010000030.1:0-1297 GCF_013186635.1 Brevibacillus sp. HB1.3 | reverse complement strand
AGGCCCCTTCAATTTGAGAAGGGGCCTTTTTGTTAGTCTGAAATTAATGTAAAAGAATCAATCTGGAACGCAAAAGCCAGCAGGAATCGGGGTTGCTATGTAGTAAAGAGTATATCCATTGCCTTCCCAATTACACATATCGTTTGCACCGTATAACGCGGCAAGCACTATAGCTACAGTAGGCGGAAGTTTAAATAGAGCAGCTAGTCCTGCCGCTCCGATACCTCCAGATAACGCTTTTCCTATCTTTACAGCCTTACTTGCACTTACGTGGTATTCGAGATAAGCCACCGCAGGTTGTATGTTATTTGTTGAATTCTTTGAACTGCATGCTGAATTTGTACTTATAACATTTGCTTTTGTATCTAATATATTCTTGCCTACGACCATGTTCCCTTTTTTAATTTCGCTATTTGCGAAGCTAACAATCTTTTTAAATTCTTCAAATGCTTCTTGACTGACTCCCGCTTCTTCGTAGCTGCTGTACCCATTTACAACTATACCATTTTTAACAAAGGTCTTTTCTTCCAAATCAGATTTTGCAATTTCAAGAAGTATATCTAAACTACGATCATTAGATTGTTCTACTGCATAAACACTAGGCACCGCTACCTGGGAGTATCCAGTAAATAGAAAAGCTGTAGTCAATGCAACTGATAGTAACGATTTAGTTATATTATTCTTTTTCACTTTTCTTGGCTCCACTTTTATTATCGAAAAAGTAAATCCCAAAAGCCACCACAACCGTGAGGACAACTACAATCCTTCTGCTTATTCCCATGCTAACATCAAGATCGAAAAAACTGAAAGCTGACAGCAATATAAGTAAGACCAAAAGGATTATTCTGATAATATCACCTCAAATCAATATTCTCTTAATCATAATAATGGTAATTACTTGAAAATGTTGTAAAAACATGTCGAACCAAAAATAAAAATTTGTAAAATCATGAACGCTTAGTATGAATAAACAGGAGTCAGCTCGAATCCTTTACTCTTTTTTCTTTTTCCAAGTTCGTTCCCTCAAGTATCTATACATATGTGATACCAGCCAGGTCCATGTGTGCTTGTAAATCCGTTTCTTATCCCCTTGAGTCGTTCCACTAGCTGTCGTCACACTATCTAGGGCTACATTTGATCTCCATTCTCTCACCTTTACACAAGCGTTTATTCCTGTCTTATGATGGATGACGAAAAAAGAAAAGCCCCACTTTTTAGTGGAGCGCTCTGAAGTACACCCCTTAGAATAGACATTGGATTAAGCCCCTGGTTTATCCGATGAAATCTAAGGGGTGTA